>JAHDWH010000118.1:2842-19749 GCA_023384455.1 Caldilineaceae bacterium | reverse complement strand
CGACCTACATTTTCATCCCCTGTGGCGCAACGAAGTCGCATGGGGAACTGCCCTGAAAAAAGGCTTGTATACACGGATAAAAGAGAACACGGATTAATAAAAATCTGTGTTCCTTCCGATCCGTGTATACAAAATTTTCATCCCTTCGACCCTTCGATGAACTCAGGACATCGCCTGAGCCTGCGGTGTCCTGAGTTCATCGAAGGGACACCGCCCCCGTGGCGCTACCCGTCGTATGGGGAACTGGTGTGGAAAGGTGAGAAGATTCTGTTACAATGAGGCTGGTCACATCCAAAAGCAGGGCGCGGCGGTTATCTGCTACGACGGGTTGAGCCACCCCACCCTACCTCTCCCCATTCCAGCAGGCTGTCGGAGAGGCAAGAAATAGAACGCGGATGACGCAGATCGGGCTGATTGCCGCGGATAGATTCGAGAACAAATCCGGCTTTTTCCCTGCTTTCCGCTCAATCCGCGTTCTATCCTGTACTACTCCGACAATCTGCTGGAATGGGGAGGGGTAGGGAGGGGTAGCTGAACAGGTACAAAGCGCACCACACAAAGGCCGGAACTTCCAATGAAGTCCGGTCTTTGTGTGGTGCGCTTCCTTATGATTTATGCGGCTGTGCGGTTATCGAACTGGCTCTGCTGGCTGAATGAGGCCCTGTGGCGTCACCCGTTCTCCCTTCAAACTCATCAGCCCGATTTTTTCTTCCTCGGCTGCCCGCACCGCGCCAGGATCGTAGCGAATTCCGTAGGCATAGACCAGAAATGGGCCAGGTACACCTGCCCCAGCCAATCGTCGCTGCCAACCTTCCGACTGCATCTGCTGACCCCAGGACCGCACCTGGCGATAACCAAGCCGCGCCTTTGCCTCCACCACCGCCCACACCCGTTCACCGGATGGGCTTTCGACTTCAACTATCACATCCACTTCGCCGTTGAGGGGCAGAGAGAGCGGGTCGCTTAGGAGACGATAGCCCTTTTCCTCCAGCACCCAGCGCAGAACACTCTCCGCCTCCTCCTCCACTGTGGAGCCAAACGCGGTTTGTAGCTGGGCTATGGCTGTTGCCAATCCCTTGTGGCTCTGCTTTAGCGTATCCATGCCATCTTCAAGCCGGTCTACTTTTGTGTCGAGCTGGTCTACTTTTGTATCGAGCTGGTCTACTTTTGTATCGAGCTGGTCTACTTTTGTGTCGAGTTGGTCTACTTTTGTGTCGAGTTGGTCTACTTTGATTTCAAGCCGGTCTACTTTGGTTTCAAGCCCTCCTACCCGATGGTCCAGCCCAACAACGCTTTCTCCGAGTCGCCCCACACGATACTCTGTGCGTACCTGCGCTTCGGCCAACTTCTCCACGCCCACTTCCACTCGTCCCAGGCGCGCATCCAATGCCCGCACATACTCGGGGAGCTTCAAAAATTCCTCATCCAAAATTTGGCGGCGCAGCTCTGCGCGCCACTTGGGGTGTCGATTCAGTAGATCAATCAAATCTGTGAAATCCGTAACAGTAAACGCCATACGACCTCCTTAGTCTTAGTATAACATAGCAGGTCTGCTCTTTCAACTACATTTTTTGATCACCTGAACACATCTTATCCTTCTACTGTACCCAACGTCAACTGAATGGAGCAGTAGAGTTATAGCCGTTTTGACAAACTTTACGCTTCAATGCTACACTCTTTTTACCCCATCTGTTTTCACTCTGGCGTGCGAAAGGAGGTTCTGATGCTTCGATTTTCTTCCTTCGGTATCATTCTTCTATTTGCGCGCCCAGAACCAGCCACCGGCTGATTCGACCCATCTGCTGAGTTTTCGGCCACGGGCGCACCTGCGCCCGTGGCTTTTTTTGTTTTGCCCGAAAGTGAGAGACAAATGCTTACAATCAGTGAATTTGTACCGTCAGAAGAAGAATACACCGGGCTGGTGGAGATGGTCAACGGGGCGTGGCCGGATGAGCCAACGACGGTAGCCGCGGTGAAACACCGGGACGCCAGCCGTTCCCCGGATCGATACTTTCGCCGGGTGATAGGGCGGGTCGGGGAGCGTATTGTCGCTGCCGGCACGGGGGCGGAGAGTTCCTGGTCCTATCGCCCCGGTAAATATCATATAGGCATCGACATCCACGGGGCGTTTGAGTGCGAGGAGAATCGGGCAGGGATATATGCGGCACTGGTCGATGTTCTTTGTCAGCGGGAACCGGCTCCTGTGCTGTTCACAGCCAACGCCCGGGAGGACAGACCCGATCAGGTGCGTTTTCTTACCGAACGTGGCTTTTCCCCGGTCATGCGCTTTCCCCGCTCCCGGTTGGATGTGAACGACTTCGACTTCAAGCCTTACACAGGTCTCAGCGAGCGGGTGGAGTCCGGCGGCATTGCCATCTGTTCCCTGGCCGAACTGATGAAGCAGGATCCGGAGTGGCAGCGCAAGCTCTACGACCTGGACTGGGATGGTGCCCAGGACGAGCCGTCCCCGGAGCCGATTACCCGGCTCCCCTTTGACGAGTATGTCCAGCGTTGCTTTGGCGGGCCGGATTTTCTGCCCGAAGGGAATTTCATCGCTGTCGATAGGGATGAATATGTAGGGTTGAGCGGCCTGGACAAGGACCTGGCTCGCCCGGATCATCTGGAAACCGGCTTCACCTGTGTTCTGCGCAGCCACCGACGGCGCAGCATCGCTACGGCTCTCAAGCTGAAGGCCATCGCCTTTGCCAGGGAATACGGGGCCAAAACCATCGACACAGGCAACGAGGAGAACAACCCGATGTACCAGATCAATCTGCGTCTGGGTTTTCGGCCTCGGCCCGCCTGGTCCGACTATCACAAAGAGATCGATTGAAGTGGAGGAAAAGAGATATGCTTACGATTCGACCCATTCAACCTGTCACCGATAGATGCTTATGTGGGGGTGAGTATGCTGGGCAAAAACCCGCCCATGCCCCAGCGCATCAACACCTGGCTGAGCGGTGTGGTGCGCAGCCACCGGCGCAGGGGGATTGCCCGGGCAATGAAGTTGTGGGCCATCGAATTTGCCATCCAGCAGGGGGGGGCACGGCCATCCGCACAGACAACGAGGAGAATAACCCGATGTTGGGGATCAACAAAGCGCTGGGTTTTGTGGGGGTGCCTGCGGGGGTGAACTACGAGAAGGAATTGTAGATGTGGCCGGTGCCGCCCATCTGCTTTCAGAACAGGAAATGATGCAATGTATACTGTATTACCTTACAATGCGACGACTGATGAAGCGTATGCCGTGCTGGTGGATATTCACAATGCGGCCTGGCCGGACGAGTTGGGCACGGTTGCCAGTTGGCGTTTTCACGACAATAGCTGGCCCCAGGAGAAATTGCGCCAACGTTTTGTGGTGGAGAGCGATGGGCAACTGGTGACGGAGGGGGTCTATATGCAACCCTTCTGGACTAACGTGCCGGGAAAATATGTCTATGGATACTCGTCCTTGCCCGGCTACGAGGAACGGGCCGAGCTGCACCAGTCGATCTATGAGTATGTATTGACTCAATTGACCGAGAGGCAGCCGACAATTCTGGGCACGGATATCCGGGAAGATCACCGGATTCGTACCCAATGGCTGGAATCTCAGGGTTTCGTGCCAAAAATGCGCTTTCCCATCTCCGAGTTGGATATTACCGCCTTCGACTTCAGCCGCTTCAACGGCGCACAGGAACGGGTGGCCGCAGCCGGGGTGCAAATCACGCCCCTGGCCCAGGTGCGGGAGAGAGACCCCCGCTGGATGGAGAAGCTCTATGCGATGTTCTGGGAGATCGAGCAGGACATACCGCACATCGATCCGCCGGTGAAAGAACCGTTCGAGGAGTACGTTAAGGGGTATGATAATCCCAACTTCTGGCCGGAGGGCTGGTTTATGGCTATCGACCCGGCGCTGGATGTGAATGGTCCCTCCGGCGAATATGTGGGGGTGAGTATGCTGGCGAAGAACCCGGCCATGCCCCGGCGCATTAACACCTGGCTGACCGGTGTCCTGCGCAGCCACCGGCGCAAAGGCATTGCCCTGGCGATGAAACTGCGTGCCATCGAGTTCGCCATTCAGCAGGGGGGCACGGCCATCCGTACGGATAACGAGGAGAACAACCCGATGCTGGGGATCAACAAAGCGCTCGGTTTTGTGGAAATCCCCGCGGAGGTGGCATTTGATAAAGAGTTGTAGGGTGGGTTGTGGAAACAAAAAGTCCGCGCCAATTGGCGCGGACTTTTTGTTCCCACAACCCACCCTACATAACGCCCGTAATCCGGGCTACGCCCAGGGCTACGAGCAGACCGGTGATAATAAATGTGATGGCCGCGGTTTTGGCTTTGTCTCCGTCCGCAGCTTTCTTCACTCTGGCCTGGCCTATGTGCATAGCCGCGATGGCAATGATCATCCAGACCGGATGCTCCATCCCCTGCAGGGTATTCAGCGGATGGTTGTTGCGCGCCACAACCCAGAGCACCAGCCCCAACAGCAATTGGATGTCGATCAGAATAGTTGTGATCAGTCCGATCTGGTGGTCCACTTTGGCCCAGCCGCCGTTGCCCAGCCAGCCCATCAGATATTTCACGACGGCGATAGCCAGTACCAGCAGGGCCAGATAGCGCCAGCCTGAATGGGTCATCAATAGAAAAGTGTACATCTGGAAATCTCCTTGTTGTTTGAAAATCAATTTACTACTTACCGGGTCGAACGGTTCAGCCACCCCGCCACCTCATCCAGCCACACCTCATCGGCGCGCAGCCGGTGTAGGGTGCGGCGGACGGTCAGGTGGGTGGCGTCGGACAGTTTCATTCGCCCGGCCATCTCCGTGAACTGCGCGATCTTGCCCTGCAAAATATGGCGCTTTTGGGCCAGACACCCTTTCGCTTCCTCCTCTGGCAGGTCTGCCAGGAAGCTAATACCGATGTCGTCGCCATTTTCCTCTATGGCATAGCGGGAAAGGTTCTCCCGCAGCAATTCCTGGTAGAGCGTCTCTCCCGCCGGGGTGATATCGTAGATTTGGCGGGCTGGCCGTCGCCCTGGCTGCTCGGCGTGGGCCTGCACCAGCCCTTCCTCGGCCATCCGTTCCAGCGTGTAATAGGCCGTGGATGACTTCAGGCTGGCGATAAAGTCCATATGCTCATCCAGAAATTGATTGAGCTGGTAGCCATGCATAGCCTGGATACGCAACAGACCCAACAGCAGTAGCTTACGGTCATCCAGCGTCATACCCCTTGCCTCGCTTTTCCCTTCAACCCCAGGGCCAGAAAGATCAGCACTACACCCGCGCCGGCCACAAAGAGATAGGAGACCGTATAGCCAACTACGCCGCCGCCCTGGCTGGCTGCCACCGCGCCGATCAGCGCGCCGCTGATCAACTGGCCCACCCCGGTAGCGATAGTCAGCAAACCCTGGCCCGCGGCCCGCTCCCCCTCATTCGTCTCGGTCAGCACAATATAGCGAATGGGTGCGCCCAGCAGACTCGCCAGCCCAAAGCCAATACAGATCCCGGCGATCACGAATGCGTTAAAGTCTGTTCCCAGCAATCCCAGAAGCAGCATCCCCAGGGTCAGCAGGAGTGTGCCGCCCAGAATCACAGGCCGGGGGCCGTGGCTGTCCAGCAGCCGCCCGCCGAGGGGAGAGCCAATTGCTACGGCCAGCACCACCGGCAGCAGCAGAAAGCTGGCCCGGCTCTCTGTCACCCCAAAGGCCGCCACTGCCAGGGCAGGCAGAAAGACCATCGCCGCTTCGCCCAACCCTGCACCCATCGAGAGGAGATTGGCCCGCCGCAGTTGTCGGTTGCCAAACTGGGCCAAGCGGATGATAGGATCGGCTGCCCGTCTCTCCGCCAGAACAAAGAGAAATGTGGCCGTCACCGCCAGCAGAAGCCACGGCCAGACTCCTACAGATAGCAGGGACGCGCCAATGGCTGTGGTGTCCAACCGATTGACGCCGAGGGTCAGCCCGATAACGGCTACGGCCAGGGCTGCCATCCCCGGCAAATCAAAAGGCTGAACCACTGCCGGGCGCGTCGTTGGCAGGCTGCGGCTGCCCAGAATCATCACCAGGCCAGCCACGGGCAGGTTGACCAGAAAGAGCCACTGCCACCCCCAAATGAGCAAAATACCCCCCAGAATTGGGCCGACGATAAAGGCCAGCCCAAAGACTGCGCCGATCATTCCCAGGGCGCGGCCCTTCTTTTCTTCCGGGAAGGTGTCGCCAATTACCGCGCTGGCAACCGGAAAGATGCCGCCCGCGCTGATCCCCTGCAATGCCCGCCCGGCCAGCAACAGGCCAAAATTGGGCGCCAACGCCACCAGCAGTGACCCGCCAGCAAAGAGGGCCACATCGGCCAGATAGACGGCACGCCGTCCATAACGGTCACTCAGCTTCGCCATCAGCGGCGCGCCGATGAGATTGAAAAGAACGTACATCGTGAAAATCCAGACAACAGCCCGTTCGTCGATGGCAAAAGCATTTTGGATGGCGGGCAAGGCCGGCCCAACAATCGCGATGTCCAGCGCACCCATCAGTACACCCAAAAAGAGGACGGTCAAAAGGCTGCCGTCCGTCTTTGTCTTTTTCTGTGTCCCTACCATTGAGCCTCCATCCACCAACGATTGTGCCTGAATCTGTATAGTCAAAATTGACTAATGTGAGATTGACTATACAATATTCTGCTAGTGCCTGTCAATTTGGGTCGGCGTTGCGAACGCGCAATCCCCCACTGATTGACGATTGGCTGTTCGTTGACGTATGCTATACACCACAATTTCTTGGTAACTGCTCACCCCCACCCAACCTCCCCCACTTTGAGGGGGGAGGAGTCGCTCCACTTCCCGCCCTGGAATGGGGAGAGGTAGGGTGGGGGGCTGAACAGGTACATTTCTTGTGTGTAAGAAGGAGACCTCTAATGACCCTCGACCCTTCCTTCACTGACCGCAACCGGGCCTCCACCGAGCGTATTCGCTCCCTATCTCCGTTAACGATCTGCTTCTGCCCTTTTGGGCCGCCATCCCTCCCGCCCAGGCTGTGCGCATCGCCCTCGAAAGCGCGCAGATGCTGGACGAGCGGCTGGCTGGCTTTCCCCCCGCGCTGCTGGATGATTTGCACCGGGCAAGTGCCCGCTGGGTTGAGCGAAGCCTGCACCGGGACGCGCATTTGGATGAAATTGAAGCGGGGTGAAAATTGGACGGCGGACCGCTGACGCCATACGTCCGTCAGCGGTCCGCCGTCTGCCCTCTTTGTTTACAATCGATGGGTAGGCCGGGGTGGCAGGGGGCTGAAACACTCGAAGTGTTCGATGTAATAGCGGGCGCTGGGGTCGGGTTGGGCGGCTTCGATGGCCCGCATCGCCATCTGTTCCAACTGCCCTGGCGTGGCGTTGACCCGCACATTCAGGATAAATTCGTGGCTGCGGGTTTCGGCTGCGTCGGCGTCCAAGTCCCAGGACAGCGCGCCGGAACTGGTGAGGCTGGCTTTGAATTTGGCCTGGGGCGTCGTGACCAGCGCTTTGATGTGGGCGATGGCCGCTTTCTGTTCGGCGCAAAGGCTTTCCAGCCCTTTCAGCAGAGCGGCCATCCACTGCCTGGCCGAATAGGGTGTGTCGGCGCGTATCTGCCCCTTCGCATTGAGCCAGCCTAGCGCAGCCTCGGCCTGGGCATAGCGTTCGTAGTCGATAGTCAGCGCCTCCGGGTTGCGGCTGCTCTGCCCCAGAATCATCGAAATCCACTCGTCCAACCCATCCCCTGTGACCGCGGAAACCGGGTGCATCTGAGGTTTTCCCAAATCCGCGCCCATCCGTCCGTTCCGCGTCATCCGCGTTCTATTCTTTTCCGCCAGATCGCTTTTGCTGCGCAGGAGTATCTCCGCTTCGGCCACCTGCTGCTCGTGTAGATAGCGGATGTCGTCGGGAAAGTCGGCCATCGAGCGGCTGCTGTCGAGGAGGACGGTGAGGGGGGCCAGCGCGTACTGCTCGCCGTAGAACTGTACCAGCGGGCGCAGGACAGTGGCGATCAGGTCCGTGCAACTCCCCACCGGCTCGGCCAGAATAATCTCCGGGCTGGCGACCTCCTGCATGCGCTGCAAACCGGCCAGCAGATCGGGGAAGCGGCAGCAGAAGCAGCCCCCGGCCACTTCCGTGACGGGGATGTTGGCGTCCCCGGCCAGGGCTGTGTCCACCAAATCCTGGCCCTGATCGTTTGTCACCAGCCCCACCCGATAGCCCTGCGCCGCCAGCCGCCGGGCCGCGGCCAGAATCAGCGTCGTCTTGCCCGCGCCAAGAAAGCCGCCGACGATTGCGATTCGTGTAGTCAAGAGAAGTCTACCCGCAACGTTTGACCGCTGGCAATCGTCACGCCGTCGCCCAGTGCCAGCCCGTCGCCGTTGCGGGTGAAGAAAACCGGCTGCCCCGCCAACGAAACGCCGGTCACTTCCCGACCGTTGAGGAAGGGCAGTTGTAGCGTCTGCAGAGACAATTCCCCATAGAGAACCCGCAATTCGCAATTCGCAATTCGCACCTCAAACTCCCCCCAGCCCGCATCCAGCGACCAGAAGGTGCGGAAATCGTCCTTCCCCTCCACCGGGTGGAAGCCGATGGACTGTTTCGTCATATCAAACTGGAAGCCGGAGAAGGCGTTGAGCAGGGCGTAGGAGGCCATACTGCGGGCGTAGTTGCTGCCACACTCAAATTCGTTCCAGGGGTTGCGCCGCTCCCCGTCGTAGCGCTGGCGGATGGCCTCGATACACGCCATCCCTTCGGCCACCAGCCCCTGCATAATCATATGGATGGCCGCCGAATACTCGAAGCCGTTCATCGTTTCCTGGGAATAGGGCGCGGGGATGAGGGGTTTCTGGCTGCCCTCTGGCCAGGCGCAGATGACCAGCCCGCCCTCGTCGTTGAGACAGTAGATGCGGCAGGGGTTGTAGACTTTGCCCATCTCCGGGATGAAATTGTAGCGGTAGATGGCCGCGCTGGCGCTCTTGACCTGGGCCGGGTCGTAGAGATCGCCCAGACCGTAGAGGGAGGCGTGCCACTGGGGAAGGACCTGATCGATGCTGCTGCCTTCGCCGATCTGGTATTTGATCTCCTCGTGCTCGCTGTTCCAGTAGGCGTCAAGGGCTGTGCCGCCCTGTAGCACATCATTTTTAGCGCCGTATGCCTCCACCAGCGAGCGGTCTTTCAGATCGATGGACTGGATGTAATAGTCGCCGTTGAAGAGATGCTCGTCCATCCACGCCTTGCCCCGCTCGAAAATCTGCGTATATTCAGCGGCTGTCTCACTCTCGCCCAGATGGGCGGCCATTTCGCTGGCAGCTTTGAGCGCGCCCAGATAGAAACCGGTGAGCCAGGAGTTTGGCCCGAAAAGCTCCATATCCAGGGTGTGGTGCTGGCGACCGGTGAGCACGCCGCTCTTCTCCGGGTCCCAGCGGTCGATATTTTCGTCGCTCCAGGCGTATTCCAGAGACTTCTTCACCCCCGGCCAGATGTCGGCCAGCCAGCCGTCGTCGCCGCTGATCTTCCAGTCGCGGTAGGCTTTCATCACCCCACCGAACTGACCGTCGCAGCAGGGGCGGAAGTCCCAGGGCGCAGAGCCGATGGGCAGTTGGATGCGGAAAGGCATTGCGCCATTTTCCAGCAGATTGTAGCGGTAGTCCGCCGTGCGCATTGTGCGTTCCAGCGCCGGGAAGAGGAAAGGCAACGCCTGCTGGTAGTTCCAGACGTGGGTACACGACCCTTCGCAGCAGCCCTCCTCCGGGTGCAGCCCCTCCCAGCCGTAGAAGGTGCCGTCTTCCAGACGCAGGGAGGTGGGGGATTTGAGGATGGAAATGTTGGCCGAAACTGCATCCAGCGCAGCCGCGGGAATCGTCGTGGCAAAGAGGGCGTCGTGGAAGCGGGCGGTTTCGGCGTGGAGTCGATCCCACTGGCTGAGCGCGTAACGGGCACTGGCCGCGGAGTCGGCAAAACGGGTGGCGTAATAGTTCTGCCAGGTCGGTTTTTCCGGGTCGGGCTTCCAATAGTTGTGACAGGTGGGGAAGCTCCAGGCGATGACGAAGCGCACACGCCGGGTTTGGCCGGGGGCCACAGGCACATGAACAGCCAGCATCCCCGTATCTTCCCGGCTGAAGCGCACGCCGCCGCCCGCTTCTTCGTCGTTGTAGACCCGGTTTTTGAGGGGGCCGGGCCGTTTCAGATCGTCCCAATAGACCTCCAGATTGTCAAACCAGGTGCCCCGATACCAGTACTGCTGCCAGCTTACGTCGATGTCGTCGGCCAGCCCCGCGTCGGTGGCCAGGGTCAGGTCGCCGTAGCCGACTGCGCCGGGCTGCGCGCCCTCCGTGCCCAGGCCCAGGCTGTGACCCCAATCCCCGCTCTCCACCCGGTTGCGCCGGGGTGTGGGCAGGGGATTGCTCAACACGCCAGCCAGGGCGTAGGTCAGGGGTGTGTCGCTGGTGTTGGTCAGGCTGAACTCGAAGAAGGCGGCGGGGATGCCCGAATCGTCGGCATTGGTGGGGATAAAGGGGTTGAAGGCGCTCAGTTGCACCTGGCCGGGAAAGCTGTCGTCGTTGTAGCGCAACTCGGCCAGGGGAAACTCGCCCCGGAAGTCCACGCTTTTGAAGTGGGGCAGGCCGGTCAGGTATTCCCGCCGGGGTCCCCAGCCAAAGGTGTTGAATTTGCTGCCGCGTATTTCGCCCTGATAGGGGGTCGTCAAATCGCCGTGGAGGATGCGGGCGTCGATGGTCTGCCCGTCCCGTTCGGCGCGGATGGCGAAGTGGGAGAAGCCGTTGACGCTGCCTTTGTTGGGCCGGTTGAAAATCTCCCAGTCGATCAGCCGTCCGTTGCCGGCCAGCCCGATACAGCCCGTGCCGATACCGCCCAGGGGAAAGCTGATCTGGCTGGTCTTTTCGTTGCGATAGAGGAAGTGGTCCATTGGGTTGCCTGCTTTATGAGTGGGGTGGTAAGGTGATTGTTCAGGCTTCTTGGCTCAGAACCAGAAGGCTGTTGGTGGCAATGAAAAGGCTATAGACGGCTGGGAGGATAAAGAGCAATCCAAGGCTCAAATAGACAGCGGCAAAGCCAAAAAGAATGCCCAGGGCCAGCAGTCCGAGTGTGTTGGACGGATAACGGCTGGTCAGAATCAGGGCGTCTCGCACCGCGGCGCGCACAGATATCCCCCGTTGGATGAGCAGGGGAAATGTGTAGAGCGAGAGAGCCAGCATCACCGCGATTCCCAGGAAATCCGCACTCAGTCCCAACCAGACGACGAAGGGGATCGGGTTTTGTTGCAGCAGGGGTAGTGTAGTTAACAGAGCCATCCAGGGAAAGAGAGCCAACAGGCCGAGCAATGCGCCGCCTCGCCAATGTTGACGAAATGCCGTGAAAAATGTGCCGGTTGTGCAGGCATATCCACCCGCCATGCGCAGGGAATATGCCTGTAGCGCGGCCCAGACAGGGCCAACTACGACCGCCATCGCCAGCAATCCTGCCGCCAGCAGCCCGAACGAAAAGAGGACGAAGACGGGCGCGCAGGCCAGGCTGAAAATCAATGCGCCCCAAAGCAGATGGGGCAGATTCTCCCACAGAGTTGCCGCAACGTGGGAAACGTATGTACTGCTGGTGACAGGCTGCTGTTCATCCATAGCCGAAGAGACTGTCATTGCTATTTCATACCAGTGATGGCTGCGCCCTGGACAATCCAGCGTTGGGCCACCAGAAAAATGACCAGAATGGGAAAGATCGAAATCATAATGCCCGCCAACACCTCCGACTGGTTGCCCGTGCCCATATAGCCCCGAATGGTGGCGATGGCAATGGGGAATGTGAACTTGCTCCAATCGCGCAGAAAGAGCAGGGGCCCCAGAAAATTGTTCCACGAACCGAGAAAAGTAAAGATGCCCAGAGCCGAGAGGGCCGGTCCAGTCTGGGGCAGCAGAATTTGCCAATAGATGCGGAAATAGCTGGCTCCGTCGATTTTGGCTGCGTCGATCATCTCTTCCGGCAGGGATTTGAAGTGTTGGCGCAGCAGAAAGACGCCAAAGGCGCTGGTCACGCCGGGCAGAATCAGCGCCCAATGGGTGTTCATCAACCCCAAATCCCGCACCAGAATAAAGGTAGGGATGAGCGTCACTGTGGCGGGAACCATCAACGAGGCCAGAAAGAGGCCGAAGAGCAGGTCCCGGCCTGGGAAGCGCAGCCGGCCAAAGGCGAAACCGGCCATCGAGCAGGTGATGAGCTGTGCGCCGGTGACGAGCAATGCGATCTTCAAGCTGTTCCAGAAAAAGAGCATAAATTCAATGTCGGGCGAATTGATGACATTGACGTAATTTTGCCAGTGAAAGGCCGTGGGCAGAAAGTCTGGGGGCAGATCGAAGGATCGTTTGGGGTCGCGCAGGGATGTGGAAAACATCCAACTGATGGGGGCGATCTCAATTAGTGCTACTGTGAGCAGCAACAGCCAAAGGAGACCCTCTGCCAGGTTTGCCCAGAGACGGCGCACAGGCGAATCTTTTCTGGTTTTGGCGGGTAGCGAGCCTTCTAGCGCTGAAGCCATGGGAAAGTATTCCTCGGTTGTGAAGATAGGGATACGGTTTTACACGGGTAAAACTGGGTTCTATTCGTAATGAACCCAGCGTCTGGCCCCTATGAATTGAAAGAGCGTGAGCACAATGAGGATGAGAAAGAGCGTAAACGAGACGGCAGAGGCATAGCCCATTTCAAAGCCGCGGAACGCCTTTTCGTAGATGAAGATGGCGATCACCCGGGAGGCGTCGCCCGGCCCCCCTTCAGTCAACACCCACACATTGTCAAAAATTTGAAAAGCCCCGATCAGCGAGATGACAATGGCGAAGAAGGCCGTGGGTGAGATGAGGGGTAGCGTGACGTGGAGGAATTGCTGCCATTTGCCCGCTCCGTCGATTTTGGCCGCTTCGTAGTAGACTTCTGGAATCCCTTGCAGACCCGCCAGATAGATGACCATCAGATAGCCAGCACTCTTCCAAACGTCATAGATCATCGCCGAAACCAGTGCCCAAGTCGAGCTGCTGAGCCAGGGCACAGGCCCCAATCCAATCTGGCTGATAAGGTAGTTGACCACGCCCCGGTCTTGGGTCAATAGAAAGCGCCAGACCACAGCCAGTGAGGCTGTCGTCGTCAAGACTGGAAAGAAAATGGAGGTTCGCAGTACATAGCGCAGAACGCCCGGCATAGAACGGTTGACCCCAGCGGCCAGCAGTAGCCCGATAATGTTATTCAGAACGGTTGTCCCCACGACCAGCCGAAAGGTGTTCCAGTAGATGGTGAACATTCGCTTGTCAGAGGTCAGCCGGGTGATATTGTCCAGCCCGGCCCACTTGGGCGGCGTGAGCAGGTCGTAGTGCAGGAAGATCAGCGCCAGGGAAGCCAGAATCGGCACAGCCGTAAAGGCCAACAATCCGAGCAGCGCTGGCGTGGCAAAGAGATAGCCGGCAATCGTCTCCTGGCGCGTCATTGTGAAGGCAGGCCAGCGCACAGCCCGCCTCTTAGCCGTACTCTGGGCAGAAGATGGGGGAGACTTCATCAGTGCATCCTACAGTTGTGGAGTAAAGGATCGGCCTCGTTGCAAACAGTCCAAAAACGTGAAACGTGAGAGAAGACGACCTTCCTCACGTTTCACGTTTCGTCTTGTCTGCCTATCCCTGCAACTTGTCCATCTCCGGCTGCAACTCATCGTGGGCTGCCTGCAATGCCTCTTCCACGCTCTTTTCGCCGTTCCAGATGGTGGCGTAGTGGCGGTTCAGAATCGGCTCAATGAGATTGAAGTTGGTGGGGGATGGCACAGTCGCCGCGTAGTCCAGGGATTCGTAGAAGATGGCTGTGTTGGCCGGGCCAAATTCGGAAAATTCCGGCAATTGGGCCACCGAACGCAGGGCCGGGATATTACCGCCCAACTTCACCATATCCAGAGAGGCTTCCGGTCCAGAGAGCAGCTTGACAATCTCCCAGGCCTCGTTGGGGTTTTTGCTGGAGGTAGCAACGCCCCAGCCATCTGTGCCCGCCACAGTCTTCAGCGGCCCGGCATTGTGGGGCTGGTATTGGAGGTCATAGGTGTCGAATTCTGCTTCCAAAGAGCCGCTAATGCACCAGCGGCCACAGGTGCGCATAGCCAGATTTCCGGCGTGGAACTGTGCCCACTCTTCCCAGCCTTCTGGACTGGGGGCTACTTTGTGCTTTAGTATCAGGTCGGCCATAAACTGCACTGTCTCTGCCACTTTGGGGTCGAGGAGATTCGAGGCAGACCAATCTGCGGTCAAGGGTGATGTGTCATTGTTGAAGAACCAGGCAGCCATACCAAACATACCCGATCCCCAGAATGAGTAGGCAAAGCGGTCATCCGCACCGCCGCTCACACGGGCCACCTTCAGACAAGTTTCCAGGAAATCGTCCCACGTCCAGTCGGCTGTGGGTGGGGTGACACCCACTTCCTCAAAGATGGCAGTGTTGTAGTACATCACCATATTGTTCCAGGAGAAGGGATACTCCATCTGCTTGCCATCCACCTGTAACATTTCGCGCAGGGTGACGTGTACATCGTTTTGCAAAATCTCCTGGGCCGGGGCATCCGCCGCCACAAAGTCATCCAGGGGCAGCAGTACATTTTTGGCCGAGAGCAGACCCAAGCCTTCGATAGCGATCATAATCACGTCGATCTGCTCCCCACCGGCAATACGGGTGAGAAGGGTGTCGGAATAGCCATCCCAGCCGCCGTTGCCCCAGCCGTTGGCGTTGACTACCAGATCGATATTGGGCAGGCGATCTTTGGCCCGTTTCAGGGTTTCATCGAAGGTGTTGACTGGCATTGAGGTTGTGGCGATTACAGTAGCGGTGGCCTGGGCAGGGGCCGCTGCTTCGCCGCCGCTGGCTGCCGGGGCGACGGCGGGGGGTGGTGCTGCACAGGCGGCCAGGGCAATGCTGGCCGCCCCTACACCTGCCAGCCGCAACAATTGGCGACGATTGAGTTTGCCATACGTGTTTGATTGCACTGCGGACATAATCTTGGCTCCTTTGGGTGAAAATGTGTCGGCGGAATGGGTGGGGTGAAAGGACGATCCGAAACACAACTTGAAGCAGATGTCTACCCATACGGAGCGGTAGACGCCCGCTCAACCAGCCGGGTGGGAACACAAAGACGCATGGGTCGATCGGTTGGATTCTCGATCTGTGCGATCAAATGGCGCATAGCCAAAGTGCCCAAATAGCGTTTGGGCAGATGAATGGTTGTGAGAGGTGGAGACGTGTGCTCCGAGCGCACTTCATTGTCGAAGCCAATCAGCGAAATATCTTCGGGCACAGACAGCCCCGCTTCCCGAATCGCTTCGAGCGCGCCAAAGGCTGTTTTGTCGCTGACCGCAAAGACAGCCGTGGGCAATTCAGGCAGTTGTAACAGCGTCCGCATCTCTTTGTAGCCCTTCAGCGGCTCTCCAGAGGACTGGGCGGGGGGTAGGTAGGCAGGCGGAATTTCGATTCCCAATTCGTGGGCTGCCCGTTTGGCCCCCCACAGGCGGTCGGTCAGCGTCCTGTATTTGGCTGGTCCCTGCAGAATGGCGATGCGCCGGTGGCCCAACTCGACCAGATGGCGGATCGCGCTATAGCCGCCCCACTCGTTGTCCGGCACAATAGCGCCGATAGCCGCGCTGGGGATGTGATTATCCAGCAGCACAAGCGGAATGTTTCGCTCGACCAGGCGCAAGGCCACCGCGTCGTTGCGTGGCGAACCGCCCAGAATAATCAGGCCATCGACCTGATTCTGCTCGACCATCCGGGGCACCACATCCTCCTCGATGACCGAAAGCACCATACTATAGCCGTGGCTCTTGGCTTCGGTTTCGATAGAACGGATGATCGCCCCGTAGAGAGTTTCGGGGAAGGCCGAGAGCGAAAGGTCCTCCAAGAGCAGTCCAAAATAGCCGCTTTTCTGGGGTCGCTCGCTGCGGCGACGGGTATAGCCTAATCTCTCGATAGCGTCGGCAATCCGCTGCCCAGTCTCTTCCCCCACACCGTCGCGCCCCTGGGTGTAGAGCGAGACGGTCGAAATCGACACGCCGACCTCATCGGCAATGTCCCGGATGGTAACTCGTTTCGTCTTTTTTGTGATGGTCACAGGTGGTCCGTAGACAAAAGAGGTGTGTAGGGATCAGAAAATCAGACGGGCAGGCTGGAACAAATGGAGTTGTTCGATCCGCCGCTTGTTATTCTACATCATTTTTTAGGGTTTTTCAAGTGGGAAAATATTAAATTTTTCGATAAAGTTTCGATAAGATTTCGATGTGACGCAGTTGTTGGGTGAATGGCGGTGTGAAATTGGCGTGGTGTTCGGTATTGGCGAGACACGTCATTCACCCAACCTACTGCAACTCTTGCGCGCCTGCTCCGTACTGTTCTCTGGGACGCGCCAAAGCCGAACCCTGAAACTTCTGGCAACCCGCGTCCCAGACTCAAAAGGAGCAACCCTGTGGGCGATCTACTCGTTATCTGGCTGGTGACATCCATCAGCCTGCTGATTATCTCTCAAATCGACTTTTTCGGCATCGAAGTCAAGAACTTCGGCACGGCTCTGGTAGTGGCGCTGGTCTTGGGTATTCTCAACGCCCTGCTGGGGCCAGTCCTACGCTTCTTCAGCTTCCCCCTCATCATTCTTACCTTCGGCCTTTTCAGCTTTGTCATCAACGCCGCCATTTTCTGGCTGGCCGCGGGGCTGGTGGACGGCTTCAAACTCAAAGGCGGCTGCCTGAGCGCGCTGATCGGCCCGATTGTCCTAAGTCTGATCAGTTCGCTGCTGATGGGGATTCTGCGGTGATGCGGGGGAGTGGTGGGGGGGGGGGGGGGGGGGCAGGCGGCGAACAAAAACTGCGGGACGGATTCACACCCGTCCCGCAGTCTGAACAGCCC
>JAHDWH010000118.1:0-2832 GCA_023384455.1 Caldilineaceae bacterium | reverse complement strand
TGGTTTTTGTGGGGTGTTGGGGGGGTGTGGTGGGTGGTGCTTAGTGCGTCAAGCAACAATACAGAAAGAGGGGAAAGGTGAGAGCGCCAGCTATCTCTCACCTTTCCCCTCTCTTTGCGACAATAGTTCACGCACTACGCACCACGCACTACAGGTAGTGTACTTCCTTCGCGTATCGCTCCAACTCCTCCCGGAAGGCCGGTTCGGCGATGGCGATGAGGGCCTGCACCCGCTGGCGCACGGTCTTGCCGTAGAGTTCTGCCACGCCGTATTCGGTTACGACGTAATGCACATCGTTGCGGGTGGTCGTGACACCTGCGCCGGGCCGGAGAGAGGCGACAATCCGAGAGATGCTGCCCCCTTTGGTCGAAGCGGGCAGGGCGATAATCGGCTTGCCCCCCTTCGAGCGGGCCGCGCCCCGGATAAAGTCCAACTGACCGCCCACGCCGCTGTAGAAGGCCGGGCCGATGGAATCCGCCGCCACCTGACCGGTCAGGTCTACTTCGATGGCGCTGTTGATGCTCACCATTTTGTCGTTGCGGGCGATGACAAAGGGATCGTTCACGTAATCCGTGGGGTGCATCTCTACAAAGGGGTTGTCCTCGATAAACTCGTAGAGCCGCTTTGTGCCAAAGAGAAAGCCCGCCACCAGCTTGCCCGGATGCAGGGTCTTCTCGGCCCCGGTGATAATTCCCTCCTCCACCAGGTGTACCACACCGTCGGAAAAAAGCTCTGTGTGGATGCCCAGATGCTTGTGGCCGTGCAGGTTGGCCAGTACCGCGTCGGGGATGCTGCCGATGCCCATTTGCAGGGTCGCGCTGTCCGGGATCATCTCCGCCACCAGTTCGCCAATGCGCTTATGTACAGGTGACACGCCGCCCTGGGGTGCTTCGGGGATAGGGTAGTCGGCCTCCACAAAAACGTCGATGTCGCGCACATGGATAAAGCTGTCGCCCAGACTGCGGGGCATCTGCTTATTAACCTCGGCGATGACGACTTTGGCTGCGTCCGCCGCGGGCTTTGTACACCCAACCTCCACCCCATAGGAGCAGAAGCCGTGTTCGTCCGGCGGCGAGACCTGAATAAAGGCAAAGTCCAATGCCAGAATCTGACGCTGGAAGAGCCGGGGAATCTCACTCAGAAAGACCGGCGTGAAGTCGGCCAGCCCTGCCTGTACGGCTTTGCGTACATTGTGACCGATGAAGACCGCATTGTGGCGAAAGCTCTCGGCATATTCGGGCTGCACATATTCGGCCCGGCCAAAATGCAGCATATGCACGATCTCCACGTCACGCAGCTCACCAGCCCGGGCCACCAGCGCATCCACCAGTGTTTGGGGCACACCCGCGCCCCCGCCCAGATAGAGCCGATTGCCCGATTTCACCTTTTCCATCGCGCCGGCGGCGTCGGTCATCTTTTCGCGAAAGACAGCAGGCCATCTCATTGGGTGCCCCCCATTTCTCTGCCTATCTCTCTGCCCAGGGCCGCGGCAATCGTCGGGTGGATCAGATGTCCGTTCTGGGTGTTCACCCCCCGCTGCAGCTCGGCACAGCCTTCCAGCGCGCCGTCTATGCCCCGTTCGCCCATACGCAGGAGATAGGGCAAGACCGCATTGGAAAGAGCATAACTGGCTGTGCGCCCCACCAGCGCCGGCACATTGGGCACGCAGTAGTGAATTACTCCTTCTTCTACAAACGTCGGGTTGACGTGGGTGGTGGGCCGACTCGTCTCGACGCAGCCGCCGCTGTCGATAACAAAGTCAATGATGGCCGTGCGTGGGCGCATGGTTTTCACCATCTCCCGTGTCACCAGAATGGGGGCGCGTTCACCCGCCACCGAACTGGCCCCCACCAACACATCCGCAAAGGCCACCACTTTGGCAATGTTGTAGGGGGTCGCTATGAGGGTGGAGACCCGCCCGTGGAAATACTTCTCCACCTCTTGCAGGGCGTTCAAATCCTTATCCAAAATCGTAATATCCGCGCCCAGGCCAGAAAAGGCCCCAGCCGCATTGCGCCCCACCACCCCCGCGCCGATGATGACAACCGTGGCCGGGGCCACACCGGGGATGCCACTGAGCAGAATTCCCCGCCCGCCCCCCGCGCTCTGCAACATCTGGCCCGCGATAATCGGGGCCATCCGCCCGGCCACCGCGCTGGTGGGCAGCAGCACTGGCAGCCGCCCGTCGTCGGTCTGAATGGTGTCGTAGCCGATGGCCGTGATCTCCCGCTCCTGGAAGGCTTCCAACAGATCCGCCGAAGCCACAGCCAATTGCAGAAAGGAGAGTAACGTCTGACCTGTGCGGAAGTGGGCGTACTCGTCGTTGGTGGGCCGGGCTACCTTGACGACTGTCTCGGCCCGGCGATAGGCTTCGCTGGCGGTATAGACGATCTGTCCACCCAACCGTTGATAGGCTTCGTCGTCAAAGCCCGCGCCGCTGCCTGCCTCCCGTTCTATAAAGACCTGATGACCAGCCTTCACCAGCGCATCCACCGCGGCTGGTGTCAACCCTACCCGATATTCACGGGGTCTCTGTTCCCGTGGGACTCCAAAGTTCACGTTGGGTTCTCCTTATGTGCCTGGGCGGTCGCGCCCGCAGGAAAGCTATTGCGTATGCCCTCCCAGTCTAGCCTATCTTCCCGCTCCCCGCCACTGGACAGGCGCGCAGTTTGTAGACCGGTCAGGTGGGCGGGGAGGTAACTGCTCACCCCCACCCAACCTCCCCCACTGTGGGGGAGGAGTCGCTCCAGTTTCCTCCCTGGAATGGGGCGGGGTGACTGAGTATTTGGTACCCAAGATTCTATAAAAACAGAGCAAGATTTTAAGGCACGG
>JAHDWH010000117.1 GCA_023384455.1 Caldilineaceae bacterium | reverse complement strand
GAGGAGTCGATCCAGTTCCCTCCCTAAAATGGGGAGGGCTAGGGTGGGGTTGCTGGGCAATTACATCTCCTGGTTGGTTCTCCGCTTCCCATTCCCATCTTTCCCCCTTCCCGTGTATACTACAGCCACGGATTACACACGTCAATTTGATACCGGAGGAGTCTATGACCCCCAATCGTCCAAATCTGGACTCAGTGCCGCCTGATGTGCGGGCATATATCGAATATCTGGAAGAAAATCTGGCCGAAGCCCAAAACGAGGCGGAAAGCAGCCGGGGCAGTACCAACGCCGGCGAACCCAGCGAAGCGCCCACCACCGCGCAGGTCATCACCATCAGCCGGGCTGGGCTGGCGAAACGTACCCCCCGCCACCTCTACAGCCGCCAGCGTCGGGGCGGCATGGGCGTCTTTGATCTGGACAGCGACGACGACCCGCCCGCCTTTCTGCTGGTGGCCGACGTCAGCGAGCGGCTGCACATCTGGACAGACCGCAGCCGCTATTTCAGCCTGGCCGTGGCCGATCTGCCAGAAGAGCCTGTACGGGCCAAAGGCGAGGCCGTCAGCCGGTGGGTTTCCCTGCAAACGGGTGAGCAATTGGCCGTTGTGACCCCGGACGGGGGCGGCGCGCATCTCTACCTGCTCAGCGACCGGGGCTGGCTGCGCAAATTCAGCCGCACCCAACTGCCCCACCTGAAGGTTGGGGCCCTGGTCGAGGTGCGGGCTGGTCATACACCCGTAGGGGCCTGCTGGAGCAGCGGCGGCGACGATCTTTTCGTCGTTACCCGTATGGGCCAGGCCATCCGCTTCAGCGAACGGCAGGTGCCCATTGCCGGGGGCTGTCTGGGCATTCGCCTGGAACCCCCGGATGAATGTCTGGCCGTGGCGGCTGTGCAGGAGGAGAGCGGCGTCTTTCTGGTGGGGGACGACGGCAAGGGCACTGTGCGCCTGATGGCCGGTTTTCGCACGAACAAATCCCCCGGTGCGGGGGGCAAAGTGGCAATGAAAGCCGACCGGCTGCTCTGTGCCCAAACAGTGACAACGGGTCAGGATGTGCTGATCATTTCCGCCCTGGGCAAAATTATCCGCTTCTCTGCCGATGACATCCCAGCCAAAGAGGGGGTTGTACAGGGGGTGAACTGTATGGCTCTGCGGGCCGACAGTGTGGTAGCCGCCACTGTCAGCGATGGGGGAGCGCCAGTTCTCGAAGAATAACAGATCGTTGACGGGTGCGCCTGCCCAATGCTACAATGCCAGCCATCCGCTGACGCAAGCCACACCCAAGGAATCCCGGTGTCCCACTCTCGCCCGTTCATCTATCTGGACCATTCGGCCACCACCCCCCTGCGCGACGAGGCCGCGGCCGCGATGCAGCCCTATTTCGCCGAGTTCTTCGGCAACCCATCCAGCATTCACCGGGTGGGGCGACGGGGACACAGCGGGCTGGACAGCGCCCGGCGCACTGTCGCCCAAGTTTTGGGCGCAAAGAGCAGCGAAATTATCTTCACCGGCAGCGGCACAGAGAGCGACAACGGGGCACTGCGGGGCATTGCCCTGGCCCGGCGGCGACAGAGCGGCGCCAATCGCATCGTCGTCAGCCCGGTGGAACACGCGGCAGTGCAAAAGACCGCCGAAGACCTGGCGGAAAACTACGGCTTCGCCCTGACCCTCCTGCCCGTAGACGGTGCCGGGCTGGTGCAGCCGCAAGATGTGGCCGCCGCGCTGGGCGAGGATGTGGCTCTGGTCAGTGTGCTCTATGCCAACAACGAAGTGGGCAGCATTGCACCGCTAGCCGCCATCGGCGCGCTCTGTCGGGAGCGTGCCATCCCCTTTCACACCGATGCAGTCCAGACCCCGGGAAAGCTGCCCCTGGATGTGAATGCGCTCTGCGTGGACAGCCTGAGTCTGAGCGGCCACAAATTCTATGCACCCAAAGGGGCAGGCGTGCTCTACCTGCGCCAGGGCACCCCCTTTCAGCCGGTGATTACCGGTGGGGGACAAGAGGGGGGACGGCGCGCAGCCACCGAAAATGTACCGTCGATTGTGGGGCTGGCCACCGCGCTGGCCCTGGCCGAGGCGGAACGGGAGCGCGAAACAGCCCGCTTGCGGCTGCTGCGCGACCGGCTCATCGGCGGCATTCTGGAAAGTATCGACGGGGTATCTCTGACTGGTTCCCCAAGCGAACGGCTGCCCAACCACGCCAGCTTTGTCATCCACGGGCTGGAGGCGGAAGGGATACTCATCGGCCTGGATATGGCCGGGATTGGGGCCAGCAGTGGCAGCGCCTGCTCCAATGCGTCCCAACGGCCCAGCCACGTACTGCAAGCCCTGGGCATCGCTCCCCCAGACCTGGCCGGGGGGCTGCGTCTGACCCTGGGGCGGAGCAATACGTCCGAGCAGATCGATTTTGTCGTGGAGCAGTTGACCCGCATCGTCGCCAACATTCGCAAGGCAGGGTAGCCGGATGAACGTCGTCAAGCCTTCCCTGGGCACAGGCGAACATCAACTTTCATTGGCGCGCCTTCTCTGGCTGGACCTGCCAGTGGTGGTCAGCGGCGCACTGTTGGCTGGGGTCTGGTTGGTCGCTATTTTCGCGGGCGGGCTGGGTTATTTCCCTGTGGGGTGGGGACGGATTGTCTTTTCAGCGCCAGAGGTTTGGGCCATCCTGACAGTGGCCCTCATCCTGACCCTGCTGGGCGGCCCTGTGCTGATCTGGCGTATCGTCCATTTCCGTTCGATTCTGCGCCACGGCGTGGTTCTTCACGGCCAGGTAATTCGTCGCTGGTTCACCTTTGCCGAATATCGGGTGGACTATATCTTTCATTATCAATACCAGCCCTTTCAACAGCGCAATGCCGTGCGCCGCCAGCGCCACATCGAAGCCCGACGGGCTTTGGAGCCGGGGAGTGTCGTAGTTGTGCTGGTCCATCCCTATCTGCCTGAACGCTCCCTGCTTGTCGATCTCTACCGGGTTTAGGATTTCCATCATTTTTGCCTGACGAGACACGCCCAATGCGCTTTCCCAAACTGCGGGGCGTGGATGTGCGCCCCCACCGACAGAACGGCCACCTCTACTACCTCCTCTCCGACCCCCTGGAACTAGCCGAAGATTCCCTGCTGCTGCCCCAGGCTTTTGGCCCCCTGCTGGCCCTGTGCGATGGCAGCCAGACCGACGCCTCGGCCATCAGCCATGCCCTGGCCCACCATTTCCAGATGTGTGTTGACCCGCTGGCCGTGGGCCAGATTCTGAACGCGCTGGATGATGCCCTGCTTTTGGAGAATGAGCGTTCCGCCGAAGCCATAGCCCGCAAAGTCGCCAGCTACCGGGCGCTACCTGCCCGCCCTGCCACCCACGCAGGTCTGGCCTATCCCGACGATCCGGCGGAGCTGACGCGCTGGCTGGACAGCTTTCTGGATGTGCCACTTAGCCGCCGGGGCATAGAGAGCCGCACCCGCAGCAATGGAAACTCGAAGAGCGAGAAGATCGCCGGGGTATTCTCCCCCCACATCGACTATACCCGGGGCGGTGCTGTCTATGCCCGGACGTGGCAGGCGGCCAGAGAGGCTGCCCAGGCCGCCGAACTGGTCATCCTGATTGGCACGGACCACTACGGCAGCGATCTCTTCACCTGTACCCGGCAGAGCTACGCCACCCCACTTGGCCCGCTGCCCACAGAGAGCGCAGCCGTCGATCGCCTGGCCCAGGCGGTGGGCGAGCAGACCGCCTATGCCGGGGAACTGCGCCATCTGCGGGAACACTCGCTGGAACTGGTGGCGGTCTGGCTGCAACACGCGCGCCGGGGCAAGCCGGTGGCGCTGCTGCCTGTGCTGGTTGGCGGTCTGCACAGCTATTTTCAAGAAGCCCAGGGGCCGGCATCCGATGGCCGTATCCAGCGCTTTGTGCAGACGGCAAGAGAGATCAGCGCGCAAAGAGCTACGCTGATTGTGGCGTCGGGAGACCTGGCCCACGTCGGCCCGGCCTTTGGCGGCCCGGCCCTTGACCAGGCCGCCAGAGACCAACTGCGCCGGGCGGATGATGGGTTACAGGAGCGGCTGGTAGCCGGCGACGCGGATGGCTTCTATCAGCTCATCCGCGCCGGGCAGGACAGGAATAATGTGTGTGGGGTCACGCCGGGTTATCTGGCGTTGAAGATTCTGGGCGATGGGGTGCGGGGTAGGCGACTGGCCTACGATAGCTGCCCGGCTGATGACGGGGAGACCTCTGCGGTCACGATTGGCGGGCTGCTATTTATACTCGACACGGGCATAAACTGACATTTTGTCACCCTGCCACCCGGTCATTTTGTCACCTTGTCAAGTATACTACCCCTTCTGTCTGACCTCTTCCACCACCTGCACGAGGGTTGCATAGGGCACTGCGCCGGGAACCAGATATTTCTCGGCGAAGATGAGCGCGGGGACGCCCTGCAAGCCGTAGGCAGCAGCCTGGGCAATGTCGTTATCTACAGCCTGGCTGAAAGCCGCATCGTCCAGAGCGGTTTGAAAAGCGGCTGGGTTCAGGCCAACCGCCCCGGCAATGGCGGTCAAAACGTCCAGATCGTCCAGGGCCGCGGCCTCTTGCCAATAGGCTTTGAAAGCCGCGTCGTGGAAGGCGTTGCCCAGCCCCTGGCTTTCGGCATATTTGACGCCGATGAGGGCAGGACGGCTGTCAATACCAAAGGGGCCGGGATTCATTTCCAGCCCGTAGTCTGTGCGTGCCTGTTCATAGAGAGCGGGCCGTTTTGCTTCAATCGTAGCCCGGTATTGGGCCGAAATGGGCGGCGCGCCCCGAGGACGCAACTCGAAGGAGTGCCAGTGCAGTTCGACGTTATGGGATTCCTGTAGCTTTTCCAAACTGGAAGAGACGAGAAAGCACCAGGGTCAGACAAAGTCTGACCAAATGTCGATACGCACAGGGGAAGTAGATAGGGAGTTCATATTGGCCTTTCTAAGCAGGGACCGCCTTCCTGCGAAGACGGTCCCTGTTTCGTCATAAATTTGTAGTCAATCAGCTACACCGATTACCAGCGATCGCCGCCACCGCGCCGATCACCGCCGCGGTCTCGGTCGCCGCCGCCGCGCCGTTCGCCGCCGCCGCCGCGCCGGTCACCGCCGCCGCCGCCGTAGCCACCGCCGCCGCCGCCGCGCCGTTCGCCGCCGCCGCCACCGTAGCCACCACCGCCGCCGCCGTAGCCACCACCACCACCGCTGCGTCGACCACCGCCGCCACCACCGCCACCGCCCTCTTCTTTGGGCCGGGCTTCGTTGACACGCAGATTACGACCGCCGTACTCTTTGCCATCCAATGCAGCAATAGCGGCAGTTGCACCGGCGTCAGGCATTTCTACAAAGCAGAAACCCCGAAAGCGGCCGGTCTCCCGGTCATTGATCATTGCGACAGATTCAACGGCTCCATGCGGCACGAACATCTCACGAACCTGTTCCTCGGTTGCCTCGTAAGGCAGGTTTCCTACATAAAGCTTCTTGGACAATTCTTGCTTCCTTCCTGAAGTGAGTCCATCATGCCGGGTGAGCCGTGCAAAAATGGAAAACGAAAAACACTGCGCCTATAGTATGCACGCGTTTCAGGAATTTGTCTACTCCCAAAATCGGTAAAATCAGCTTCAATTTTCATCCTTTGAGCTGTTCAAGAAATTTTTGGCGGAACTTAGCCACTTTGGGCGCAATCACCACCCGGCAATAGGGCTGGCCGCCGTTCTGATCGAAGTAGTTTTGATGGTAGCCCTCGGCCTTGTAAAAGCCGTTTAGAGCGACCACTTCCGTAACAATCGGGCTGGACCACAGACCGGCAGCCGTTATTTCCTGGATGGTCTCCTGGGCAATCTGTTTCTGTTCGTCGGTGTGATAGAAGATAGCCGAACGGTATTGAGTGCCCACATCCGCGCCCTGGCGGTTGAGAGTTGTGGGATCGTGAATAGTAAAAAAGACCTGCAAAATCTGGTAAAAGGATACCTGTTGGGGATCGTAATCGATCTGTACAACTTCGGCGTGACCGGTAATTCCATTGCAGACATCCCGGTAGGAAGGATTAGGCGCATGACCACCGGCATAACCGGAGACAACCCGCTCGACGCCCCGCAATTGCTGATAGACCGCCTCCAAACACCAAAAACAGCCACCGCCCAAAGTGGCGGTTTCACGGATGGTTGTTGACTCGTTCATTGGGATTTCCTCGCAGATAGGGCAGGCAAGAGAGCTACGGCTTGCCAACTATACCTGTTTTTCGGGTGTCGGGATAGTAGCAATCACCCAATCAGATGACACGACTGGCTGACGCCGGTAGCAACGAAAACTGCGCAGGTCGGTCTGACAGACCGACCTACAGAGGCTGGCCCGCGCGCAACACATCCAGCAGCGAAAGGGCCAGAGCTTTGGTATCCAACAGGGGACGCTCCCCCGCGTCGTTGAGCAGCACCGGCCCGACACAAGAAGGACAGCCGTAATGACAGGGGCAGCCCCGGATCAGCGCCTCTGCCCCGGCCAGCAACTCCCCGTGGCGCTCGAATAGCTGCTGGCTGAAGCCAAGACCGGCCGCGATGCGCTCGAAGATGTAAATACGCGGGGACTGGAGATTGGGGACTGGGGACTGGGGACTGGACGACTCGCTGTCCACAGTTTTCAGCCCCGATCCGCCACCTGCCGCCATTCCGTCTCGGACAACACTCATCCCCAGATCGTTGCGGTCGCACATTAAATAAAGCGAGGCCAGATTGCCCAGGGCGTAGCCCAGACCGTCCAGCCCGCCCCGGGTACGCACCCCAGCTTCGATGCGCCGGTGACAGCGCTGGCAGAGGAGGGTGAGGTTGCTCAGCCGGTTGGCCTGCTGGTAATTTTCGTTGTGGCCGGGGATATAGCCAAAGGTGCGAAAGGGTGTCAGGTGATGAACGTCGTGCTGGCAGCCTTCGGTTTCCGCCGCGCCGCATTGGGTGCAGCGATAGGAATCCCTGGCCCGCACCGCGGCCCGCTGCTTCTGCCAATTGGGGCCGTAGTCGTTGGGCGCATCCCGCCACTGATCCATCTGCATCAGAATCTCCTGAGCCGCTGGCGTTACTTCCAGCCAGTAGCCAGTGGTTTCCAGGATATGGGGCGGGTAGTCCAGAGGGAAGACGCCCAGATTTTCGTGGGTATAGCGGCGCACCCGGCGGTAATCGCTGACGGTTGTGGTCACCCGCAGATCGCCGTGGGCCAGGTGCGCGCCCCCGTCGGTGCGTTGCCCGTGAATCCCCAGTACTTCGGTCTCGCTTTCGCTGTTAGCCTGGGTGTAGAAATCCACCTCCACCGCCCGCACCTGGGCTATCCGTGCCTCCCAATCCAGTCTCTCCACCAGGTAGGGCTGGCCTTCGTGGATGTAGACCGCGCCGTCGTGGACCAGCAGGGGCGCGCTCTCCCCGTCGATCTCCCCCACCAGCCGGGTGATACCCGCTTCGTCCACCGATTGGATGACAAAGGGATCGTTGCCCGCGCTGCGCAGGCTTACAGAGCGGGCGGGATAGCTCTCGCCCTGCCACAGGTAGCGTTCGGCGTAGTTGCCCACATCCCCGCTCTCGGCCAGAAGCGCCAGGACTTCGCCTGTGAAAGGCGAGCGGCCAAAGCTTTCGCCCGGGGCAAAAGGCAACTCGAAGGCGGCACAACGCAGCTGATCCACCAGCAGCATCAGATTGTCCGGGTTGACAAAGGCGTGTTCCGGCGACCGCTGGAAGATAAATTCCGGGTGATTCACCAGATACTGATCCAGCGCGCCGGCGGTTGCTACCAGAATTGCCAGAGAGGCGTCGGCTGTGCGGCCGGCCCGCCCCATCTGTTGCCAGAGGCTGGCGATTGTGCCGGGATAGCCACAGAGCACAGCCGCCTCCAACTGGCCGATGTCGATGCCCAGCTCCAGGGCATTGGTTGTCACCACCCCGCGCACTGCGCCCGAACGCAGACCCGCCTCGATCCCCCGCCGTTCTTCGGGCAGATAGCCCCCCCGGTAGCCGCGGATTGGGGATTGGGGATTAGGGACTGGGGACTGGGTGGCCCGATCCCCGCTCCCCAATCCCCAGTTCCCAATCTCCTGTCTCTGCATCCGCTCCCGAATGTATGTGAGCAGCACCTCTACCGTCAGCCGGGCACGGGCAAAGACGATTGTTTGCAGACCGGCCAGAAGGGTGCGTGCGGCCAGCTCCTGGCTTTCCAACAGACTGCTGCGCCGCAGCCCTTTCTCTGCATCGTAGAGGGGTGGATTGTAGAGAATTATGTGCTTTTCGCCCTGGGGCGCGCCGTTGCGGTCAATCACGGCGACCGGCTGTTCGATGAGATGCTCGGCCAGTTGGCCGGGATTGGCGATGGTGGCGCTGGTGAGGACAAAGCGGGGATGGCTGCCGTAGAAGGCGGCGATCCGTTGCAGACGGCGCAGCACATTCGCCACATGGCTGCCAAAGACCCCCCGATAGGTGTGCATCTCGTCGATGACTACCACCTGCAACCCGGCAAAGAAGCGCTCCCAGCCCGCGTGGTAGGGCAGGATGCCCATATGCAGCATATCCGGGTTGGTAATCAGCAGACGGCTCTCCCGGCGGATAGCAGCCCGCTGACCGCTTGGGGTATCCCCGTCGTAGGTGGCGAAGGAGATCGGGGATAGGGGATTGGGGACTGGGGACTGGAGATTGGGGACTGGGGACTGGGGACTGGAGACTGGGGACTGGAGATTGGGGACTGGAGACCAGACCGAGTCTCCCCGATCCTCGATCCCCAACCCCCGATCCCCGATCCCCAATCCCCGATCCCCGATCCCCGATCCCCAATCCCCTATCCCCTCCAACTGGTCGTGGGCCAGGGCTTTGGTGGAGAAAAGGTAGAGCGCGCTGGCGTCGGGATCGCTGAGCAGTTGGTGTAGAACGGGCAGGGTATAGCAGAGGGTCTTGCCGCTGGCTGTCGGGGTGACCACCGCGATATTCTCGCCAGCCAGAGAACGGGTCACAGCCTCCTGCTGGTGGCTGTAGAGTTGCCCGATACCCCGGCGGGCCAGGCCAGCCAGCAGCACTGGATGCAGGCTCGCCGGGACAGGTGCCGTCTGGGCCGGGCGGGCGGGCAGGGTTTGCCAGGCGGTGACATTCGCCATAAAGCCCGTGTCCCGGCGCAGATCGGAGAGAAGATGCGCGAGAGACATTACTCCCTCAGCCATCCGGCCCGGCTATACTTGGCCTGCACATAGACGTATTCGTCCATCTTCGGATCAGAGACGTTGCCGGTGGAGGGGTAGTGGGCGATGGCATCTTCCACAATATCGATGCCCAGACCGGGCGCGCTGGGCACGACAATCGCACCGGCGACGATTGTGGGCTGGGGCTGCATCACCTCATAGCGCTGGGGCGCGTCGTCTTCCAGATGTTCCAGAATCAGAAAGTTGGGCAGGGTGCAGAGCAGGTGAACCGCGGCCATCTCGGCCACGGGTCCCAGGGAACCGTCGTGGGGGGCAAAGGTGATGCCGTGGGCCTCAGCCATAGCCGCCATCTTCTTCATCTGCAACAGCCCGCCGGCCCGCCCGGTGTCGGGCTGGATCACATCCACAATCTCCCGCTCGATCAGTTCGCGCACGCCATAAATCGTAGCGTGGCGCTCCCCTGCGGCGATGGGCAGATTGACGGCCCGGGCCACTTTGGCGATATTTTCGATATTCTCCGGGGCCACCGGGTCTTCGTAAAAGAGCAGGTCGTACTCTTCCAGCGCCTTGCCCAGACGGATGGCATCGGGCACTGTCAGCCAGGGCGGGCCGTGGACGTCGGCCATCAGGTCCACGGTTGGCCCCACCGCTTCCCGGATGCGCTTGATGCGTTGCAGGGGGTCTGTCACGCCGCCGGTTTTGATACCGGTGAAGCCCCGCTCCACCAGTTCCAGCGAGCGCTCCGGGGTGTGGGCGTGGGTGTAGAGACGGACGGTGTCGCGCATTTTGCCGCCCAGCAGTTCATAGACAGGCACGCCCAGGGCCTTGCCTTTGATGTCCCACAGGGCCATTTCGATACCGGTGAGCGCGCCGCCGCCCACAATCCCGGTCATGCCGTGGCCCATCATCGCAATAAAGAGCTTCTGCCAGAGCTTTTCAATGGCAAAGGGGTCTTCGCCGATGAGCAGGGGGGTCAGGTCGTGGATGGCAGTCTCCACCACCCGGGGCCAGCCGCTGGCCTCGCCGATGCCGTAGATGCCTTCGTCGGTGAAAATTTTGACAAAGAGCCAGTTGCGCCTTTGCCAGCCGCCGCCAGCCACGCCTGCATTCATCAGATAGGTTTTGATTTCGGTGATTTTCATTGGGGAAAGCCTCTGTAGTGGAGTGGTATCCATCTGTCGCTATCCAGAGCAGTATACAGGGGGTGGGGAAGGGATGCAAGCCGCCTTGCCCAGGGGGTGCATCCCTTCGAGCGCCATTTGACAGAGACACAAAAGTAGGCTATTTTATCCCATACAAAGTCCTCGTTGCGGTTTTACATCCTTGCTTGCAGTCCCATCAGCCCCCACACGACTGTCACGCGATGTAAACTGGGCCTCTTGCGTGTGACATTCCCTACCCTATCGAAGCCCATCTTCACCGGCAGCAGAGCTTGGCTTATAAAAAGGTAGGTCAATTAACTTAATCTTCAGCCGAAGACGGCAGGTGCTGAGATTCAAAGGAAAAAGCTATGAATCGCGGATCGGTCAAAACCGATTCAGAATCCCCTGGCTGGGGGACAATTGTCCAATACATAGTGGCTTATATTCTCTGGTTTCTCTTTTGCGCGCTGGCTTTTTGGGCCATTTGGCGTGTACACACCGCTCTGGTCGAAAATATCTTCTTTATGCGAGTCAACCCCTGGCAGTTGCGGGCCATCGACCGCTGGTCGCTTTGGGTGATGGGAATAGGCTGGGTGGTGGGCATCTTTCTTTCTGAAGGCTATCTGCGCAAAGGGGTAGAGAAGGGACGCCTGTTTCTCTACACAGGCAAGCTCTTTCTGATCCCAGTGGTTATTATCGCGCTTTCATATCTGATCCAAATACTGTAATGTCACGCAGAAGTTCGACTTTTTCCGAAAAGTCGAACTTCTGACAGTTGCCATTCATACCTCAGGAGACGGGCAGTTGAGCCAGCGCATTGTGATTGATCCGACCACAACTCCGTCGTCTGCCGCCAACGGGCAGAAGCCGCCCCTGCTTGAAATCAAAGACCTGAAGAAGTGGTTTCCTATCAAACGGGGACTCTTCAGCCGGACCGTCGGCCACGTGAAGGCGGTGGACGGGGTGAGCTTTTATGTGCGCCCCGGCGAGACGTTGGGATTGGTGGGCGAGAGCGGCTGTGGCAAGACGACCACAGGTCGGGTGATTATGCGGGCCTATGCACCCACCGGGGGCGAAATCTGGTTTGACGACCAGGACCACGGGCGCATCAACCTGGCCGAGGTGGAAGAGGGCGAAATGAAGGGCTATCGGCGCAATATGCAGATGGTCTTTCAGGACCCCTACTCCTCGCTTAATCCCCGGATGAATCTGCTGCAAAATGTGGGTGAACCCCTGCTGGTCCACGGCGTTGCCAGCGGCCAGGAGTTGGAAGATCGGGTGGCGGACCTGTTGCGGGTGGTGGGTCTGCGCCCGGAATATATGAACCGCTACCCCCACGCCTTCAGCGGCGGTCAGCGCCAGCGCATCGGCGTAGCCCGTGCCCTGGCCCTCCATCCCCAGTTGATGGTGCTGGACGAGCCGGTCTCGGCGCTGGACGTCTCTGTCCAGGCCCAGATTCTCAATCTGTTGCAGGATTTGCAGGACCAATTTAACCTGACCTATATTTTTGTGGCCCACGATCTGAGCGTTGTCGAGCATATCAGCGACCGGGTGGCGGTAATGTATGTGGGGATGCTGGTGGAGAGCGCGACCACCGAAGTTCTCTATACCCAGCCCATGCACCCCTACACCGAAGCGTTGCTTTCGGCTGTGCCCAAGCCAGACCCCCGGGATCGGGGCGATCCGATTGTGCTGGAAGGGGATGTGGCCAACCCGGCCAACCCGCCCAGCGGCTGCTATTTCCATCCCCGCTGCCAGTACAACGACAATGACCGCTGCCCAAAAGAGACGCCCGCGCTGCGCGAGATAGAGCAAGGCCATTTTGTGCGCTGCCATTATGCCGGGGAACTGAATTTGCGTGGGGTGGTGGGATAGAAGTAGGGTGCGAATCTCCTTATGTATACGATTGAGTTTTCACAGATTGCATGGGAAGATTTGCGCTACTTCAAAAGATATGAACAGAATATCATCATTGAAGCCATTGAAACGCAATTAACCCACCAACCGACTGTGGAGACAACCAATCGATTTCGACGACAACCGCCGGAAATTGCAGATTGGGAGTTGCGTACAGGGGACTATTGGATATTTTATACTGTGGAGGAAATTGTCCAGATCGTAAGCATTGAGCGAATCGGCGAGAAGCCAAATAACGAACTCTTTTTTCGGGGTAGAAAGGCAAGCCGCAGATGATATGGACCTATCGCGTTGTGCGCGATGAAATTGGAAGATATTCGGTTCGCGAACTCTTTTACGAACGCGACGGTGGGCTAATCACCTATAGCAGCATCCCAGTTGCGCCTGTCGGATCGTCCCCGGAAGACCTGCTTCGCCAAATGGATCAGTTGCGCGAGGCGTTCGATTTGCCCACCTTATCGACTGCCGAACTGGATGCAGCGTTAAGTAAACAGGAAAAAACGAGACAAAAGGAAACTCGCCCCAGAATTTCACTGGAACAGATCAAAGCTGAACTGGCTCTAGAAGCTGAACCTGCCTAGAACGCTTTAGACGACTTGAGCTATCAGCCTGAAGTTGAAATCACTCAAATTTGCGTCCACTTCTGATTGGTTTGGTAGGTACGGGTTGGGATGATGAGATGATGAAGACCATTTACAAATTGCCATTGGTTCTTGAGCCGCAGCCAGAAGGTGGCTATACAATCACCTGTCCGATCTGGCCGGAATTGATCACTGAGGCTGATACGGTCGATGAGGTCAACGCCAATGTGGCCGATGCGATTGCAGCTTTAGTCGATGCGTATCAGAGTTTGGGGAAGCCATTACCGACTGCTCTAACTTAAAAATAAGGACACAGATGAACACGGCTAGGACGGATTTACACGGATTCAATCTGCGAAATCTGCGTCCTCGGCGTAATCTGCGTTCCTATTTTCGCTGTTAGTTGTTCCTTCAGGCAATACCGCCTGACGAGTGAAATGTGAAACAGTGAACGGCAACCACCAGACGAACGGCAATATCACACTGGAAGGGCTGATGCCCTCCCGTTCGCCGCGCCAGGGACCCACGCCAAAGGTGATGCTGCTCTTTCCGCCCAACTGGACGCCCACAATGCCCCATCTGGCCCTGCCCACGCTGACCGCGTGGCTGCGCCAGGAGGGGATTGCGGTGATCCAGCGGGATTTGAATGTGGAAGTCTTCGATTACATTCTGACCCGGGACTTTATCGAGGAATCGGTGGAGCGGGTGCGGACGGCCTTTGGACCCCGGGGCAGGGCCCTGCGCCGGGCGGGTCCACCGCCGGAGATGGTGCGCTGGGCGCTGGCAACGGGTCCACGACTGGCCCGGCAGGTGGAGAAAGCCAAAGATGTGCTGCGCAGCGATGCCTTTTTTGATGGGCCGATTGGTCTGCGCAACTTTCAGATTGTGACCCAATGTCTGGAAATCGCCTCCCTGCCCTTCCACCCGGCCAGTTTGCATTTGCAGAGCTTTGAAGCAGCCGGCCCGTCGGACAGCAGCCGCTTTCTGCTGGAAGGGGTGAAAGATTCCCGGCACAACATTTTTTTGGAAATCTACCGGCGCATTGTGCTGCCCGACATTGTGGCTCAGCAGCCGGATGTGGTAGGGATTTCCATCCCGTCTATGGCCCAGATGTTGCCAGGGCTGACCGCGGCCTGGCTGGTGCGGGAAGCCGGTCTGAAATCTCATATTACCATCGGCGGCCCCCACATTAGTATGCTGCGGGCAGAGCTGCCCAAAGTGCCGGCGATGTTTGAACTCATCGACAGCGCGGTCATCTTTGATGGGGAGCGATCTCTGGTCCAACTGGCCGAGGCTGTGGCAAACGGCGGTGATCTGGCGCAGATTCCCAATCTGGTCTACCGGGACGGGGCGCAGATTCACACCACATCCCGCAAAGAGCCGGAGAAGATCGCCCACCTGCCTATGCCGGATTTCAGCGATTTGCCATTGGACCGTTACTTGGCCCCCCGTCTTGCGCTTCCACTGCTCACGGCCCGGGGCTGCTATTTTGGCAAATGCGCCTTTTGCAATGTGGGCTACGGCGAGGCGGAATCCTTTAGCCAACTGCGGGCACACGCCCTGGCAGATCAGATGCTGGCCCTGCACGAGAAGTACGGCGTCAAGCACATCTTCTTCTCGGACGAGGCGGTGACACCCCGTAACCTGCGCGACCTCTCCAAAATTTTGCAGGCCGAGGGCAGTCCGGTGACCTGGGGTGGCTGTGTGCGCTTCGAGAAGATCATCGACCGCCCACTGCTGGATTCGATGGTGGCGGGGGGCTGCCGGATGCTTCTCTTTGGGCTGGAGAGCGCGTCGGAAGCGATTATTGACCATATGATTAAGGGCACCCAGTTGCCCCATATGAGCCGGATTTTGCGGGAAAGCTCGGAGGCGGGCATTTGGAATCACACCTTCTTCTTCTTCGGCTTTCCCGGCGAGACAATTGAGAACGCCCAGGATACGGTCAACTTTCTCTATGCCCACAAGCCCTACATCAACTCGGCGGCCATGGGCACTTTTCTGATGGAGCGCTATTCGCCCGCCCATCGCTACCCGGAATCTTTTCACGTCAAGCGCATCATTGAGGATGCAACCAAAGACCTGGCGATTTACTTCGACTACGAAGTGATGTCGGGGATGAATGAGCAGATGGCCGAACTGGTCCACGACCGCTTTTTGGAATCCCTGCCCATAAAATCCTACCCCCAGTATTACGTCAGCGATGTCTATCGCTTTCTCTACGCCAGCTATCTGCCGGAGAAGGGCCTGCCCCATCCGCCCTGGCTGATACCGGAAGGTGTGAAGATGACAGGGTGACAAGGTGAAGGGGTGACATCGTGTCACCCTGTCACCCCTTCACCTTGTCAGCTTGTCACCCTGTCATCCGTTCGTTCGGCTGTACCGTGCCGTGTGTGACACCCCCTCACAATCGCGGTACGTCACGATACAGTAGAGTTGTACGCTTTGTTCTACCCAATTTTCAGAGGAGGTATTCCATGAGAAAGCTCGTCAATCGGGGCGTCTCGCGGCGAGAATTCCTGCGGGTTTCGGCTTTGGCCGGCGCAGGCGTTGTCACCGTGGCCTGTGGTGCAGCCGGTGAACCGGCCCCCGCGGCAGCAGAGCCAGCCCCAGCCGCCCCTGCAGCAGCAGCCCCCGCCGCGCCCGCGGCTGCCGCTCCTGCCGCAGCTACCTCGCAGTATTCCGAAGCGCCTATGCTGGCCGAGCTGGTCAAGGCTGGCTCGTTGCCCGCTGTGGACGAACGCCTGCCTTCCAACCCGATGGTCATGCCCGTAGCCGAGTCCATCGGCACCTATGGCGGCACCTTCCGCCGGGGTTTCAAGGGTGTCTCCGACCGTTGGGGGCCCACGAAGCACATCGACCGACTGCTGGCCTGGTACGACCAGAGCCTGAACTTGCAGCCGCGCATCACCGAGTCCTGGGAAGTCAACGCCGATGGCAGCGAGTGGATTTTTCACCTGCGCGAAGGCATGAAGTGGTCCGACGGCGCACCCCTGACCTCGGCTGATGCCCTCTGGTGGTGGAATAACGTCATCAACAACGCCGAAGTCACCCCCAGCGGTCCTTCCGGCGCCTGGGTCAGCGGTGCAGAGAATACACCGATGACAATGGAAGCGGTTGATGATTACACCCTCAAGCTCAGCTATGCCAATCCCAAACCCCTGCTGCTTTACAGTCTGACCCGTTCGAACCGGGACTTCTTTGCGCCCGGCCACTACCTGGCCCAGTTCCACAACGACCTGACCGAAGACAAGACAGCCCTGGAAGCCGCGGTCAAGGAAGCCGGTCTGAATGCCTGGACCGAACTCTTCGACGCTAAGCGCTACTGGTACAACGGCGGCGATACACCTATGCTGGGTGGCTGGCGTGCCACCAACGAGTTGTCCGGTGAGCTCTTCCTGATGGAGCGCAACCCTTACTTCTTCGCGGTGGATGCCGAGGGTCAGCAATTGCCCTACGTGGACAGTGTGAGCCATCGCTTCTTCGAGGCCAACGACGTATTCGATCTGCGCATCATCAACGGCGAGGTTGACTTTCAGTCCCGCCACGTGCAGACCCCCAACTTCACCCTCTACAAAGAGAACGAAGCCCAGGGCGACTACCAGGTCTTTGTGGGCAAGAGTTCTGGTCATGCGGCCATGCAGCTCAATCTGACTACACCCGATGATAAGTTGCGCGAGTTCTTCAACAAACGGGATGTGCGTGTTGCGCTTTCGATTGCCGTGGATCGCGACGCTCTCAATGAGCTGGTCTACGACGGTCTGATGACCCCTCGCCAGTACAGCCCCCTCAGCGTCTCTGCCCAGTCCTATCCCAAGCAGGCCAGCGCCCACATCGAATATGACGTGGATGCGGCCAATGCGCTGTTGGATGGCGCGGGCTATGCGGAGAAGAATGCGGACGGGATGCGGCTCTGGCCCGGCAGCACCGATGCCATCAGCTTCATCATCGAAGGCACCGATGCGGCCGGTTCTGTGACCGAAGATGCCGTAAATCAGGTCGTCAAGTACTATGCAGCCGTGGGTATTTCTGCGGCCTACAAGTACTCCGAGCGCTCCCTCTATGAAGAACACTGGGGATCCAACGCTATCGAAGCGGCCTGGTGGGGCGGAGACCGCACGGTTGTGCCTCTGGCAGCGCCGATCATCTGGACCTGCGAGCAGCCGGATCGCCCGTGGGCCGCGGCCTGGGCGCTGTGGAAGACCAGTAACGGCACGAATCCCAATGGTCAGGAACCGCCGGCCGATCACTGGGTCTGGAATATCTGGGGTCTGTGGGACCAGATAAAGGCCGAGGCTGATCCGGCCAAGCAGAACGCACTCTTCTTCCAGATTCTCGACATCTGGGCCGAAGAACTGCCGATGATTGGCTATCTGGGCGAAGGCCCCACGCTGATTATTGTCAAGAACGGCGTGAAAAACTATCTGCCTGGTTTCCCGGTGGACGATCCGACCGGTGACGAGCACCTGCTCAACACCGAGACTTACTTCTGGGAAGCATAAGTAACCTCTGTTCTAGTACACTTCGGCGGTAACCAAACCAGTGGTTTTCGTGATGCGTAGTGCGTGATACGTGAACTGGTACACGCACTACGCACCACATCAGAAACCATCCGGTTATTTCCGTCAGGTTGTGCTGGCAAAGAGACCTGCCAGGCTTCAAAATCTGGCAGGTCTCTCGTACACTTCGCAATTTTCTGGAGAGCGTGAGATGACTATCTACATTATTCGGCGCGTGTTGTATATGATTCCGACACTGATCGCCATTTCGATCCTCTCTTTTGTGATTATCCAACTGCCGCCGGGCGATTTTTTGACCTCCTACGTGGCCCAATTGCGCCAGGAAGGGGACAACATCGACCAGACCCAGCTGGATTCCCTGCGGGCGCGCTATGGCCTGGGCCAGCCGGTCTACGTCCAGTACGGCAAGTGGATCTCCGGCATTTTTCTGCGCGGGGATTGGGGCCAGTCGATGGACTGGCAGAAGCCCGTGAAGGAGCTGATTTGGGAGCGGCTGGGGCTGACGATGATCATCTCGCTCTCGTCACTGCTGGTCAGTTGGTTTATTGCCATACCGATTGGGGTCTATTCGGCGACCCATCAATACTCGTGGCTGGACTATACGATGACCGCGTTCAGTTTTATTGGGCTGGGCACGCCCGGCTTTATGTTGGCACTTATTTTGTTATTTGTGCTTCAGTCCAAGTTTGGGCTGAATGTGGGCGGTCTCTTTTCCGAAGAGTATATTCTCGCGCCCTGGAGCTGGGCCAAAGTAGTGGATATGCTCAAACATATCTGGGTTCCTATGGCGATTGTGGCAGTCAACGGCACCGCGGGCAACATCCGCATCACCCGGGCCAATCTGCTGGATGAATTGAACAAACCCTATGTGGAGACGGCCCGTGCCAAAGGCGTGAAAGAGAGCACATTGATCTGGAAATATCCGGTGCGGGTAGCTCTCAACCCCTTTTTCAGCACAGTGGGCTGGTCGCTTGCCAGTCTGGTCTCCGGTGTAACACTGGTAGCTGTAGTGCTCAGTTTGCAGACGACCGGACCAATGCTCCTGCGCGCCTTGACCACCCAGGATATGTATCTGGCAGGCAGTTTTATTCTGCTCCTCAGTGTGCTGACAGTCATCGGCACGCTGATTTCGGATATTTTGCTGGCGCTGGTCGATCCGCGCATCCGTCTTCAGTAGCAATTAGAAGTTCGACTTTTTCCGAAAAGTCGAACTTCCGGCAGCGGACTCATTGTGTACTTATCGAAAACGGTAGATTATCTGCGGAGAATCGCCATGCAGAGAGTAGAGAAATCCTGGCTCGAACGGGCCGACGAAGAGACACCCCTTTCTCAATCTGACTTTATTGAGGAAGTGAAGGGGGATGAGAAGATTTTCGTCGCCTCCTATTTTCAGTTGATGTGGTGGCGCTTTCTCAAACATAAAATGGCGCTGATCAGCGCTGTGGTTGTCATTCTGTTCTATCTTGTTGCCATCTTCGCCGAATTTGTGGCCCCCTACATCCCGGATAACTCCTTTGTCCAATTCAAATTGGCCCCGCCCACCCAGATTCATATTGTGGACTCGACCGGCAAATGGCAGCGCCCCTTCATCTACAAAACCATCCGAGAACGGGACCCGGAAACCCTGCGTATTACCTATATGGAAGATACGGATACAATCTACCCCATCCGTTTCTTTGTGAAAGGGCCAGAATATAAGTTCCTGAACCGCTGGAGCTCCTCGGCCCATCTCTTTGGGCTGGATGTCCCACGAGAGGATATGGGTTTCTTCCTCCTGGGCGCGGACCGGTTGGGGCGCGATCTCTTCTCCCGTGTCTGCTATGGCGCACGCATCTCCCTGACGATTGGGCTGGTGGCTGTGGTCATCAGTCTGGTGGTGGGGGTTGTGCTGGGCGGTATCTCCGGCTACTACGGCGGGACTATCGATAACGTAATCCAGCGCCTCATTGAGTTTATCCGCTCCATCCCAGAAATTCCGCTGATTATGGCCCTGGCCGCGGCCCTGCCCGCTGACCTGCCGGTGATCCAACTCTACTTTGGCATTACGGTTGTACTGGCCTTCGTGGGTTGGACCGGCCTGGCCCGGGTCGTGCGCGGGCGTTTCCTCAGTATGCGGGAGGAAGATTTTGTGATGGCGGCCCGCTTCGCTGGCTCCAGCGAAATGCGCATCATCCTGCGCCATATGATGCCCTCCTTCCTCAGCCACATCATTGCCAGCCTGACCCTCTCCATCCCCGGCATTATCCTGTCGGAGACTGGTCTGAGCTTCCTCGGTCTGGGGCTGCGCGCCCCGGCTATCAGTTGGGGTGTTCTGCTGCAAGAGGCCCAGAATATCCGTTCTGTAGCCCTGGCCCCGTGGGTGCTGCTCCCGGCCCTGGCCGTCATCATCACAGTCCTGGCCTTCAACTTCCTGGGCGACGGCATTCGGGACGCGGCAGACCCGTATGCGAAATAGACACGTGGTGCGTAGTGACGAACGGCAAGCCGCCATTCCCACACCAGGCCACACGACCGGCTGACACTGATAACGACGAAAATAGGAACGCAGATTACGCCGAGGACGCAGATTTCACAGATTTTATCCCTTCGACAGGCTCAGGACAGCGCCGTGTGAATCCGTTCTTTCCGTGTCCATCCGTGTTCTATTTTCAGAACAGTTCT
>JAHDWH010000426.1 GCA_023384455.1 Caldilineaceae bacterium | reverse complement strand
GCCCGGACACGGCCAAACGCCGCCATTACCTCCTGCGGGCCGGGGAGGCGGCGCGCATCGAACAGGCCGTGCAGCGCGTCCTGGCCGAGGGTCCCCGCACACAGGATTTGGGCGGGACGGCAGGCACGGACGAAGTGACAGACGCAGTGATTATGAGATTATGAGATGATGAGATGACGGTATGTGACTCCCGTCATCCCATCACCCCATCATCTTCCATACGATATTCATACAGGAGGAAGACAAAATGGCTTTGAAAACCGTCACCGCAAACGTCGAATGCCCGGAGTGCTTCGGCGAGGTGGAGTTGAAGGATGTAATGCAGAATGAGATCGTCCAGTGTGCCGACTGCGGCGCGGATTTGGAAGTGGTCAGTATCGACCCGGTGGCGCTGGAACTGGCCCCGGATGAAGAGGAAGATTGGGGAGAGTAAAAAATGTGGGATGCTGAGATGCAGAGATGATGGGGTACAGGTGCGACGCACTCGCCACAGCCATTTTGCCGGTGCGACTTCTTCTGGCGAGTGCGTCGCACCGGGCCTGCTGTATAGTGACCGGAATTCATCATCTCATTATCTCATCATCCCCTTTCGGAACCATCAAACGGAATTCAGGGTAAGGGTGTATTTATGAAAATTGGTATTCTGTACAGCCGGGTGCGGGCTGAGGAGAAGTTGCTCTTTGACGCCTGCGAACGGCGGGGGGTGGATTTTGAACTGTTGGACGACGGCCAGTTGATCTTCGATATTTCCGGCACCAACGGTCATATGAAGCGCTTCGAGAAGTTCGATGTGGTGATGGAGCGCTGCATCAGCCACGGGCGCGCGCTCTACAGTTTGCGCATTCTCAATGACCGGGGCGTGGCTACGGTCAACACAGCCCGGGTGGCCGACATCTGCGGCAACAAATTGCAGACGACCAGCGCCCTGGCCGCGGCGGGTGTACCTTCCCCGCGCACACTGGTCGCCTTCACCACCGAAGCAGCCTTAGAAGCGATTGAGGAGTTGGGCTATCCTGTCGTTCTCAAACCGTCGGTCGGTTCCTGGGGACGGCTGCTCAGTAAAATCAACGACCGGGAGGCTGCCGAGGCCGTTCTGGAACACAAGGAAGTGCTGGGAACCTACCACCACTCCATCCACTACATCCAGGAATATATCCAGAAGCCTATGCGCGATATCCGGGCTTTTGTGATCGGCAACGAGACGATCTGCGCCATCTACCGGGACTCGAAGCACTGGATCACCAACACAGCCCGGGGCGGCAAAGCGTCGGTCTGTACTGTGACGCCGGAACTGAACGACATCTGCGTGCGCGCGGCCCGAGCCGTGGGCGGCGGGGTCGTGGCGATTGACGTGCTGGAAGACCCGGACCGGGGGCTGCTGATCAACGAAGTCAACTATACGATGGAATTTCGCAACAGTGTGATGCCCACGGGTGTGGACATCCCTGGCCGGATGGTGGACTTTGCCCTGGAGGTAGCCCGCAACGGCTGGGCCGCGGCCAACGACTGGAGCGCAGAGGAAGAACGGCTGGTCGGGCGGGTGACGTTGACGGGGGAATGAAAAGTGAAACGTGATGCGTGAAACGTGAGATAGCGACGAGTGATCTCACGTTTCACGCATCACGTTTCACGCATCACAACGAAAGAAGCATTTTGCGATGAGTGAAACCATTCGTGTCTCCATCCTCGGCGCGTCGGGCTATGCCGGCGGGGAACTGCTGCGCCTGCTCCTGGACCATCCGCAAGTGGAAGTGGCCCAGGCGACCAGCGAGCGCAACGCGGGCAACTTTGTGTACTTTACCCACCCCAACCTGCGGGGACGCACACGGCTGCAATTTGTCAGCGCCAGCGAGTTGGAGCCGTGCGATGTGCTGGTCACTGGCCTGCCCCACGGCGGCGCGATGGGGCGCATCGACGAGTTCGCGGCCCTGGCCGAGCGGGTGATCGATCTGAGCGCGGACTTTCGTCTGCGCAACCCGGACGATTACGTACGCTGGTATGGCAAAGCCCACGCCAACCCGGCCTGGCTGGACAAATTTGTCTACGGCCTGCCCGAACTGCACCGGGAGAAGATTCGGGACGCGCGCTATGTGAGCGGCGTGGGCTGCAACGCCACCGCCACCAATCTGGCCATCTGGCCCCTCTTCGCCGCGGGGCTGGTGGACGACAGCCGGGATGTGATCTGCGAGTTGAAGGTAGGCAGCAGCGAAGGCGGCAACTCCTCCAACGACAGCACCCACCACCCGGAGCGTTCGGGGGTCATGCGCAGCTTTGCCCCCACGGGTCACCGCCACACCGCCGAAGTCTTGCAGGCGATTCGACCGACGGGCAGCACAGCGAATGTCCATCTGAGCGCGACGGCTGTGGACAATGTGCGGGGCGTGCTGGCGA
>JAHDWH010000116.1 GCA_023384455.1 Caldilineaceae bacterium | reverse complement strand
TATTTTCGTCGTTATCGGTGTCAGCCGGTCGTGTGGCCTGTTCTGAAAATAGAACACGGATGGACACGGAAAGAACGGATTCACACGGATTCAATCTGCGAAAATCTGCGCAATCTGCGTTCTGATTTTCATTGATTATGGGTGTGTTTCCTCGTGTACAACTGATGTGTAAATAGCCATTCGTACGTCGGACTGTCAGTCCGACCTGCAACAGAACAGGCCAGTCGGACTAACAGTCCGACGTACAATATTTTCGTCGTTACCGGTGTCAGCCGGTCGTGGGGCCTGATCTGAGTGGGATTCCCGCTTTCCGCCGGGTCACGGACCCGGCAAGAGCGGCCAAGTTGTTCAACCATTTGCGCCTCGATCTCCCAGTCCCCAGTCCCCAGTCCCCAATCCCCAATCCCCAATCCCCCCCTCCCCCCCTTTGAATCCGCGCTTACATCTCTCCCCTTCCCCCTCCGTTATACTTCATTGGACATCTGTTCTTATCCAAAAGAAGAATCGGTTGTATGCGTTGCCTCTGGGTATCGCGTGGGCTGTCGATTGGCGCAAACTGGGCGCTTGCGTTACTAATTTGCCGATCAGCGCTCGAACCGGGTTGGACATATTACAAAATATCTGTACAATATATTTGCAAAAAAATCAACACATTGTAAACGCGGGAGGACTTGTGCATTTAACGACCCCAAATCTGGACAAAATCGAGATCAAAGACCTGCTCGTACGCGGCATTTTGGGTATCAACCCGGAGGAGCGCAAGAACCGCCAGGATATTCTGGTCAATGTGACGATGTGGGTGGACACCCGCCAGGCCGGGATCAGCGACGCCATCGAAGACGCGGTGAACTACAAGACCATCACCAAAGCCATCCTGGCCCACGTGGAGGGGGGCGCGCCGATGCTGGTGGAGCGGCTGGTGGCCGAGATTGCCCGCATCGCCGTAGCGGGTGACGAGCGGGTGCAGGCGGTGCAGGTGAGCGTGGAGAAGCCCACGGCCCTGCGCTTTGCCCGCTCCGTCGGCATCACCATCTACCGCAGCCGGGACGAATTGTTAGGAGAATAGACAGATTGTATACACAGATAAAAGAGAACACGGATTCAATCTGCGAAAATCTGCGTCACCTGTGAAATCTGCGTTCTGATTTTCATTGCGACGGGTGTCTGCCCGTCGTGAGGATAGGACGCTGAAAAAGCGGATTAACGCGGACAAATCGGTATAGATCAGTTGTTTCTGCGTAAATCTGCGTCCGCTTTTCGCTTGATGGGAAGTAACCGATGAACAGATCGCGACAACACCGGGCGCTGATACTCCTGGGCAGCAACATCGACAGGGAGCGCAACATTCCCCTGGCGCTGGCAAAGCTGGCCGCCCACCCGGCCCTGGCGCTGGTGGCCGCCAGCAGCGTCTATGAATCCCCGGCAGTGGGGGGAAGTGGACCCCAGCCGGTCTTTTCCAACAGCGCCGCGCTGCTAGAGACGGGCCAGGACGCCACGGAACTGCGCCGTATCTTGCGGGAAATAGAGGCCGAGATGGGGCGTGTGCGCAGCATTGACAAATATGCGCCCCGCCCAATTGACTTGGATATCATCCTGTACAATGATTTTGTCGGCACTGTGGCGGGCAGCCCGCTCCCGGACCCGGATCTGCTGCGCTTCCCCCACATCGCCGTTCCCTGTGCCGAAATCGCCCCTGGGTGGGTACACCCACAAACCAAAGAGACTTTGGCTGCCATCAGCCAGAAAATGGAGAATACCGCATGGCTATTGAAACAACCATCCAACACCTGAACGGCCACAGCCCCAACGGTGTTGACAAAGTTTATACCAATGGCAAGAATGGATCCCGCCCGATCCCCCCAGCCGAAGCAACGGAGAACCCCTACGCCATCCCGCCGGAGGAATCCTACGACCCGGCCTTCGAGTCTCTGGTAGAGCAGATGTTGCGGCGGCTGGGGGAAGACCCGACACGGGATGGGCTGAAGCGCACGCCGCTGCGGGTGGCAAAGGCCATGGACTTTCTGACCAGCGGCTACAGCCAATCCCTGGCCGAGGTGGTCAACGGCGCGCTCTTTGAGGCCGAAGGGCAGGAGATGGTGATTGTGCGGGACATCGAATTCTATTCCCAGTGCGAACACCATATGCTCCCCTTCTTTGGCAAGGCCCACATCGGCTATATCCCCAAGGGCAAAATCATCGGGCTGAGCAAAATCGCCCGGATTGTGGATCTCTTCGCCCGCCGCTTGCAGGTGCAGGAGCGGCTGACCGGCCAGGTGGCCGACGCCCTGGTGGAGATTCTCCAGCCCCAGGGCGTGGCCGTCGTGACCGAAGCCAGCCACTTCTGTATGATGATGCGGGGGGTGCAGAAGCAGAACAGCTTCACTGTTTCCAGCGCCATGCGGGGCGCTTTTAAGGAGAACGCCAGCACCCGCCAGGAGTTTATGGGGCTGGTGACCCATTCGCGGTAGGATGTGGCAGGTGGTCTGTTCCAAGAATGGGGGGTGGGTGAGGCCCGCCGAATCAATTCGGCGTCTGCTATGGGAAACCCGTTAAAACGGGTTGGGTATCGGGTCTCAGTGCGTTTCAACGCACTTCCCATAGCAGACGCCGGTTTGCAACCGGCGTAGCTCCCCCAATCTGTGACGCACCCGGCAATCTCACGTTTCTCGTTTCCCGTTTCACTGTGGCAGAATAGCTCTATGACTACAACGACTGAGCGAACACTGATTTACCGCCAGCGCAGCAGCGGCGAAGAGAAGATCGGCTACATCGACAGCGCCGGTGTGATCTGCCGCCTGCGCTGGGACGACGGCTTTCCCATTGGCCGGGTGGAAGCGCGGGAAGGTCTGCAGCGCATCTGGCGCACCACCCACTACGACGAGAAGGAGGTGGGCACGGCCAGCGCCGATGGGCTGATCCGCAGCCACGGCCTCTTTGAAGGGGGCGAACTGGGCTGGCTGGAACCCGATGGGGTCGTCATTCAGGGCGGGCTGATCCTGGCCGAGGAGGAGGTGGGCCGGGTGGAGGGTCCCCAACGAGAAGCCGCCGCGGCCGCGCTGCTGCTGATTTTTCTCCCCGAAGAAGAAGAGACCAGCCGGGAGATGCGGAGGAGGTAAGCGAGTTGCGAGTTGCGAATGATAAACCGTCTCTCTACCCAATCCCCAGTCCCCAATCTCTAAAACCCTATGCCCACACTCACCACCCCCCGAATGACCTTTCATTACCGCACCCACGGCGACGCCGACGGGCTGCCGATGCTGCTGCTCCACGGCAGCTTTGCCAGCAGCCGCTGGTGGGAGCCGTTTTTTGCCATTCTGCCCGACGAAATCTATGCGCTTGCGCCGGACCTGCGGGGCTGCGGCGGCAGCAGCCACAGCGACGACGGCTACGCAATTCACGGACAGGCCGGGGATGTGGCCGCCTTTGTGGAGGGGCTGGGGCTGGAAGATTTCGATCTGGTCGGCCATTCCAGCGGCGGCGCGATTGCGGTTGAGTATGTCTTGACCCATCCCGGCCACGCCCGCAGTCTGATTCTGGTGGACAGCGCACCGATTGAGGGGGTCTTCACCCCCCTGGAAGGCTACCAGCTTTTGGAGCAGATGCGCACAGATCGGGCCCTGCTCCGCCAGGCCCTGGCCAGTCTGATGCCCGCCACCCCTCCGCCCACAATGACAGCCGAGGAATTCCAGCCATTTTTCGAGAGACTGGCACACGACGCGGCGGGAATGGCCCCCGCCGCCTTTACCGCGGTAGCCCACGCCCTGCAACAGTGGAACCGCTTCGAGGAAGCCCGCTATCTCTCCCTGCCCTGCCTCCTGCTCTGGGGAGCGCTGGATACACTGGTGGATCGGGAGAGCACCACCCGGATGCTCATCGCCATCCCCGGCGCGGCCAATCTGGAGGTGCTGGCTGGGGTGGGCCACAGCCCGATGATCGAATCCCCCGTGGCCTTGGCCGAGCGCATCATCGACTTCATCACCGAAGACTTCCGCAGCTACGAAGAAGCTCGGACGATTGCCGGAGAAGAATTTGCCCCAGATGAATAGAAACGCAGATTGCGCAGATTTTAATCCGCGTGCATCAGCCCTTTCCGCGTCATCCGCGTTCTATTCTTAATCGAGGACGGAAATGGACAACAACGAACGCCGGGCCGCCTGGGAAGAACGCTATCGGGCCGGTCCCCGCCCCTGGGACACAGGCATCACCCCGCCCGAAGTGGTAGCCTTCTGGCAGCAGCAGCCCACCCCGCCCGTCGGCCTGGCCGTGGACATCGGCTGTGGCACAGGCACAAACGCCGCCTACCTGGCCGGGCTGGGACTCTCCGCCATCGGTGCGGACCTCTCCCTCACCGCCCTGCTCCTGGCCCAACAGCGCCGGGAGACCCTGGCCCTTCCCGTCCAGCAACGGCTTCACTTCGCCCAGGCCGATGTCAGCCGCCTGCCCTTTCACAACGCCAACGCCGTTTATATTCTGGATGTGGGCTGCTTTCACGCCCTGCCCATCGATGCTCGTCGTGACTATGCGAAGGGGATTGTCCACAATCTGGCCCCCGGCGGCCATTTTCATCTCTACGCCTTTGACCGGCTGCCCGAAGAGGCCGGGGACCCGGACGCCCGCGGATTTGGCGAAACCGAAGTGGTGGACCTCTTCAGCCCCGGACTTTCCGTCGTCGAAATCATCCGGGCCCGCCCGGATCGCAAGCCGTGCCGCTGGTATTTGCTACGCAAAAGATGACAGGGTGAGGGGGTGACAGGGTGAGGGGGTGAATCGTCGTTGCCGCCTGCTACCTTCCACTCCTCCCCCACAGTGGGGGAGGTTGGGTGGGGGTGCGCAGTTACCTTACCCTATCCCTCCCCATTCCAGGGAGGGGAACTGGATCGACTCCTCCCCCACAGTGGGGGAGGTTGGGTGGGGGTACGCAGTTACTTTGCCACACACAGGAGAACCGACAATGCAGAGCGAAAAGATCACCTTTCCTGGCGCGGCGGGCCACCGATTGGCTGCCCGGCTCGATCTGCCCGCGGATGGCAAGCCCATCGCCTATGCGCTCTTTGCCCACTGCTTTACCTGTGGCAAGGATTTGCGGGCCGCGGTCAATATCAGCCGGGCGCTGACGGGCCAGCGCATCGGTGTGCTGCGCTTTGACTTTACCGGGCTGGGCGAGAGCGAAGGGGATTTTGCGGAGACAAATTTCTCGTCGAATGTGGCCGATCTGCTGGCCGCGGCCCGCTTTTTGGAAAGCGAATACGCCCCACCCGCCATCCTTCTCGGCCATTCCCTGGGAGGCACAGCCATTCTGCAGGCAGCCGTCGATCTGCCAAGTGTCAAGGCGGTCATCACCATCAACGCACCCGCAGAGCCGGGCTATATGACCCACCTACTGGTGGGAAAAAATGAAGAAATGGCGGCCCAGGGCCAGGTCCAAATCAGATTGGGCGGGCGCACCTTCCCTGTCACCCAGCAGCTTTTGGATGACCTGGACGGGGCCAAAATGGAGGCCACCATCCGCAACCTGCGCAAACCCCTGCTCGTCTGTCACGCGCCCCGTGACAATACGGTGGGCATAGACAACGCCGGGGTCATCTTCCAGGCGGCCCGCCACCCCAAGAGCTTTCTCTCGTTGGATCAGGCGGATCACCTGCTCAGCAACGAAGAAGATTCGCTCTATGTGGGCACTGTGGCCGGGGCCTGGGCGCGCAAATATGTGGGCGGTCTGCTGCCCGATGCAGAAAAGCCTGCGCTCTCCGCTGACGCCCAGGTGGTGGTGCGCACGGACCGGGAGCACTATTCCACGGCGATTCTTGCCAACGGCCATCCACTGGTAGCGGACGAGCCTCTCTCCGCGGGCGGCACAGACACGGGGCCAACACCCTATGACCTGCTGCTGGCTGGCCTGGGCGCATGTACTTCGATAACTTTACGAATGTACGCAGACCGCAAGGGCTGGCCGCTGGAGGCGATTGTCGTGCATCTGAACCACAGCAAAATCCACGCCAGCGACTGCGAGGAGTGCGAGAGCGCCAGCGGCAAAATTGACCGCATCCAACGGGAGATCGAACTGATCGGAGATGTAGACGACGAGCAGCGGGCGCGGCTGCTGGAGATCGCGGACAAATGCCCGGTCCACCGCACACTGCACTCAGAAATTTCGATCAAAACCCGGCTGCGGGAGAGGAAATACACTTGACAGGGTGACAGGGTGACAGGGTGACAAGCGGATCGATACGGATGTGGGATAGCAGGGGTGGAAGCAATGGCAGAGTCCCGGCGCCGGGTTGCGTTGATTTCGGATATTCACGGCAATCTGATCAGTCTGGAGGCCGTACTGGCGGAGATTGAACGGCGGGGCGTGGAGGAGATCGTCTGCCTGGGCGACAGCGCGGCCAACGGTCCCCGGCCCGGCGAGTGTCTCGACCTGCTGGCAAGCGTCACAGACCGGGTGGTGATGGGCAACGCGGATGAGTGGCTGCTGAACCCCCAGCTCGACCCGGAGGCCGACGACTTTCATCGCAAAGTGGAGGAGAGCGATCTGTGGACGATTGCCCAACTCTCCCCGGCCAACCGGCGCTTTTTGCGGAGCTTCCAGCCCAGCATTCTGCTCGACACCCCCACGCCCCTCCTCGCCTTTCACGCCACGCCCCGCAGCAACCGGGAGATCGTCCTGCCCGTTACCCCCACAGAGGACGCCGCCGCCATCTTCGCCGACTACCCCGCGCCTCTGCTGGCCGGCGGTCACACCCACCAACCCTTTGTGCGCCGCATCCACGCGCAGACATTTATCAACCCGGGCAGCGTCGGTCTGCCCTACGTCATCGGCAGGGATGGGCAGGCGCATAATCCGCCCTGGGCAGAATATGCAGTTGTAGAGTGGGACGAGAGGGGAGGGGTGGAAATTCAGCTACACCGGGTGCCAGTGGAGAGCCAGGCCATCTACGGGGCTATTCTCGCCAGCGGGATGCCCTATGCCGACTTCTGGGCGGCAGAATGGGCGAAGGCATAGCGCAGGGTGACGCCCAAAATGTACCAGCCAGCCAGCAGCGACCCGCGCAGAGTGCCGCTGACTTTGGATTTGCCCGCACGCCGGGGGGCATAGCTGACCGGCACTTCGACAATCGCCGCGTGTCGCCGGGCCGCCTTCACCATCATTTCTGTGGGCCAGCCATAGGTCATCTCAGCCATCCCCAGACTCAGCAACAGCTCCCGGCGCACGGCGCGGTAGGGTCCCAGATCGGTTACGGCCACCCCATAGAGCAGCCCCATCAGCCAGGCGGTGAGCCGGTTGCCAAAGCGCTGATGGGGGGGCATTGCCCCGGGCAGAATTATGCCCCGGGTGCGGGAACCCAGCACCAGCTCCGCCTCGCCCCGCAGAATCGGCTCGATGAGTCGGGGCATCTCTGCCGGGGCAAAGCTGAAATCCCCATCCAGAAAGACCAGAATATCCCCGGACGCCCGTGCCACACCCGCGGCGCAGGCATAGCCATAGCCCCGTCGCGGCTCTGTCACCACCAGCGCGCCCGCGGCCCCGGCCCGTGGAGCGGTATCGTCGGTGGAGCCGTTGTCCACGACGATCACCTGGTCCACGGGCTGGGCCAGGACAGCCGCCACCAGATCAGCGATATTGCCCGCCTCGTTCAGGGCGGGGATGATGACGGTGACGGTGAGGGTCATTACGCCAGCACAGGTTCGGCTGCCTGCGCGGCCGCGGTCAGGGTGCGGCGTTGGGCTTCGCCCAGCTCCACCAGGGGCGGGCGCACACGACACCAGCCATCTTTGCCTGTGCGGTCGGCGGTCAGGGCTTTGGCCGCGGCGATGACATTGTAGCCCGTGCCCAGGGCGGCGTTGCGCAGCCAGTTGAGCCGCGTCTGCTGGGCATCCGCATCCGGGGCCCGCCAGTTGTCATAGAGCACCCGAATCTGATCCGGGATCACATTGGCCATACCCGAGATACAGCCCCCACCGCCCCCGCGCAGATTGGCCAGCAGCAGACTTTCTGTGCCACACAGAACCGAAAAGCCCGGGTGAGCCGCGCCTACCTGCTGGAAGCGGCGCAGATTCTCCAGATCACCGCTGCTGTCTTTGACCCCAGTGGCAACCCCAGGGAAGGCGGTCGCCAGCCGGTCCAACAGGTCCGCGCTCAGGCCGATACCGCTGATCTGCGGGATGTGATAGAAGTACATCTTCAGGGCCGGGTCTGCCGTCTTCTCGATAATGTAGGCAAAGGCGCGGAAAAGCCCTTCATCGCTGACTTTTGGGTAGTAGAAGGGGGGCAGAGTCATCACCCCGTGACAGCCAGCGGCCAGGGCGTGGCGGGCCAGCTCCACGCCATCGCTGACCGCAGGGGTGCCGTTGCCGACGATTACCTTTTCTGCTGGAATGCCCGCATTGAGCACAGCATCCACCGCGGCCATACGTTCGGCAACAGAAAAGCTGGTGGCTTCGCTGTTTGTGCCAAAGAGCACCAGGCCGTGACAGCCGGTCTCCAACAGCCATTGGCAGAACTCAATATAGAGAGGCAGGTCGATATCCAGATTGGCGTCCACCGGTGTCAGGACCGGGGCAAAGACGCCGGAGAGAGAGAGGGAGGTCATGGGATTGGCTCCTTCGTGGAATGGAGGATTGGGTGAGTGGGCGCATTGCACGCTTGACGCCACTTCTTCCAGTCTACCACAGAGCAGGTGTCTGTGCTGTTTCCGCAAGGCTGACGGGTGCATCTCAGGAATGGGGCGAGATACGCCCGCCGAATCAATTGGAGGTAACTGCTCACATCGAAGGATTTGGGGGAACGGTTTCTACAGTCCCCGGGAAGGAATTGTTCAGATACTATCACCGAAAGGAAATACCCAATGAAACTTTCTGGAAAAGTGGCGCTGGTGACGGGTGGAGCGCGAGGGCTGGGCCGGGCTTACGTCCTGCACCTGGCCCGGCTGGGCGCGGATATTGTGATCAACGACATCGACCTGGCCGCGGCGAAGGAGTACAACGAGCAACTGAGCGCGCCGACAGTGATGGAGGAGGTGGAGGCTCTGGACTGCCGCGCCCTGGGCATCCAGGCCGATGTGACTGTCAAAGCGGAGGTGGAGGCGATGGTGGAGCAGACCCTCGCCACCTTTGGCCGGCTGGACATTCTGGTCAACAACGCGGGGGGAATGCTGCGCCCTCCCGCCCAGACCTCTGCCGCCACCGCGCCGGAGGATCACTACCGTTTTATAATGGACATCAACTTGACCAGCACCGTCTTCTGCTGTCAGGCCGCCAGTAGGCCGATGATTGCCGCGGGGTCGGGGAAGATCGTCAATGTGGGTTCCCAGGCCGGGCTGTGGAGCGGGCGCAGTGGCGGCGGGATGGCCTACAAAGTCGCCAAAGCCGGGATCATCCACTACACCCGTGTCCTGGCCGCGGAGTTGGGACCCCACGGGATTAATGTCAACTGCATTGCGCCGGGCTGGATTCTCTCCTCCCGGGCCCTGGCAAGCGGGCGCAACAGCGACGAAACCCGGGCCCGTCTGGAGCCGGACATCCCCCTGGGCCGTCTGGGATGGCCCGAAGACTGCGCCAAAGTCGTCGAGTTTCTCGTCACCGACCTCTCGGATTACGTGACTGGGCAGTGTATTCCGGTGGATGGGGGGTATGTGGCGTTCTGATGCGAATTGCGTATTGTGTATTGCGTAGGTAGTGATGATTGGCGGGCAATAGGACAAATGTCAGTAGTGGAGGGAATTTCGGTTTCCTACGAATCCATTCCCTTCAATGTCACCATTGCCGCTACCTACACAATACGAAATACGCACTACGCAGTACGCCCTAAATTGCGTCTCCCTCTCTCCCCCACTATAATTGAAGGGATGTTTTCTTAAATCCAACCGATGGGAACAAACGGAGTACGGAGTCGAAAATGCTGAAGAGTCATTCGTGTGGGGTGTTGCGGGCGGAAGATGCGGGCAAAGAGGTGACGCTAGCGGGTTGGATCAACCGGCGACGGGATCACGGCGGTCTGATCTTCCTGGACGTGCGCGATCGTTTTGGAATCACCCAAGTCACCATCAATTCGGAGAATCAGCCCAACGCCCACGCGGTAGCCGCCACCCTGCGCAGCGAATTTGTGGTGCAATTCCACGGCACTGTACAGAAGCGCCCGGCCGGTTTCGAGAACCCCGACCTGCCCACGGGCGAGATCGAAGTCATCGCCGACCAGGTGGTGGTCCTCAGCGAAGCGCGCACGCCGCCCTTCGTCATCAGCGGCAGCCAGGGCGACGATGTGGACGAGGCCGTGCGGCTCAAATATCGCTATCTCGACCTGCGCCGCCCCAAACTGGCCCAAAATATCATCCTGCGCCACAATATCGTGCGTTTCATCCGCAACTATCTCTCGGACCGGGACTTTCTGGAAATCGAGACGCCGATTCTGCTCAAAAGCACACCGGAAGGGGCACGGGATTTCGTCGTGCCCAGCCGGATGCACCCGGGCAAGTTCTATGCCCTGCCCCAAAGCCCCCAACAGATGAAGCAACTGCTGATGGTGGCCGGGATGGAGCGCTATTTTCAGATTGCCCGCTGTTTTCGGGACGAAGACCTGCGCGCCGACCGCCAGCCCGAATTCACCCAACTGGACCTGGAGATGAGCTTTGTGGATCAGGGCGACATACTGGCGCTGATCGAGCCGATGCTCATTGAACTCTCCCGCACAGTCAGCAGCAAACGCATTTTGCAGACGCCCTTCCCCATCATCACCTGGGACGATGCCATGGCGAAGTATGGCATCGACCGCCCGGACATCCGCTTCGGCCAGACCCTTTGCGACGTGAGCGAGTTGGTGGCCGAGTGCGGTTTTGCCGTCTTCAAAAATGCCGTAACCGCTGGCGGGCTGGTGAAAGGCGTCGTCTACCCCGGCGGCGCGGGGATGAGCCGGCGGGAGATCGACGAACTGACCGAAGTGGTCAAGCCCTACGGCGCCAAGGGGCTGGCCTGGATCGGCGTGACCGGCGCACCCGACAGCGACGGCCATTATACGGGCGACGCCCTGCGCAGCCAGATTACCAAATTCCTCAGCCAGGCCGAGATCGACGGGATTGTCTCCGCCAGCGGCGCGGGGGCAGGCGACCTGATTCTGCTGGTGGCCGACCAGCCGGAGGTGACCAATCCCAGCCTGGCCAACCTGCGCCTGGAAATCGGGCGACGGGCCGGGCTGATCGACCCGGACCTGCTGGCCTTCTGCTGGGTGGTGGACTTTCCCCTGCTGGAATACAGCGAGGACGAGGAGCGCTGGGTGGCCTGTCATCACCCCTTCACCACCGCCCAGGACGCGGACTGGCCCCGGCTGGAGAGCGAACCGGGCAGCGTCAAGGCCAAAGCCTACGATGTGATTCTCAACGGCTGGGAGATCGGCGGTGGCAGCATCCGTATCCACCGCAGCGACCACCAGATGCGTCTCTTCCAGCGGCTGGGGATGAATGAGGCCGAAGTGGACGCAATGTTCGGTCATCTGCTGGAAGCCTTCACCTACGGCGCCCCCCCTCACGGCGGCATCGCCCTGGGTATCGAGCGGGTGGTGGCCCTCTACGCCGACGCCACCAGCATCCGGGAAGTGATGGCCTTCCCCAAGACGGCGATGGGTACCGATCTGCTGCTGGAGGCCCCCAGCCCGGTCAGCGAAAAGCAGCTTGTGGAGTTGCACATTGGCGTGCGGGAAAAGAAGAAGTAGCGGGCGGCAGGTGTGTGTTTGGGGCAGTGGATGACGCGGAGCGTCGGGGAGGTCGTTCCCACGCGGAGCGATGGAAACGAGACTTGCCACATCTGCCACTTTTCCCCGATTTTGCACCCGCTGACAGGTGTGCTATAGTAATAGCAGAACCCTGCGGTGTGCGTGATCAGCCAGCATACGGGGCGAGCCAACATTCCAAAAACGGGAGCATTGCGAGGCAACGTGGATGTGATAGCCCGGCTGCGGCCAGGGCAAGACGGAAGCGTTCAGCTAGCACCCACCTGCGTAAGCAGGTTCGCACCCACTGGTCTACACGGCATCGCGGGGGTCCAACAAAGCCGTCCGGGAGAGCAATCTTCCGGACGGCTTTTTTGTGGAAACGCAAAAACCTGGGTGTCGGAGTGGACTGGGAAGGTCGAATTAACACAAAATTACGCTCCTTGACGTGGAAATATCCCTGTGGTAAAGTAATCGGCCAAGAATGGCGAAGTAAGCATGCGACGCCATTGCATTATCTGCGAAAATCTATACTTTCAGGAATATCAGCGTCCGTCCCTGGTTTTTTAACTTACAGGCAGTAGGCCTGATTTGAAGAAAGAGAGTTTGTCCGTGGCTATTATCCGCACACGGGTTGCCGATGACACGTGGGTCTTTACCAGTGGTCTCTATGCCGAGGTCAACGCCGGGCTGGTGGTGACGCCGGAAGGGGGCATTCTGATCGATACCCTACCCTTTCCGTCGGAAACGAACCAGATTCTGGAATTTGCCAAACGAGTCTGTCCAGCCGGTATCAAATATGTGATCAACACCATCAGCCACGCAGATCACGTCTACGGCTCCTGTCTTGTGCCCAACGCCGAGCTGATCAGCCACGAAAAGACCCGGGAGATGTTGCAACGCTACGGGCGCAAATCCCTGGAAGATGCCCGGGAACATACACCCGAACTCTTCAAAGTGGAGATTCGCCTGCCCAAATTCGTCTTTAGCGAAGGCGCGCTGATCCGGCTGGGGGGCAAGACAATTCATATGATGCACGCACCTGGCCCCAGCCCGGAGGTCTGTGTCGTGCATGTGCGGGAGGAGAAGGTGCTCTTTGCCAGCGATCTGATTATGCCTGTGCCGCTGATCGCCACGCCCTTTTCCAACATCGACCAATTCCGCAGCTCACTGCGGATGCTCCACGACTACAATCTGGAGTCGATTGTCCAGGGCCACGGGGATATTCTGCTGCGGGGCGAAGTGACAAGCAGCATCGATGAGAGCATCACCTATCTCAACCACATCCAGGAATTGGTGGAGCGGTTGATGGATGAGGGGGCCACCAAACACGACCTGCTCCAGCACGACGTGGAGGGTTTTGGTCGCAGCCGCATTCCCCTGGGGGGGCTGGTGCAGAATTTTCATCAGGCCAATCTGCTCTTTCTGTGGGAAAAGGCCCGTGCCCGGCGGCGCAAAGAGCGACAGGCGGCACAAAGCGAATGAACCGGGGATATCGGGTGGACGCGCTGATTGAGGAGATTCGCCAGCTATCGCCAGGTGAGCGGCGGCGTCTGGCCCGCCAACTGCGGGTCAACGGTCTGCTGGAGAGCGACGAGGCTTTGACCGATCTGAATGCCCTGGAAATTGCCCCGGCGATTACCCCTCCGGGGCTGCGCCACCTGCTCAACCCCGCGCCCAGCCAGCCCGCGCCGGCAGCGCAGCAGGACCAGACACCGCTGGGCGCCTACAAATCCCCAGTGAGCGGGCGGGTCGTTGTGGGAGCGCCGGGGGAGACTGAGCACGAAACGGCGTCGGTGATGCAGCCCCTGCCCGGTCAGGCACCCGAACAGCCCATCCGGGTGGTTTTTGATGGAGGCAGCAAAGGTAACCCAGGCCAGGGGTATGGCAGCTATAGCCTGGATTGGCCCGGCTTCCCCCGGCAGGTGGTACGACTCAAATTTGGGGATCGGGTGACCAACAACGAGGCGGAATACGATACACTGATTGCCGCGCTGGAAGCGATTGGCAAACGGTTGAAGGAGAGCGGCGCAAACCCAGCCACCGCCCTCCTGGATATTCGGGGGGATTCTCTGCTGGTGATCTCCCAGGTCAAAGGCGAGTGGAAGGTCAACAAAGCCGAGCTAGAGACACGGCGAGACAAAGCCCGCAGCCTGCTGACCGCTTTTGGACAGGTGCGGCTCAGCCATCACAACCGGGAAAAGAGCGTAGAGGTGTTGGGCCACTGAGCGCGATGCCAGACGGCCCGCAGAAAAAGCGAAGCGTAAAACGTGAGATCACACGACCTGATCTCACGTTTTACGCTTCACTTTTTGCAACTGCTCACCCCCTCCCAACCTCCCCCACATTGGGGGAGGAGTCGATCCAGTTCCCTCCCTAGAATGGGGAGGGGTAGGGTGGGGTGGCTGAACAGTTACCACTTTTCTTGCAAAGTTTGCCCTTGCCGCCGATCAGCGCGGCACGGCCCTATTCCACAAAGACCTGTGCCCGGCCCTTGCCTGCCTCGTCCGTATCGATGAACATTGTAAAGTTGACCTCACCCTTCGACACCTGATAGAAGCCGAAGTCACCGGTAAAGGACCAGCCAGCCGCGGCGAAGGCGTCGGTGTAAAATTTGGTCAACTCTGCCTGGCTCAATTCGCCGGTTACCTGGGGCATTCCGATCTGATTGGCGGTCAGTTTGGCCCCCTCTGGCAGCGGAAATTCACCCTCGGCAAAACCGGGGATGCTGATCGCGCCCGGCTCCGGTGCGTCCGCAGGCAGGGAAATGGTAAAGTCCTGATTGACATCATAGACCAGATATTGCCAGTTCACATTCTGAGAGGCAAGCACTCCCGCACCGCTGCTATCCGTCTGCTTCACATTGCTGGCCTCGGCCTGAACGCTGTACTTCAGGATGTAATTGCCCTCTTTAGCAACCCAAACATCCATACCAACCTGCTCGATCACCTCTTCGGAATCGGGGCCAATCTGGGCAATCTGTCGGAAAATGGCTACATCTTCGATCTGATAGTGGGTTGCGGCCACCCCTTCTACATCTTCATCGCCCAGATTCTGGGCATCCGCCTGCCCCTGGACAAACTGATCTACAAAACCGCCAAAGATATCCGGCATTGCGGTGAACAGCCCGGCATTGTCCCGGCCCAGGGTGATCCATTCACCCTCAGAATTGACCGATGCCCATTCGCCGATCTTGTAAATCTCAAAAGAGTCCTCACCACTTTGCTCCTGAATGAGCATTCTGAAAGACTCATTTGAGCCATAGGAATTATCGGCTTTGACAAATGCACCTTCCAGATTCATCTCCTGCATATCAGTCGTACCGTCCGGGAAGGTCGTCGTAATCAGAAATTGTCCCTGGGTGCGGTACGACTTGAGTACAGCGCTGGGTGCTTGGAAATTGTTGGTCGCGCGGACCGCGGGAAGGGGTGTATTCGTGGCCGGGGCCCCGGGTGTGCTGGTGGGCAGAAGCGGCGTATTTGTGGGTGGAACAGGTGTATCCGTAGCCACTACCAGCGCAGCCGCCGGGGTAGCCGTTGGCGTGGGCTGCTCGTCGCCACAGCCAGCCAGGGCTACAGCCAGCAATAGAATATAGAGGAGAGAGAGAAAGCGCTGCGGTTTCATAGAATGATCCTTTCAATGGTGGTAACTGCTCACCCCCACCCAACCTCCCCCAAAGTTGTTGGGGGAGGAGTCGCTCCACTTCCCTCCCTGGAATGGGGAGGGGTAGGCTGGGGTGGCTGAACAGTTACTTTCTCTGTTGGTAGATTTGTTCTGCGAAATCTGCGTCCTCGGCGTAATCTGCGTTCCTTCTGTCGCCAGTCCAAAGTCCTGAGTCAGGCAGGTCCGTATGGCAGTCTACTGAGTATACCTTTGGTCGGCAAAATCGCCTAACACCTATCGTAAGACGCGCTTCGGAACCTTACACACCATCGTAAATGCCGGGTCGAAGATATTGCCCAGGTCATATTCCACGCACTGGCCCATCAGAATATGCGCGCCCACCGGGTCCAGGCCGTAGTCGCTTTGCAGCCAGCGCAACATTTCGGTGGTGGCGTGCTGGACGCACTGGTCCAGGGGACGGGCGTTGCCGACGGTGAAAATGTAGTCGGCGTTCTCGCCCCGGGGCCAGTTGATGCGCTTGCCCTTCTGCACGGAAAGTGTGACCTGCACGTCGAAGGAAATTTCGATGCCTGTGCCCACAATCTCCCCGTCGCCTTGCAGGGCGTGGCCGTCGCCGATGTGAAAGAGCGCGCCTGCGGTCAGTACCGGAAAGTAGACCGTCACCCCCTCCACAAAGCCCCGGTAGTCCATATTGCCCCCGTGCTGGGCAGAGGTGGCGGTGGAGATGGCCTCGCCCCGGGCCGGGGCCACCCCAAAGCAGCCCACCATCGGGGCGAGAGGAAGGGCGAAGTTGCCCAGACTGGTCGAAGCCGGTTCGATGAGGGTGGCCGTGCCAGCGGCGTTATCAATCTGCCAGATCGCCAGCGTACTCTCGTCTTTGCCGGGCCAGGGCATTTGAATCACATACTCCGGGTCCACCACATTCGGCGCTACCATTTTGCGTGTCCAGCCTGTGGGCCGGTTGGGGGTCAGTTTGTCCAGATGGACGACAAGCGTATCCCCCGGTTCGGCTCCCTCCACATAAAAGGGGCCGGTCATCGGGTTGCCCGGCGGGGTGATCTGCTCGCCGGTTGAGCCCTGGCCCCGGGCGTCAACAGTTGTGGTGACAATTGTGTCTCCGCTTTGGACACGCAACATCGGTTCGTGGGAGCCGATAGTTGTGTGGTAGTGGGTAGGCTGGAAGTGATGGACTGTCATTGGGGTTTCTCCTCTGTAGTTGAGCGGATGATAAAAATCACACAAGACCCGCTTGGCTTCGATACGCCCTCCGAAGACTCCGGGCTACTCAGCCGGCGCTACTCTTTCAACAATTCTGTACTATACCTCTTATCCTCCCCTTCCGTGTATTTCGTGTATTCTGTGGTTCGCCCAGAGTCAATGGTTCAAGAATTCAATCTGCGAAATCTGCGTCCTCGGCGTAATCTGTGTTCCTTCTGTCGCCAGTGTTGATTATACCCATTCCCGGCTGTTTCTGCGATCCGCCCGCATTGGGGTACAATTTTGCTTTGAGCGAACCACCACCCCGGACCTCCCATGCGCCTGGCCGTTCTCGCCGACATCCACGGAAATCTGCCCGCCTTCCAGTCCGTTCTGGCCGAATTGGAGCGCATCCAGCCCGATGCGGTGGTGGTCAACGGCGATCTGATCAACCCCGTCCCCTACAACGGCGAAGTCATCGATTATATTCGCAACACCGATTGGGCTGTGGTGCGGGGTAACCACGAATTTTACCTGCTCGATTTTGGCACAGAGCGGGCCATCCCCGGCTCGGAAGACCCGGTGCGCTGGGGCAGCCTGCATTGGCTGGTGCGCAATGTGAGCAGCGAGCAGGCCCAGTACCTGGCCGCCCTGCCCGACGAACGCACCCTCTACTTTCCCGCAACCCAACCCATCCGTATGGCTCACGGCGTGCCCGGACGCAACCGGGTGGGCTTCTATCAGCAGCAGCCAGCGGAAAAGATTCTGCTGGAAATCCGCGACATCCCCCAGCACACAATCATCTCCGCCCACACTCACGTCCAGGTGGACCGGCAGCTTTGCCTGCCCACGGCCAGGGACCCGCTCTCCAATCCCCACGGCGAAGACGGCCACTACCCGCCAGAGACCGGCCCCCAGACTGGGGGCTACTGGCATCTGCTCAACCCCGGCAGCGTCGGCCTGCCTCTGGAAAAAGATACGCGAGCCGCCTTTGCTGTGCTGGAAAGCGTGCCGGAAAGTGTGGAACGGGGGGGCTGGCGGGTGACCCATCACCGGGTGGAATACGACCGGCGGCCTGCGCTGGAAGCCTTTTCTACCAGCGGCCTGCTGGAAGCAGGCGGTCCCATCGCCACGATTTTCTACTGGGAACTGGTGACTGCCGAGCCGGAGATTGTGGATTACTACCGCTGGTGTCACCGGAACGGCTACGACGCCGACGGCGACCTGACCGGCGCCTTTGCCGCCTATGTCCAGGCCACCGGGCGGGACGCCTACGTGCGCCAGCGAGACCCACTCCACAATCGCGCATTGACCCGATGAGACCCCTGCTACGTCTCGCCTTTTTGGGCGACATCCACGGCAACCTGCCCGGGCTGGAAGCCGCGGTGGCCCATCTGGACCGCACCCAATCCCCGGACGCCGTATACCTGCTGGGCGATCTGGTCAACCGCTGCCCGTGGAGTGGGGAAGTGATGGATCTCTTGCAGGAGCGGGGCTGGCCTTCCATCTCCGGCAACCACGACCTGATTATCAGCCGTCTGTACACCCCGGAAATCCGCCCCCCCTTTGACGAGCGCAGCCGCTTTCCGGTGATGTACTGGACGTGGGATCATCTGCGTCCGGCTCAAATCTCATCACTACACGAATTACCCGATGAACTGCCTATCGTCTTCGACGGCGCGCCCCCTATCCGTCTACTCCACGGACTGCCCGGCAATCCCTTTGTGGGCGTCTACCCGGAGAACGACGCCGCGGAGATCGCCCAGAAGTTTGCCGCCTACACTGAGCCTGTCTTCATCAGCGGTCACACCCACCGCCCTCTGGACAGGCACATCGACGGCAAGCGCTTCCTCAACCCCGGCGCGGTGGGCCTGCCATACAACGGCGATCCCCGCGCCCACTATCTGACCCTCGACCTGCGGTCTGGACCGGACGGTCCCCACTGGCAGCCCACTTTCCACCGCATCGAATACGACACCTCCCTCGTCCCCGCCGCCTACGAATCTTCGGGGATGCTGGCTGAGGCTGGCCCGGTGGCCCAGCTTTATCTGCGCACGGTTCTCAACGGGGAGCCGTGGGCCAGCGATTTTGGCTTTTGGCTGAGCCGACAGCCGGGTAGTCGGGAGGATATGGCCGGGGCGGTGGAGGAGTATTTGGGGACGTATGGGCCGGGGCGGTGGGCGTTTATTTGAATATACCGCTATAAGGGTATCTTGCTTTCCATTCCTCCCGTTCATGTAAACTTAATTCATCCCAGTTGACCGCTCCTGCTTGCGTCGGGTCGAAATTACTGGGCCAAGCAGTTCCATTATTATAGACTGCGTTTTGAAGGTCTGCATTGTTAAGGTTGGAACTTCCAAGGAATGCTCCCATCAGGTTGGACTCACTCAAGTCTGCTCCTTCAAAGTTGCACGATCCCAAGTCTGCTCCTTCAAAGTTGGCTTGCATAAGGTACGAACCTTTTAGGTTCGCTTCCCATAGGTTTACGTGTGGAAGATTAGCGCCTACCAGGTATGCACCTTCAAGGTTGGCTCCGGCAAGGAATGCCCCTTGTAAATTGGCATCCATAAAATTTGCCCCCTGAAGATTTGCCATCCCCAAGTCTATCCCTTCAAGGCTTGCTTCCCAAAGGCCTCCCGTCTCCAAACTTATCGGGGCAAAGTCCGCACCCTTGAGATTGGCCGCCCCAATAGATGCACCTCTGAGAGATCCATCAAACAATAGCCACTGTTCACGACTTAATCGGATCGCTTCAAGTGCAAAATCATTGCTCCGACTACCTATTTGGCGAATAATTGCTTTCTTATCTTGCTGTTCTAGGCGAATCTGATAAAGCTGGTCTATCGCCACAACACCGATAGCAATTCCGATTAGTTCAGGTGCAATTTCACGAACCAGTGTCCCTTCCGGCGCTTGTCGACCTACAATTCCGGCAAGCATAGCCGTTACCCCACCAACAATCACCAGCGAATCAACCCGTCCAGCCGTATATAAAAGACCAATAGTTGCAATTGAGAGAACCAGAATTGCATAAAATGCAATCTCCCACGGCCTATCAACCCAGTGTTTTATCTTGTTCAGATAATCCTTCATATCTCTTGTTGACTCCTTCGGCAAAGGGTTGAGTGCAACCAATCCACCCACAACCCAAACGATCAGACTGGTAGCGATTGCAATGTCAAGCCACATAAACTGATTCCTGTCGATATGCGATCTGCGATTGTCACACTACGGATGGCGTTGTGTCAGCGCATTAATAATCAGTATACCTTCCCGGAAGGTGCAAACGCCAACCCGCTCCTACTCAACCGGCGTCGCCGAACTTCATTCCGCATTCCCCACTTTCAAACGGCGTCCCTTCATCCCTTCGCCCTTCGCAGTCCCTTCGTTTCCCCTTCGCGCTGGAACTTCATTCCCGGAAAGAGCGTCCAAAATTTGATTTGAGACGCCTTTCAGGATACAATATCCGTTATGCCTTTTACCATTCACGCCGCCTGGCTTCCTGCCGAGTCCAAAGTTCCCTACGGCCAACTCTTTCTGTGGGCCGAGAACCATACCCCCACCCCAGCCGACGAAAACGGCCACGACCCCGTACGTCGGACTGTTAGTCCGACTGCTGAAACGAATGGGCTGGCTGGTCGGACTGACAGTCCGACGTACGGGGGGCAGAACGGGCGCAGCCGGGCTGCCAAAGTGCCCTCCCATCCGGGCCAGTTGGCTGTGGGTACCTTCCGCCAGATGATACGCCAACTGGCCACCGCGGAGGAGACCGACAGCACCCCCAGCAACGCGCTGGTCTGGTTGCCCACCCAGCACGGCAATCCCCTGACCCGTATCGGCTCCTTTCAAAAGGG
>JAHDWH010000115.1:18934-20432 GCA_023384455.1 Caldilineaceae bacterium | reverse complement strand
CCCTCACACCAAAAAAAGATCGGGTTCAGCGGGCAAACCACCGGTCAGCGTCTCCGACCGGCCGTGACATTTCTGGCAGAGCACATAGAAGCGCACCCGATCTTCAGCCTCCTTCAGATGTTGGGCCAGGCGAAAACGCAGTTCCAGATATTGCTTCTCGCTCAGATGGCATTCAAAGAGGCTGAACTGGGTCCACGCGCCATAGCCAGAGAGCAGTCTGTGTACTTTTGTGCGCCGCTTGTCCGACGGAATGTCGTAGGCCACGATATAGAAGGTGGTTGTGCGGTTGTCTGCCACAGAATTGTACCACCCTTCAGCGCACTTGAAAAGGACGATAGACCGGCACTTCGCCCAGCAGATACTTGGCCAGCAGCCGGGCCTGCAACTCCAGACAGCGCCGGTAGCTGGCCTTGTAGCCAAACTCCGGGTGCTGAATTTCCGTGTTGAGCCGGGCCTCGAACTGCTGCAAAAAGAGCTTACGCCCCTGGGTGGTCAACTGGCACGCGCCAAACTGACTCTCGAAATGCTCCGGGCGCAAAATCTGTTTGTTGACGACGGTCAGCACCACCGAATCCACCACCGGCGTGCGCATCTCCTCCATCAAATCCAGGGCCAGGGCCGGTTTGCCATAGCCCTCGCTGTGCAGAAAACCCACGTAGGGGTCGAAGCCCACAATCCCCAGGCTGCTCAGCACATTGTTCATCAGCAGCACATAGCCAAAACTGAGCAGCGCGTTCACCGGGTCTGTAGGCGGGCGGCGGATGCGTTTGCCAAAGCCCAACTCCTGTTTGAGCAGACGGCCAAAGCCGCTGAAAAAGGCCGAAGCCGCCGCCCCCTCCATCCCCTGCAACAGCCCCAGGGCCGATTTTTCCTGGGGGCGGGCGGGATTGGGCGGGCCGTCCTCTTCGACGATCAGCCGGTCTACCTCATCGATCATCGAGCGGATGGTGGCCGCCCAGCTATCGATCTCCGGATCGTCCAGCCCCCGGTTGCTGCGCAAGAGGAGGGTGCGCTGGTTGTGCAGTTTGCCCCGCACAAAGCGCGCGGCCAGCCCCACCCGCTGGGCGTAGTTCTCGTGACAGCGGAATTGGGCCGTGCGTACAAAGACATTTTTGCTCACCTCTGGGGCCAGCCGCCCCTGAAATTTGCCCCAATAGTTGCAGAAGCAGACCTCTGCGTTCTGATCGAGCAGGGCCAGCAGGGCCGGGGTGGTCACAGTGCTGTCCCCCAGCACCACCACTTGGCTGATCTTCATCAGAGGCACCCGCACGCTGCGCGCCTCTGTCTCCTTCTCTTTGTCGGCGGGGATTTTGACGACGAGGGTTTCCCCGTCCTTTTGCACAACACTGCGCGGCTCGGTCAAATAAAGAGTTGTCATAAGTCATAAGTCCTAAGTCCTAAGTCCTGTGTCAAGAGTCAAGAGTCGGGGAGTCCAGAGTCCAAAGTCCAGAGTCCAGAGTCCAGAGTCCAGAGTCCAGAGTCCAGAGTCCAGAGTCCA
>JAHDWH010000115.1:0-18834 GCA_023384455.1 Caldilineaceae bacterium | reverse complement strand
AGTCCAGAGTCCAGAGTCCAGAGTCCAGAGTCCAGAGTCCAGAGTCCAGAGTCCAAAGTCCAGAGTCCAGAGTCGGGGAGTTCGTCGGGCAGCGGATTCAGGACACCGGACTCTGGACTCTGGACTTCCTCCCCGACTCACGTCTTCGTACTCAAATACCGAATGAAGCCGGTGATGGCATTTCGGCATTGGCTGGATAGGTCGTACAGATGTTGGAATTCCTCTTGGCTGATGTACGATTGGTCCAGGCTGAGATAAAGTTGAGACTGCACTTCTGTGGCAGAACGTCGGGCATAGCGCAAGAAGCGTATGAATTCGGCGTCGGAACCGGCGTCGAAGCCTTCGGCGATGTTGTGCATCACAGAACCGGACGCATCGCGTATTTGATTGGTCAGCCCCCAATCCCGGCGAAAGGCTGGACGTTTTGTCACTGCGTAAATTTCGTTGGTCAACTGGCGCGCCATCTGCCAGGCTCGGATATCCTCGAAACGTGTGATTGCGGCCATTGTCGGTCTCCTTTTGAAAGTCCAGCGTCCGGCGTCCGGCGTCCGAAGTCCGGCGTCCGAAGTCCGGCGTCCGAAGTCCGAAGTCCAATGCCGGATGCTGGACGCCGGACGCCCTCCCCGACCCCGACGCCGGACGCCGGACGCTGGACGCTGGACGCCGGACGCCCTCCCCGACCCCCGACGCCGGACTCAGGACGCCGGACGCTGGACGCTGGACGCCGGACGCCGGACGCAGGACGCCGGACGCCCTCCCCGACGCCGGACTCAGGACGCCGGACTCAGGACTCTTGTTTCTTCGGGCAGGCAGATGTCGTGGAGACTGCATCCCTGGCAGCGGCTTTTCTGTTCCGTGTGGGGCAGAATCTCCCCAATCGCTACGGCCCGCTGCATAGCGTCGATCAGTCGGGCGGTTTCGGCGCGCAGGGATTGGTCGAAGATCACCTCCACCCGGCGACGGCTGCCAAAGTAGAAGATGGCACCGGTCTCGATAGGCCGCCCGGTCATCTCCTCCAAACAGAGGGCCTGGGCGCAGAGCTGGGCCTGATCGTTCATCCAGCGCCCCTGCTTGCCCTGTTTGTACTCCACGGGCACAAAGCGACCGTCGGGATGCTCCTCCAACAGATCGCAGAAGCCGCTGATCTGCCAGCGCTCGCTGAAGACGTAGACCCGGCGGTGGATGCGCACCCCCTCGCCCTGGCTTTCGTAGCCCGGCGTATGGGCGCGTTCGTGGTTCTGTACACCCCGCAGCACGTGGGCGTTGACCTCCATTTCGCTCTGGGCGTACATATACCAGAAGCGGCGGGGGCAGTAGGCGTATTGGTTGATGTAGGAAAGGGGCAGGGGATCGGTCATAAGCGCATCTCGTGTTCTGTAGTGCGTAAGGTTCTCGAATCACAATCCATCTTTCCCTCTCAGCTTTCCGCTTGCAGCAGGCCGTAATCGCCAATGAGAAAGCGCTGCTCCTGGGCGACAGTAGAGCCAGGGACATAGCAGATGCTTGCGGTCTGGCTCAGTTGCCAACGAGTATTCGCTCCTGGCCGATTGTTGCGCTCCCAACCGATCAACGGCTCGATAGGTCCGGTAACGCCCGTAGCACTCTCTGCCATCAGATGGGCCGTGATGGTCTCATTGACCGCCACCGTCACAGTGTCGCCCTCGATCCGCTCCGTCTCCTGGCAGCGGAGCAACTGCACCCGCCCCCAACCGTAGCCCCGATCTGCGCCAAATTGTAGCCTTTCCAGCGCGCTCTGCCAGCCGGCTACCTGGGGTGGAAGAGCGGTGCGTGCAAAGAGTGCGCCGGCCAAATAGACCGGTTGCCCTGTGCGGGTATGGGGCGCAATGAACTCCGTCTCGTGGAGCATCGCGTCCTCGGCGGATTGGGTCGTGTAATTGAGGGCCGTGCTGGTATAGCTGTCGGCAAAGAGATAGTCGAAATCCTCCTCCCAGGGGTAGTGGGGCCGGTACGCGCCATTCTCCTGTAGAGCCGGGTAGAGATAGGGGAAGCGGAAGTGCTTGGTCACCCACTCGCCCATCTCTACATAGGCCCGCCCGTTCGCCCCCTGGCCCGTGCCCCGGGTCAGCCGCGCCGTGAGGGCGGCCCAGAGATTTTTGCCCGGCACATAGCCCCGGGTCTGTTGCAGGTTGCCGCTCTTGCGCCAGCCGATGTGCATCGGGCTGCCCAGACGAAAGATCAGTTCGTAGCGTTGCCAGCTCATTTGCCTGCCGCCTTTGCTCCATAGCGGGCGTAGATCAGCGTCTGCTCGTAGAGTTCCCGCACCAGCAGCAGTGTGTCCAGATCGCCGCAAATGTTGTCGCTGAAGAAGGCCAGGGCGTTGGCGTCGCTGATCTCTGCCTCCCGAAAGGCGGGCAACTCCTGTAGCAGCCCGTAGAGATGGGGGCGGCTCTTTTCGGCCAGGCTTTTCTCGTTGCTGCTTGTGCGGGAAGAGAGAAAGAGCAGACAGGCATAGACCCCCTGCTCCTGGAGCACGCCCAGGGTTTTGGTGATCAGATTTTCGATCTCAGCGCCGCCGGCAGCCACAATCTTCTGGGCGTATTGGGCGGCTAATTGGTCCAGATTGAGCATTGTCATTTTGTATCCTCCTCTTTGAGCAGACGAACCCGGCCAAAGCCCCGGGTGCCCATTCCGCCGATACCCAGCATTTCGGCCAGCTTTAGCCCGGCGGCAACCACATCCAGCGGTTTTTCCCAGCGTTCGCCCAGGGTCTCGCCGGCGTTGTCGGTGTAGACCGTTTCACGTTTGCCCTCTTTCTCCCCCTCTTCCTTTTTACATTTGTGGTCGGTGGAAGGGAATTTGCCGCTGAAGTCGTCCTCCACCACATCCAGCCAGAGCAGCGCGGCCCGGGGCAGGGCTTCGTAGGTGAAGAGCGCCTTGTCCGAGGCCGCGCCGGTCTCCGGATCGATGCTGACGGAGGTGCGCACTTCCAGATTGCTGTTGACGATCTGGCTGAAGAGCTTGTCCGAGACGAGCACGGCCCGCTGGACAATTTCGCCGGGAACGCCCGAGGGCAGGGCAAAGTCGCCCGCCTCTTTGGGCAGCATCAGCCAGCCCAGGTTGAGATGCTCGTTGCCCACTTTGGCCTGGATGTGGCCGTCGCTCACACGGGCCGGGATGTCAAACTCGGCCAGCACACCGGGACAGGTGACCCAGACCGGACCGGCCAGGGAGTAGACGGGGAAGAGAAGCAGCCGGGCGTCGCCGATGTTGACGTGGCCGCTCTGTCCGCCATCCTGGCCTTTCAGATAGCCAAAGGTGTAGCAGATGGGGCAGTGGGGACTTTTGCAGTGGATGCTCTTGCCCTGGCCGCTGCCCGCGCAGCCAATTTTTTCATAGCGCACGGCCGCGTATTGACGGATGGCGCCGTGCAGGGATGTGCCGGGGATTTTGGGTAGCTTCGTGCCCGGCTCGCGCACAATGCTCAGGTCCACCCGGCCCAGGCGGTTGCCTCCCGCGCCGATGTGCAGGGGGTCCAGAGTCATCAGCAGACAGCGTTCCTGCCTGTAGTGATCAGCCATTTTCGTTCTCCTCCCGTTGGGGTTTGGTTTTCAGAATGCCCATATAGAGTTGGATGACATCGGTCAACAGCCCGGAGACAGCCGCGTCGGTGATCAAACAGAGATCGATGGCCTCGCGCTTCTTCCACTGGGCGTTGCTCACCGCGTCTTGGCAGAGTTGGGTGAAGGTCTCACCCGTCTGCCACGTCTCCCGTTTGGCTTCGATCAGGTCGCGCAGGGCGTAGATTTGGCTGCTGCTCAGGCCATCCTTGCCGGAGATCAAATTCCACACCTGTTCAATCGTCCCCAGATCGTCGAGCAGATAGGGGCGGGTGTGGCTATCCTGGCGGCGGCCCTGCGCGTCGTAGGCGATGGCAAAGCGTTGGCCCGCGCTATCCAGCCATTCGAAGTCAAAGGTGGCGGGGGTGAAGTAGACCTGATCCCCCGCTTGCAGTTCGCCTGCGTGGATGAGCCAGCATTCTTCGCCCTTGCCATCGGCTGTGGGGCGGATGCCCTTGAAAGTGCGAGGTCGCCCGCGGGGGTCGCCCTGGATAAAGAGGTAGGGGTACCAGTTGTCAGGCGTTTTCCCGTCGCCCATCACAGCCGGGACGTGCCAGGTAAGGGTGCGTCCGTTCTGCTCCAGCTTCACGGCCCGGGTCTCGTCGAAATGCTTCGTCCCCCGGGAGACGCACGCCGGCGCCACTTCCTTGCCGCCGTCGCTGACCTCTTGCACCGCCCAGAGCGCGTCCTGGGCCGCGCCCGCCCTGTACTCCAACATCCGCCGCCCCGCGTCCAGAGCCGTGCGCAGGGGGGTGCGCCGGTGGAAAAAGACCAGCCCCAGGTGCAGGGGCAGGCGGTTGCGCACTTTGCCCATCTCCCGCTCGTACTTGGCCCGGATGGCCCCGACCACAGCCAGCACCCTCTCCGCGGGGAGCAGGGCCAGGAAGGTGCGGGGTTCGGAGAGGATGGGGATGGCGGGGGTGTAACTGCTGCCATCCATTTTGACCACCGACTCAATTTGAATCTTGCCCCAGTCTTTGTTCTGACTACCGTACCCTGTGGGTTCTTCCAGGGTCAGTTCGCCCTTCAGAAAATCACTGATAGCTCCGCCTTGCAACGCCGATTTGGACAGGTAGTCCAGGTTGTCACAGGTGATAAACAGTTTTCGCTCCGGATCCCAGACAACGCTGACAGTGACGCCGTTTTTGAGTTTGAGATCGTAGGCGTGGTAGAGACCGGGAGTATCGTCCGTTTTACTGGGAGTTAGTTGCCCGACAATCTGGAGTCTGGACCCCACTGATCCGATCTTCTGTCCGACCAGGGATTGGGCAATGTCAGTGTTCTTGTCGGTGTCCTTATGCCTGTCTGTAGGCAATACATCCTGCCAGAAGGTGCGAGTGGTTTCCCAAATCCGGCGCAGGCGGGCGAAGGAGGGATTCTGACGGACGAAATGGATCGCCGCAACTGTATCTTCAACAAGTCCTCCTTCGGTCAGATCAGGCCATTCAGGCTGAATGATCGCTTCGAAATAGTCCCGAAACCGATTGCCAAATTGCTGCCGGACATTGTTACTGAGCAGAGATGTGAGCAATCCTTGAAATTGTTGGGGATTGCCGCTTCGTGTCGTTTGCAGTGAAGTGCGACAGTCTGCTTCCAACTGCTGAAAGTCCAAATTCGAAGCGGCAATAATCGAATTGACCAGTGTACCGTTCAGCCATTCTGTTAAGTCCCAAGAACCGACAACTAAAGCCAATCGGCCCGTATCGTCTGCGACTTCATCCAGCCATATGGTGCGGTCTAATTCATCAGTTGCCCATTTCTCAGCGCGTCGCTCACGTCTCTTCAGGCATGTATCGCACAAGTTGCGACCGCTGGCTTTACGAGAGGGGCCTTGCGGTCGAAGACCACAGACAGTGCATATTTGCCGGTTACTGATATTCTGCCATGCGTTCGTGAGTATATTCGCGTCCGAGGTTACATCCTCAGATACAGAAGCAGCGATTTGCTGCCCAATCGTGTAAAGGGTGCGCGTCCCCTGTTCCAGCAGGCTGTTGTGGAGATTCGGAATGATGTCTCCATCCGTGGCTTGGGATAGGGTCCTGGCAATGAGCTTTTCAAGGCTTTGTCCGCTGGCGTCCTGCCATTGCAACAGATCGCTTTGATCCGGTACAAGAAATAGGGATGTTTGTTCATCGCGGTAAATTTCCTGCCCAATCGGGAATATCACTTCCAACAAATCGCGGACTGCCTCTTGCGCGCTGGCTAGAATCGCCTTTCGGCCCAACATATCCGCAATACCAGAGGCGTTTTGCAGATAGCTCAGACCGGCAATTGAGATCGACAAGGTTCGCCAATAGTATTGATTCCGCGACGAAAGCGTGAGCCTTTTCCAGTTCCCCTTCACAACTCTTTCGGCTAGGGCTGCTTTGAAAAAGGCCACTGCCGATGCAGACTGATCGAACAGAGTCACATCATTGAAGGGCAAGCGGGTCTCTGCCAATACGCTTTGAAAGCGGCTCAAAAGCTCCTGACGAAGCTCACCGACAAAATGGCCCCATTTATCTACATTTGTCGATGTGGATAGCCGTTGGATCAGGTCTTCAAGCGCACGATGCAAGTCCTCTGTCTTATAGTCGGCGGCAGATAGGTGTTGGGTGAAGCCAAATGCGCTTGAAAGATAGACAGCCGGCAAAGACTGTCCCGGAAAAACGCTTTTGCTCTGGATTTCGCTCTTATCGATATTGGAACCGCGTCCGTGAGCATCCACCAGGAGCATTGCCAATTGATTATCCAGTTTGTCCTGGAGTGCTTCGGTGGTTTCCCGATGGTCGCGAATGAAGACGCCAACGCTGGTGGGAACGGTGATCGGCAAAACGGAAAGCACAGATTGATACTGAACAGAATTTGTATCCAGCAGCCCCACCAATCCGGGATACTTTGTGTCAAAAGCCGAGAGAAAATTTTGATAATCGTAGCTGGTCGTCCCGCCACAATTTTTCTCGATGAATTGCCAGTCATACTTGCCGAGCATATGCAGCCAAGCACCGGTCTCCGCCAACAGCAGGGCGTCGCGCTTCTGGGCGAGTTGGTCAAGTTGACTCATACGCCACCTCCTATCTGGCCTGCAATCCCGGCCAGATCAGAAAACCCGGCGAAGGTGCGCTCGGTGATGGGCGGCGACGGCGTGGCTGTGCTCGTCTCCCACTCCGCCAGGTCGCGCTCATACTGGGTCAGGTCGTCCTGGTATTGCAGGTACAATTCTTTGATCTCCTTTGCCTGCTGGCGCAGCAGATTGGGCACGCCCGCGTTTTTGAGCTGCTTCGGTTTCATATCCAGATATTCGGGTGGATAGCTTTCCAGAAATCCCCGCAGGGCCTCCGGATAGATCGGCTGCTGGGGTTTGGGCGATTGCAGTTGGGTGTCCGGGTAGTGAATGGCAAAACGTCCTCCCCCTGTCAACTCCGCCAGCCCGAAGCCGCTGCTGGTCTTGGCCCCAAAGCCGTAGAGGGTAAAGAGCGCTTCCAGCCCCTGGGCCAGCAGGGCCAGGTCTTCGGCCACCTGGCGGCGGGTCACTGCCGGGTCCGCGCCGATGCAGTCCAGGGGCGCGTAGAGGAGGGTGAAGTGGCCGGTGGTTCCCGCGGGCACGCACTCCATCAGAATCGGCTGAGAGCCGGCCCCGGTCTGGCGGTCGTGGGGGTTGATCACTTCCAGCCCCAGGCGGTCGAAGAAGGTGGGGTAGAAGTAGATGCAACCGCTTTTGCCCTGTTCTGGTCGTTCGTCGTTGGCTTCGCCAAATAGCCGCAAGAGGTCGGGATGGTCGTTGTCCCACTCCTTCTGCCCGCGTACTGCCGCGCGCAGGCCACCCTTCCACTGGGTCGAAGCCACATAGGGCACTTTGAAAACCCACTCCTTCTTCACTGGATTGTCGAGCAGATGCAGGGCTGTGTCGTCCCGGCTGATGTAGGGGCTGGTCAGAGTGAAACCAAAGCGAATAGTAGAGGCCCCTACTGGCAGCGACGACAGATCCGGCAGCGATTCCACCAGTGACCGGCACACCTCCCGTTGCCGACTCAGATAGTCCTGAAACACCTGCTTCTTGTAGAGTTCGACCAGGCCGCCCGCTTCCCGGCGGGTGCCGCTGCGGGCATACTCCTTGTCCCCCAGCAATGCCAGGGCCGAGAAAGACGCCCGGGCTGAGAGATCGGGAATCTCCCATCCGTAGGGGTTGGCGCTGTTTTTGAGCAGATAGTCGAGCACCGCTTTTTCATCGGATTGGGGCGAATGCAAGAAAGAGTGGGCAGCCCAAGCGTCGTAGTTTCGTATGTCTCGTGTCATCCCTGCACCTCAACGATTGCTGATTCGTGCATAAATTGCTGCGCCTGCGCCGTGGAAAGGGGCTGGAAAAACGCCCCCATCGGAGCAATCGCTGCCTCAGCCTGACGATAGCGGATATTCAGCGACTGTAGCCAGGTCTCCGGTTTTCCCAGAACTGCCTGCAGGCGCTGAGCTACCTCCCGTTGCTGGCTCTCCCCCGTCTGGGGTGGATAGGCCCAGCCGCGCATCTGCCAGAGGGCCGAGTCGGGCAGGCGATAGGCCCAGCTCAGCCCGATGCGCCCCCGTCTGCGTTCTTCGCCGCGCAGGGTACCAAAGAAGTGGTGGGGCAACGCGCCGGAGGACCATTGCGCGCCATAGCGCAGCACATTCTTCAGCGCCGGGGTAATGGGAATCAACCCGCGGCGAAGCAGCGCATCCACTGTTCCCCGATAGCGATTGTCTCGGGCCAGAGCGCCCACGCCCGGAACGTCCCGCCACCAGTCGCCGCGCTCCGGCTCAAAGGTGAGAGTGAAAAAGGTGAAGGTGCGTAGGTCGGGTAGCCGGGAATCGACTCTGCCCGACCCCACCAGTACACTCCAGTCATAGGATGCGACGGGGTCGTTGCTGACTTTCTCGATCTGACACAGACCGTACCCAAGCTGGGGTCGAGCGCCAAAATTGCCGTGCCGCTCCACAAACTGAAGCAGCGCAAGCACTTGAGCCTTTATCTTCTCATCGGCAACGATTTGAAGTCGCAGACCGCCCATTTGCCCGGCAGGGAGATACCAGCCTCGGTTGCGATCCGGCGGCTTGACGTTAATTGCGCCACCGGACCAGGTATCCTGCACATCTGCGTCATTGATCGCCAGCCGAAAGCGCCGACGCCAGCCGGTTGCACCAAAGAGCCGGCACACGTCACAGATGCCCTGATTGGGTTTGTCCGGGTCATAGAGACAGGAATGGCCTGTGGGATCACACGCGCTCCCCCCCAGCCCGCGCACAACCACCTCGTACCACCAGCGCAGGCTGCCGAGGATGCCGGTCTCGTGGACCCGATCCATTCGTCCTGTCTCCACACCCCCCGTCCAAAGAGGAGTGAGCGTTTTGAGGGTAATCTCCAGAGGTTCATTCATCCGTCGCTCTCCTTTGCTTGTCTGTAGCTGCCGCTGGGAGCAGACGCACCTGCCCCAACCCGTGAGTTGTTTTATAGCCGACACCTGTATAAAAGGCAAGGTGCAGCAGCCGGTTGAGGTGGGCGGCCCGTTCTTTGTCCCGGCTGTCCAGCAGCCGCCAGGAGAGTTTGCCCACCCCGCCCACATAATTCTGTCCCCGATAGACGAAACGTTCGCTGCGCCAATCCCACACCCGTTCGATGATGACGTTGCGCTCCACCCACTCCTCAAAATCCCGCCCCCACTGCTCGCCAGTCCACTTGTCCCAGCGGCTGCGCAGACCGGCAATCGCCATGCGGGGCAGGGGGAAAAGCTCCACCCGCCTCGAGCCGTTGTCAGATTTCCCCCAGCGGATGGCGGTCGGACTTTCAAATTCCAGTATCCAGCGCTCCGCTGGGGGCAGTGCGGCCAGATCGTCCAGGGTGGTGTAGCCGGCCCAGGGATGGCTGACCGGGTTGCCCAGGGCGTCGGTGATGGCAAAGTGGACGTCGCCCAGGTGGATGGTGGGCCGGGCGCTGGTGAGCAGGTGGGTGGTGAAGACGGCGAAGAGTTCCGGCTCCAACAGGCAGACCCGCAGCCAGCCCGGTTGCCCCTGGCTGACGTGGATTTTGCCGTCTTGGGGACTTTGCCAGTAGCCGTAGAGGGGGGAGAGGCTGAAGGCGCTGCGCTCGTCGGCCTCGTGCATGCGGGCCGAGAGCGCCGGGTCCACAGCCTGGATGGCGGCGTAGAAGGCGGCGTGGCCCAGCTCGCCCACATTGCCGGGGAGTGTACCCCCATTCTGGGCGATCAGGTTGACAACGAGGGCGTGGAGGGTGTGGGGCATAGCAGGAAATTCCTTTGTAGGCGGTTTGGGTCGGTGGTATACTAGCGCAAGGAATCGTGACCGGTGGATGACAGACGCAAGGGGATAGACGAATGACTATACAACGGCTGGATGAAAGGCGAATGATGATGACTACTCTGACGCTTGTGCAGGAGCGAAACGAGACAAACGCTGACTTCTCTCTGCGCTCTTTTGTGGGCTCTATGCTGGATTCCGAAATCCAATCGTTGGAAGATGGATTGCGCCGGACCCAGGAGCGTATCCGCGACTTCGAGACCCAATACGACCTTGCGACGGAAGATTTCCTGGCGCGCTATCACCAGAATCAGATCGACGAGACGCTGGAAACCATCGAATGGGTGGGTGAGTCTCGCATGGAACAGCATTTGCTGAAGAAGCTGCATAATCTAAGAGGCATCCGCGTTGTGGATTAGGCGATATTTCGATCTAATTGAGTCGCAGCTTGACAACAGTCCCATCGTGCGCCAGTGGACGATGGACCCGGAACGTCGCGGTCGTATGCAGGGCTATCTGCGGGCTGATGTTCTCCTGACTAATGGAAGCCGACTGCACTTTCGTGAATACGTTGATGTCGCGCAAGGCACCCAGCGCATCACCTACGCTTATCAGTATATGACCCATGACCGTCGTTTGATCTTCCGTTACGATAATACAGAGCATCACCCCCAGATCGTCACCTATCCCCACCACAAACACGAGGGCAGTGAGGAGAACGTCGTCCCCGCCGCCCCGCCCACCCTGGCCGATGTGCTGGTGGAGATTGGGCAGGGGATGGGGGCGGGGTGAGAATGGGTTAATCTAGTCGTAACGAATCATAGAATTATCGCATTGTCGTTGACTTGTGCTTGTTTGAATGCCCAATCCATCAACGGATCCAGAAGTAAAGCGTTTGTCCCCAGAATTGCCTCGAACTCCTTTTCTCTGCCCGATAAATCAACCAGCAATTTGCGGCTATAAATTGCCCGGTAGCGGGTTTGTGCCCGCAAGACCCCCCAAAGTCTTTCTGGGACAAGAAGGGCAAGGATGTATTGATTGCGAATAGCATCACGAATCGTCAGGGGGAGAGGTTCCTCTGTACGCAACTGAAGGTTTTTTAGCGCCACTGGCTTTCCTGCCGCAAAGCAGCGGATAAAATCAGATTCCGACAAGCCTTCGCGGGAGAATTTGGGCGGTTGTTCCAATCGCAGTGTAACCCGCAAGCGCTCACTTCGATGTCGTTCCAAACGAACACAGAGGCTATCTTCCGGTGGCATCTCCCCTGTTGCCCGTTGGAATTGCTCTTTATCTAAAAGCGAGAGTTGGTAGTTTTCCACCAGATGAATCAGGTCGTACTGGGTTATTTCTGCGCCGGACAGAAGTCGGTCGGCGTCGTAAACCCATGTGGTTGGGCCACTGAAGCTATCGCGGAAGCTGAATCGGGCTTGGGTTCTGGCTCTTTCCATTTCGCAATAGATTTGAAACCCAGAGAGGTACGGAGGCTTCAACAATTCGCTGAGTTTGAGCCCGATATCTTCGACCTCTGGTCTTGCCCCCATCAGCCATTCAAAGTAGTCAGCGATGCTAGTTGGCAACCGAGAGCGGCTATATGAATCTTTGGGATCGCGCAGCCAGTTAGCAATCGTCTCCTGCTTTTTCCAATGAGCCTCAAAACCTCGAAAGGTCCGATTGCTGTTAGGCGCATAGACAGAACGAACTGTTTCATATAGCGATTCGACTCTCTGGCTGTCCTCTGCAGAAAACATCTTCTTTGCGTTGTAGAGCGGGAAGATATTTTCCTCCAATCCACCGCGGCTGACATAAGCCTGAAAGTCTTCCTTTTCGGGCAGCGCATTTGTACGCTTGAGCAGAGCGAGAAACTCGGCCCGGCTGAATGTCTGCCCGTTGGCGATCTGTAGCGCGCCGATGGACTCCTGATTCAGAAGCGCAATGGCTTCGGATGGCGTGTTCGTCTCCTCTTTGCCCAGCACCCGCCCAGCCCGGCCCATACGCTGGATCAGTTCATCCCGAAACTGGGCTTCGAATACAACGAAGTCCAGGTTCTGGCGTGACTTCGCGCTCTTTTTGAAGTTGTAGCCAATATCTACCGTTGGTGTTGCCAGAATCAGCGGCTTGAACTGATCTGCCCGTCGATGGGCAATGGGTTGTGCGCCGGTAATCCGTCCCATCAATTCAGGGGAAATCGAAGAACGTAAGGAATTATGGGCCTGATTAATACGCCAGAGTGCGTTAGAGATCAACGCGCCATCTTGTCCGTTGCGTAACTGTGCGCGTATGCTATTGCTTGCCCGTTCTGCATATTTTTCGATAGTTTCATCTGTCAGATGCAGAGTTAGCGGAGCCAATACGGGTGTCGCCTGTAAAGCAAGCGCTTCAACCGGTTCATTTTCCGAGCTAATCAACAACCAGCCATCCCCACCAAAGAGTCGATCCAGATACATCCGCGTGCCTGTGTCTGGTGTGGCCGAGAGCAGGCAGAAACGCCGGCCCCCCTCAAGATATCCCCAGTCTTTGGAAAGCGCCATAAAAAAGAGAAAATTCGCCAGTTGTTTGCTGTCGTAATAGTGGAACTCGTCGATCACAATATAACGAAAGCTGGTCACGACGGTGTGAAATAGATTGCGTTGGTCAAAGGAGGAGAACCGCCAGAAGAGTGCGTAGTAAAACAGGTCTGGATTTGTCACCAGAATCAGCGGCAGTTTGTCGTGATCCGTGGGATCGATGCCCAATTCTGTGTGAAACCCTTGCCCATTGCTCCGAATCAGATCGGCCAAGCGTTCACCGCTTCGATCCACCCGGTCAGCACTGTGCAAGGATTTCAACACAGCCGCATTGATCTCCACGGGACGAAATTTCAGACCGTTTTCTTTGACAAAGGCGCAGATATCCTCGTAATGCTGGTGGAGAAGTTCATTCGTAGGTGCAATGAAAAGCACATTGTCGCGCGGCTTGCCCGTCATTGTAAACAGGTGGAGAAGACTGGCATAGGTCTTGCCCGTCCCTGTATTGTAGGCATTCATCACCAGTGGAACGATCTTCAGCGCCTCCACAGTCCGCATCTGGTGGTAAAGAGGGGGCTGGCTGAGATTGAACGAATTCTCCGCCGCCACCTTTTCGCTCTGACCCGTTAGATGAATTTCAATCATTTGCTGTCAGTCCTTCCACGCCAAAGCGCATTCCCGCAGGCAGCAGTGTTCCATCGCTCAAACGATAAAACGAGCCACTAATCACAGCATTGCGCAACAGGGGTACGGGGTGAACGCTCAAGAGATCGAAAGTGTGAACAACGGTTCCTGACGCCAAGTCCAGCGGGTTGATGAGATGGCGAATTTGAACGGACTCTTGCGCGACTGTTTGAAACGAAACCTTTTCCGCCAGCACCCGGGCTTTGCTCATCCATTTGCCCAAACGGATGTAGGAAGGTAAGCGCACCGAATCGTCCCCAGTAAAAACGTAGAAGACGGCACGATTGCCAATCCCCAGCAATTTGATCGAGCCGATTTGGGGACGATTCATTGTGCGGACTTTGCGGCTTGCCCCGGTTGCGCGTTCGGATAAATACCAGGCCGTGCCTCGCTGTTCTGCATCCCATCCGTCCGGTTTGGTGATCAACGCATTGTTTCCCATTGCGAACCAGTAGCTATCGGGCATAGCGTTGAACTGTTCAATAGCAAAACGAGGCTGCCCCACAATCGACGCCGACGTGAGATAGATGCCCTGTTCGTTGAGTGCTGCCAGATGTTCGGCGTAATGAATCTTGCCGCGGTTGTGATAGGGAGCAGCGACCAATCCCAAAGCGTAGCAGAGCGCGTAATTACCGATAAACGGTTCTGTTTGATAGAAGTTTCCCACCTCTCTGCTGGAAAAGAATGTCCTCTCCATCAGGGTAAGTTGGCAGCGGAAAATTTGCATACCATCTCCTTTCTAAGCGTCAATGAATAAATTTCTCTCTGGTGCGTCGCACTGACCGTCTCCATCGTGGGGAGAACCCGTTGGGCCAGTGCGACGCATCAAATGTAGCCTATTTCTGAGCGCTTACTTCTTGTAGCCTGCTTGGGCAGTTGTCAACATCGCTTTGATTGCTTCTTCATCGCTGTATAGCGTCTGCAATTCTTCATGCAATTGGGTCAGATCAGATGCTTCCATAGCAGTTACCTTGCCAATCACCCGCTGTCGAAGGATATCCATTGCCTGGGCCACAGCATTTTCTACATTTTCGTCGGTCAAAGGCAGAGTTGGATCGCCATTACTCATTGCCTTCAGGTGATCCCAGACTGTTTGGGTCAATTCCAGATTGCTGTATAGCTCGCAATCGCTGAAACAGATGGCAAGCAGTCGATTGCTCACTTTGCCTACTCGGCTGGAAACTGCTCCGTATCGGCTGCTGCGTAGAATGTTACCCAGCACGTACGTCAGTTCGTCGAGGGTCACATCCTTCAACGTCTCGATGTCCAGAAAGTGGGTTTCCGGGCGCACATATTCATCCGTGCCAATGCTTGTAGACGGCTTGCCGGTTTCTGGGTGACGCATCGTTCCATCTTCAAACGGTGCGTTGAATTGACGTTTGCCAACCACTTGCGTTGCCGGCAAAATCGAAAAGGCGTCGTCGGTGATCACCCGTGACTTCTGGGCACCACCACCACCCACTGCATACCCGTAGATCATCGAATCGATGCTTTCGGGTTCCGGTTCCCCTTCGTTCAGCCCGGCATCGGCTGCCAAAAGCTCAACTCGCCGCAATAACTCGCGACCAGTGCGCCGCTCGACAGCCGTCTGTTTGCGTTTGCTGATCACAACCCGCGGAATCACAGTCTGGTCCGCATCGCCCGCGTGGACAAATTCACGATTGAGCGGCTCACCGCTGCCTTCGGTGCGGAAGATAGCCTCGCCTTCCACTTTGCGTGTGAGGATGAGGCTGACATAATAGCCCCGGGGGTAGTTGCTGTATGCTGTGGGCAGATACTTGGCATATTTCTGTAGAGATTGCATGGAATGTCCTCCTGGATTAGGGTTGAAAGTGGTTATTCGGTTGGTTCGGATTCGGCAGACTTCTCGGCAGAGCGTAGGGCAAGCAATTCTCGCACGTGGAAGAGAAAGGCCGAGCGGATCAATTTTTCGTCGTTGAGTAGCCGCTGGCGATTGTTCTGGTAGACTTTGCCGAGTAATTCGTCAAAAAATGCGTCCACAAAGGCGTTTACTTTGATCTGTGTCGTTCGGCCAATCATCTTTGCTTCGCGGATGCGTCCCAGATATTCGTAAATATCCTGGGAGGTAGCAGCGCGCAATGCGCCGTCATCGATGGGTGCCTCCTTTTGCTGAATTTTTACAAAACATTCGTCTAGGGGCGTCATCAGAGAATTCTTTTCCAACGACTTGCCTTTGAGATTTCCTTCCCATGCCAACTGCGCCAACTTCTCAATTGTTTTGATCACCTGTTTTCCTCCGTTCGAATAGGCCAGATAGTTCAATGCTTCGTTCATATGTCCGGCGGCGCGGATCAGTGCCCACTCCGCCGATTTCACCTTTTTGTCATCGCGTATACGTTGCAGTAGCAGTCGCTCTGCTGCATAGAAAATGCCAAGTGCTCCGTCATTCAGGCTACTGGCGAGAGCAATCACTTCGCTTACTTTGCTGCTGGGGTTATAAACTTGTCGATAGACCGCGTAGAGTGCTTTCAGTTCTCCTTCCAATGTGGTCTGGCTGTCGCCCCGTTGTGTCCCGGTGAGTTCTTTGTAGGTATAGCCATTTTCCCGCAACAATCCTTGTAGTGTGAGGGGGATTTCGTCGATCAGCAGATCGGCGAATTCATCTGGCCCAACAATCGGCGTGGCCGAACGAGTCAACACCACCCGGCCACCCACGTAGCGGTGCATGGCATAGGCGCAGGTAAAAGCGTACCAAAATTGCTCCGTGTCGTTCCGTCCTGGAGCGTTCAAAGGCCAGATGAGCAGATTGCCCAAAAGTTCCGGAGCACCGGGCAAGGGTAGTCCATTGCTGTTTGATGCCGAAACTGGCAACTGAATTGGCTGCTCAGAATCAAAAATACTCCGCAAACTGTCATCGGTCTTGATAAAAAGAGCGGACACATCCTGCTCGGCCAATTCACGCACTGTTCGACGCCAGGACTCAATATAAGCAGGGCTGAAAAAAGCATAGGGATAGATGTGCAAATAATAGGTGCTGGCCTTGAACGCGGGCGGATAATTGAGCTTTTCCAGCAAAAACTGGGCTTTGGTAATGGGGTCAATCCGTTTGACCGGATCGCCGGGGCCTGCAGCCAAGCGGTTGCTGAATTGCTGGACTTTGATGGTTTTGGGCACGTCATCAGAGCGCCATAGCTCTGTTTCAAACTCGCTACTCCCGTAGGCCGATTGTTTGTGATTTTGCTGTACATATCGCTGTAAATAGGCTGTGAAAGTAGCCGTCTCTGGTAACTGAAAGGAGAACTGGGCATTGCTTTGGACATATTGTTGGAAGACGTCTTGCCACGGACTCTCCACCTCCATGTCCCCTAAAAGTTGTTTGCCGTCTGTTTCGATCTTTCTGAATACAAATTCATAGCTTTGCGGAAGCTCCCCCGCCAATACGTAAGCCCTGTCATAATTGATATCAAAATGGGAGTAGAATGCTTGTCGCTCTGGCGAAACCTCAAGCATAGCGTACAGGTGTGCCCAGGGATCAGAAATTTCCCTCTTGAAATGCTTGCTTAGAAAGATGTAATAGCTCCGCACCAACTCGCCCAAGTGCAATAACTGAATGCTGCGCGGGATAAGATCGGATTCTGTCAGCCGTTGACGGACTGATTCAGCAAGCAAGCTGCTATCGCCGGCAATGCTTTGCTCGGCGCGCTCCCTTGCGCGATTCTCCATATTTTCCAGGGCAGCGTACCGTTTGCCCTGAATGATTGTATCTACCGTCTGCCAGATACGGGAGAACGATATGCCAAGTTCCAAGCATTTGCTGTCGATTTTGATGCCTTGATTAGTCGCTTTGATGAAGCTGGAAAATCTACCCCGTGTCTGATCTTCCAGCCAGTTGGCGATACTTTTCCCGATTGTCTTATAGTCGTCTTCACTGACGCCTATGGAAGCCCCGCGCCTGACCAAATAGACGACCCCATCCGGGTAGTAGAGTAGCGGCCAAGCTCCCTTTTCTTGCTGCATATATTCGGCAATCCGATTGTGAATGACATTTGTCAAAATACCCCGTTGTTCTGCCACTACGTGATGCACAAGTTCATATTGGGTGGCGCTGAATTCGTTGAGGTGATCGAGAAAGCGGCGTTTGTGCTTGCGTTCGTGCAGGCTATGGGATAGATCGATCACATCCAGCGCTCTGACTAGCAGGACCAACTCCTCGATTCGTTCCTGTCCTAGTCGGTAGTTTCCGCCGAGTACGAGCAACTCACCGGCCACGTGGCTGTGGTCACTGTGGGCGCGCATCAGTGTTACGATGTCCCGCAAATAATCCCGCCAATCGGGAAAGAACTCTTCCGCCCCAATCCGTTCCAGTTCCTCTGCAACGGCCTCCGGGTTTGCCAGTTTGTTGTAACTGCCCAAATGCTGAAACTCCGGTACTTTGTTCAAGTCGTGAACACTCAATACAAGCATCAATACCCGTCGCTCGGTGATGGAAAGTTCCAATAAGGAGGAGAGACGTTCGAGGGTAAAGACCAAATCGAGGATGTGGGCATAGAGCGGCTGTCCCTCTTTGCCACCCCATTGGACAATACGCCGGTAGCGCCCCAATCCCCGGTTGGCGATATAATCGATATAGTCGCCCAGTACATCACCCGGTTTCCCGGCCAGTTTTAGCATCAGTTCGTCAAGTGTGATACTCATAGTTCATTTCCCCGATCTTCTATGGATGGACTGTATAAATCGATTCGTATACCTTTGATCGGTTTTACAGGTGCATTTATCTATTGTCTCACATTGTCTCCCCAGAATTATGGGGACGAGATGTATGAATATAAGGAAATAGCTTATTTGAACGTGTTATCATCATCGAGTTTTTGTAGTAGAATACATATGCACTGTTCAACTTCATTAAGCTCATCCGTTAGGTGATGGAATATTTGTGCATGACTGCATTGCTGAAGTTTCTTCCTGATTTGTGCAGCTTCAATTTGAAGATAGCGTATTTCAATATCAATGACTTCACCTACTGTCGACTGTTCTTGAGAATATAAGCATGTAAGTTCCCTCACTGTTGTTTGGAAAACGACAGGTGGCTTCAGGTGTATTTTGGATTCAACATTTTTCTTGTGTCTTGATATGATCATCAATGATTTCTCTCTTATACATCTAACCGTGAGATGTGCAGAGAATATCATCAAAATTTCTTGCTGTCAAGGGATTTTCGGAATTTTGGCTGTGATTTGACGTTTTTGGGCATAATCGATAAAATAAAAGTAGTAGACTCTGTTTCATCAACCCATCTGAGGGATTGAAATAGATGTATAAGAGAGTTGCGATCTGAATAAAACCCGTCCGAGGGATTTATTCCCCGTACATCCTCCCCAATCCCGCCACCAGCGCCTCCATTTCCCGCCGCGCGCGGGTATCGCCAACCACCCGACAACCCGGCCCATAGCTGAGCAACTGGCGACAGGCCATAAAGAGATTGTCCGTCGTGGCCGTCACCCGCACCCAGCCTTCCGCGTCTGGCGGGTAAATCTGCATATCGTCAAAATGTCTGCTCACCTGGCCCAGCCGGGCGATCTCCGGGGCCAGCAGATAGTCCAGCTTGTGGCGGGGGCGTTTAGGGGGAGTGGGTGGCAGACGTTCTGGCAAGACCTGAATCCCCTCGGCCAGAATGCGCCCGATGCGATAGCGCATCCACTGATGGGCTTTCCACAGCCCCAATGGGCCATCCACCTCCCGCATAAAGCCGTCCAGATAGAAGTGACCCCGAGTCGGGTCGAAGAAACGGTGCCACGGCTCCAGCGTATGAATGCGCGGCTGTTCGTCGGCCTGATTGGGGGAAC
>JAHDWH010000114.1 GCA_023384455.1 Caldilineaceae bacterium | reverse complement strand
GCTCCCCTTCACGATGAGGGATGTCCCAGTATCGATTACCCTTTTGCAGCCATTTTCCTCATTCAATTGTAAAGATGTTTTCTTCCCGTCTAGTGCCCGTTTGAACCATGCCGGGTTTCGTTATAGCGGCTGTGTCGGAAGACCAGATTCTCCCCTTCGGCGTCCGCCACCAGCCGGCTGCCATCGGACACACGCCCGGCCAGAATCTCCTCGGCCAACGGGTCCACCACCAGATGCTGGATAGCCCGCTTTAGGGGACGCGCGCCGTAGGCCGGGTCGTAACCCACATCCACAATGCGGGCTTTGGCCTCCTCTGTCAGCACAAGGCTGATCTTGCGCTCGGCCAACAGCCCCAGAAGCCGCTCCAACTGAATCTCCACAATCTCCTTCAGATGCTCGGTAGTCAGGCTATGAAAGATGACGATCTCATCCACCCGGTTCAGAAATTCCGGGCGGAAGTGCTGGCGCATGGCCTCCATCACCCGCCGCTCCACCTCCGCATCTACCCCGGCCACGTCCAGAATATACTGGCTGCCGATGTTGCTGGTTAGTATCAGCGCGGTGTTGCGGAAATCGACAGTGCGCCCCTGACCGTCGGTCAGCCGCCCGTCGTCCAACACCTGCAACAGAACGTTAAAAACCTCCGGGTGGGCCTTCTCGATTTCGTCGAAAAGCACCACCGCATAGGGACGACGGCGCACGGCTTCGGTCAACTGACCGCCCTCGTCGTAGCCCACATAGCCGGGGGGCGCGCCGATCAGTCGGGCGACGGTGTGGCGTTCCTGATACTCGCTCATATCGATCCGCACCAGATTATTCTCGTCGTCAAAGAGAAACTGAGCCAGGGTGCGGGCCAACTCGGTCTTGCCCACACCTGTCGGGCCGAGAAAGATAAAGCTTCCCATCGGACGGTTGGGGTCTTGCAGACCGGCCCGGCTGCGGCGGATGGCGGACGCCACCACCTGCACAGCCTTTTCCTGGCCCACCACCCGGCGATGCAATTCTTCTTCCATTCGGAGCAGCTTTTCCCGCTCGCCTTCCAGCAGCCTCGTAACAGGCACGCCGGTCCATTCGCTGATGACCGTCGCCACTTCGTCCGCGTCCACCTCCTCTTTCAACAGCGCGCCCTCGGCCTGCAAGTCGTGCATCTGGCCCGTAGCTTCGGCCAGTTTACGCTCCAGCGCGTTGATTCTGCCATAGCGCAGCTCAGCGGCCCGCTGCAAATCGTAGTCCCGTTCGGCCTGTTCGGCCTGGGTGCGCAACCCCTCCATCTCCTCTTTCAGACGGCGCACCTGGGCAATCGCCTCCCGCTCCCCAGCCCAGCGGGTGCTTAGCTCAGCGCTTTCCTCCCGCAGGTTGGCAATCGCCTGCTCTAATCCGACCAACCGTTGACGGCTTGCCTCATCGCTCTCCTTGCGCAGGGCCTCCCGTTCGATCTCCAACTGCATCACCTGACGGTCCAGCTCGTCCAGGGCTTTGGGTTTGGAATCGATCTGCATCCGCAGTCGGCTGGCGGCCTCGTCGATGAGGTCGATGGCTTTGTCGGGCAACTGGCGGTCGCTGATGTAGCGGTTGCTGAGGGTGGCCGCGGCAATCACCGCGCCGTCCGTCACCCGCACGCCGTGATGGACTTCGTAGCGCTCCTTTAGCCCGCGTAGGATGGAAATCGTATCCTCGACCGTCGGCTCGTCCACAAAGACGGGCTGGAAGCGCCGCTCCAGCGCCGCGTCCTTTTCGATGTGCTTGCGGTATTCGTCCAGTGTCGTGGCGCCGATGGCGTGGAGTTCGCCCCGGGCCAGCATCGGTTTCATAATATTGCTGGCGTCCATCGCCCCTTCCGCCGCGCCGGCGCCGACGAGGGTGTGCATCTCGTCGATAAAGAGCAGAACCTGCCCTTCCGCGCCCTTCACATCGTTGAGAACTGCCTTCAGCCGCTCCTCAAATTCGCCCCGATATTTGGCCCCGGCCACCAGACTGCCCAAATCCAGGGAGACCAGCCGCTTGTCGCGCAGAGTGGTGGGCACGTCACCGGCCACAATACGCCGGGCCAACCCCTCAGCGATGGCGGTCTTGCCCACCCCCGGCTCACCGATGAGGACCGGATTGTTCTTTGTGCGTCGGCTGAGAATCTGAATCACCCGGCGAATCTCCTGATCCCGGCCAATCACCGGGTCCAGTTTGCCCTTCTCGGCCTCCGCGGTCAGGTCCCGGCCATACTTTTCCAGAGCCTCGTACTGGCCTTCCGGGTTCTGGCTGGTCACCCGCTGGCTGCCGCGCACGCTTGTCAACGCCTGTAAAATAGCGTCGTTGGTGATGCCAAAGCGGGAGAGAAGCGTGCGGATGCGCGCCGCTTTCGGGCCGGTCATGGCCAGGAACAGATGCTCGGTAGAGGTATATTCGTCCTTCATCCCGCCCGCGATGGACTGGGCCTCGTCGAGCAGGGCCGTGGCCTCCCGGGATGTGTTGATCTGCACCGCGCTGCCTGTGGCGCGGGGACGGGCAGCCAACGCCTGCTCGACAGCGGTGTTCAGGCTGCCGCTGGGCGCGCCAATGCGCGCCACCACCGCGGGGACAACGCCCCCGTCCTGGCGCAGCAACGCGGCCAGCAGATGCTCCGGGTCGATGACCGGGTGGTTGTATTCCTGGGCAATCGTGCGGGCGTCCAGGACGGCTTCTTGGGCTTTTTCTGTGAAACGATCAAAACGCATAGGGTCTCCTTTCCAAGCGAACGAGATGTCTTCGCTCTTTAATCCTACCCTGGAACTGTTAGCAGAACGCATTCAAAATGTTTGCGCTGTGTCATCAATAGCCTGTTCGTACTTGAGAAGAATCGACGTAACTGTTCAGCCACCCTCCCCCTCCCCATTCCAGGGAGGAAAGTGGATCGATTCCTCCCCCTCTTTGGGGGAGACTGGGAGGGGGTGAGCAGTTACGAATCGACAGAAATGGAGAATTCTTCGTAAAGAGGACCAACGTACTACTGCAATTATACCACTTTCTGCTGTATTGTTAGGTCGGATTACGTAAGTAGATGCCGCTTCCACCATTTCTAACAACGAGAGGGATACGTATATGAACAAGAAAAAGGAGCGCAGCGCCAAGATGATTATCACGTTGGCGCTGATACTCGCACTGCAATTAGGTGTTGCCTCCCTTGCCAGCGCTGGGGTCCCTGGTGAACTTCCACCGCCGGAGGTGCCGACGGGCTTCACCTGGAGTGGATGAGAAAGCCTTGAATTTTTGATTAGCAGGTATCAGTCAACAGCAAAAAGCCGGGAAGACGAGTCTTCCCGGCTTTTTGCTGTTTAGGAAGAGACAGAGCTTTGCGTAGCCATCTGGTTGGATGCGACCAATCGCCCCCCATCCACATGCAGGCATTGGGCCTGGGCTCGAAATTCCGGGGTGAAGTCTTCCCAATCTGTGGCAGTGACGACGGCCTGGGGTACACCGCCCAGCGCAGCCAGGAGAGTGGCCCGGCGCTGGGCGTCCAGCTCGCTCATCACATCGTCCAGGAGGAGGATGGGCGCTTCGCCGGTCTCGGCGGTCATCGCCTGCACCTCGGCCAGCTTTAGGGCCAGCGCGCCCGTGCGCTGCTGCCCCCGGCTGCCGTAGGTGCGCAAATCCCGCTGGTTGACCAGAAAGGCCATATCGTCCCGGTGGGGGCCGTAGAGGGTGACGCCGGCGGCCATCTCCCGGCTGCGGCGGCTGTCCAGCTTTTTCTGAAAGGTCTCTTGCAGCGCGGCCAGGGCCAGGGGGGAATCGGGCAGGCGACCGGTGTGGGGGGTCACATCGCCGTTGGCAAGACGCCGGTAGTCCGGTTCGCCCAGAAAGCCGGGGTCGAAGCTGGGCTGGTAGACCAGTTGCAGATGTTCCAGCCCGGCGGAGAGTTCGCTGTGCAGGAGACGCGCTGCCGGGTCCAGCCGGGCCAGGAAGCTATAACGGCGAGCCAACACAAACGCGCCGTGCTCCACCAGTTGCTCATCCCAGAAGCGCAGTTGGGCAACGACGCCGGGGTCCCGGTAGCTGGCGTTGCTCTCCCGCAACTGGCGCAGGAGACTGTTGCGCTGGGTGGTCACCTTTTGATAGCGGGAGAGATGTTGGGTGTAGCTGCGGTCGATCTGGCAGAGGGCGATGTCCAGATAGCGACGGCGCTCGCCGGGGCTGCCCGCCACCAGCACCACATCCGCTGGCAGAAAGAGAACGGCGCGCAGGTTGCCGATCAGGTCGATGCTGCGCCGGTTCACCCCATTGACCCGCACCTGTTTGGCATAATTGGTATCGTCCCCCCGGGAGGAGAAAAGAATCTCCAATTCCACTTCGCCGTTTTGTTGCTGGACAACGCCCCGGATACGGCTGTAAGGGATCGGCTCACCCTCTGCGCTCCAGCCCACCACTTCCTTCTCCGTGCGGGCGTGGCTGGATTTACTCGTCGCCAGGTAATAGATGGCTTCCAGCAGATTTGTCTTGCCCTGGGCGTTGCGCCCCTGAATAAGTGTGAAGGGCGCGGCGAAGTCGTGGGAGAGGGCGCGATAGTTGCGGAAGTGTTCGAGCGTAAGATGAGAGAGAAACATTGCAGAATGGGCGGTGGGTGATTGACAGGCGGCGATTCAAAGCTGATCGAGCTTCGTCATCATCCCATCATCCACTTCTTTGGCCGGTCAGTCAAACTGGAGCCGTCCCTGGCGCAGACCGATGGCCCGATCGTAACTGCTCACCCCCAAAGAGAAAACCATCCACGCCCAGGGCCTCATCAGCATCCTGGCGCAGCTTTACAACGATTTGGACAAAGCCGTCTTTGCCGCCTGCGGCTGGCCCGCCACCCTCAGCGACGAATAAGTTCCATCCGGTGCTACGCCCGGTTCAGCGCAGCCAACGACAGCCCCTCTCCCCCGGCATAGAGCCAGCGCTCCAGATTGCCTTTTACCCGGGGCCATTCCCCGTCGGTTATGGCAAACCAGGCCGTGTCCCGGTTGCGCCCCCGCACAACCATATGTTGGCGGAAGATGCCCTCGAATTGAAAGCCCAGACGCAGCGCGGCCGCCCTCGAGCGGGCGTTGAGGCTGTCGCACTTCCACTCCACCCGCCGGTAGTGCAGGCGGTCGAAGGACTCGCAGAGCATCAGATAGATGGATTCGGTATTTACTTTCGTGCGTTGGGCTTCCGGCGCATACCAGATATTGCCCAACTCCACCCGGCGCTGGACGGGCACGATATTGAGGAAACTGACGATCCCCACCCGGCACTGGGCCAACAGATCGGTCACAGTGAAAAAGAGGGGTTCGGTCGAAGTCTGGCACTGCTCCAGCCAGACCTGCATTGCCGACTGATCCGCAAAGGGACCCGCAGTCATATACGTCCACAACTGCTCGCGCAGCGGGTCGCCGTGGCTGGCCGCGTAGAGTTCGGGGGCGTCTGCGGCAGCGTCAATCGGTGTCAGCGTCACGAATTGACCGCTGTACGTCTGGCCGCGGGGTGGAGAGGGATTGTCAAGCGATGTGACCAGTTGGCCCACGGGCAAGGGTATGACCTGCGAAACAGTAGATGACACGGGATATTCCTTTCTGGTAGAGAGCAGTTCAGTACAAACAAAGGTAACTGCTCACCCCCACCTAACCTCCCCCACCTAACCTCCCCCACAGTGGGGGAGGAGTTGTTCCAGTTCCCTCCCTGGAATGGGGAGGGGTAGGGTGGGTGGCTGAACAGGTACAAACAAAGAGAGGGGAACCATTGACGGTTCCCCTCTCTCACTTTTTACGTTTCACGCCGCACGTCTTATCCGCCGCCCTTCACCGCACCGGCAGTCAGACCGGCCACCATAAAGCGCTGGCCTATGGAGTAGAGAATAAAGACCGGAATCGCCATAATCATCGAAGCGCCGGTCAACTCACCCCAGGGCTGGACATCGCCGATAATCATCATACCCAAGCCGACCGGAAGGGTCATCAGGCTCTGTTTGCTGATCAGAATATAGGCAAAGAGATATTCGTGCCAGGCATTTGTCACGCCGAAGAGGAAGATGGCCATCAACGCCGGTTTGGTCAGGGGCAACACAATACGCCAGAAGACCTGGAAGCGATTGCAGCCGTCGATCAGACCCGCGTCTTCCAATTCCCGGGGGATGGAGGCGTAGTAGCCCATCATCAGCCAGATGGCAAAGGGCAAGGCGAAGGTGGAATAGGCGATCATCAACCCATACAGACTGTTGGTCAGCCCCACTTTGGCGAAAATCTGATAGATGGAGATGACCAGCAACACACCGGGCATGAGGTAGGCGGCGAAGACCGCGCTGGAGAAGAAGCGATTGCCTTTCCAGTTGAGCCGCACCAGACTGTAGGCCGCCAAAGAAGCCACAATTGTGGAGACCAGCGGCGTAACCAGCGAAATGATCATCGAATTGCGCATCCAGACCAGAAAGTTGCGGGTGGGGCCAAGCAACTTTTCGTATTGTGCCAGCGTCCACGGCTCTGGATAGTAGAGGGATTGGAAGGAGACGATCTGCGCCTCGTGTTTGAACGAGGTGATAAAGACGAAATAGAAAGGAAATAGCTCGAAGATCAGCAGGAGGGTTAGAATGACACCGGCCACGATGCCCACACGCCGACGCGCGGCTTTAGAGCGTCGCGCCGCTGCATGGGCGTCGTGGGAAAGGGGGCGCATCTTGCGGAATACTGAGCCGATTGCTTCGAATATACGCTCAATCCCGTCATTGATCACCCAAAAAATGGCCCCAAAGAGACCGATAATCATACGGAAAGGCCAGGAGATCAATCCAAATAGACTGGTATTCTGTTCGGCTGCGGTTTGGGCCGAACGTCCGGTCTGGGTTGCCAGCACATTGCGTCCCAGGATAATAATCAGGATAACCAGCAGGGGCACCATTGACATCGCCGCGGCCACGGCTGTGCCGATACGAAAACTGCGGGCCGCTTCAATCGCAAAGATAGTGTACATCTTTGTCGAACCCAGGGGTCCGCCACCCGTGAGCAGAAAGACTTGGGTAAAGCCATTGAATGTCCAGATGAAAGAGAGGAGTGTCTCCACCAGAATCACATATTGGAGACCGGGCAGGGTAATGTGCAGAAATTGACGCCAACCACTGGCCCCATCAATGGCCGCTGCTTCGTACTGTTCTTTGTCGATGGCCTTCAAACCAGCCACTAGTAGTAGAGTGAAAAAAGGGATACCCGCCCATAGATTGACCATAATTACGGAAGGCAGGGCCAACTCGGGTGTGCCAAAAAAAGGAATCGACTTTTCGATCAGCCCCAAATCTTTGAGTAAAGGATTGACCATCCCGTAAATCGGATCCAGCAGACCTTTCCAGGTGATAGCGCGCACCACTTCGGGCATAATCCAGGGCAGCATCACCAGCGCGGTGAAGACCGCGGCAAAACGGGTCAGCCGATGCAGCAGCAGTGCGGCGATCATCCCTATAAAAAACTTGAGAACGACCGCTGTAATCGTATAAGTGAGGGAGATACGCACCGAGTCCCAGAAGAAGGGGTCCTTATAGAGATTCTGGTAATTCAGTAAGCCCACCCACGGGCCGATTTCCAGACTTGTTGTCCGGGTGAAGCCAGTATAAAACGCGCGCAGAAACGGATAGGCGACAATCGTGCCCAGAAGAAACAGAGCTGGGAATATAAAGAGATAGCCCTCCTTCCAGTCAGGACCTAAGATATGTCGCAACTTCCGGGTCGGTCTCTTGGCAACAGCCTGACGTTCAGCGATGGTGCGTGGGCTTGTTAATTCCATTACAGTTTCTCTCAGTGTATCCGGGGGAGACGAATCAGAACCGCATATCTGGCACTATTCTACGCGAGAACAGCCACGTAGGGAATGGTCCTGGACCATCCCCTACGTGATAGAACATCTTACTTTTCGCCAGGCAGACCAAATTCCTTGAAGACCAGAACCATACGGTCGTGGGCAATCTTCACTGCCTCTTCCACCGATGTGCCGGTGATGAAGGAGTTAACCATATCGTTCCAGATACCCGAGTTCTCGATAGCAGTCAGGGCAGGCGAGGACGGGCCAGGCCAGGAACCAGCATTGATCCCCGAATCATCCAGGGCCGCAGGCTTGACCTGCATGGACATCTCGTTGCTCTGGGTATATACGGACATATCCCACAGATTGGTGTAGGCTGGGATGGCGTAGGCCGGCGAAGAGGCCAGCATCGCGTCCATCTTATCCAGATTGGTGGTGAATTCCAGAATCACTTCCTTGGCCGCCGCGGTGTTGTGGGCACCCTTCAGAATAAACCAATCTTTGCTGCCAATTGTGTTGAACTCCTGATTCACAGGGCCACCGGGAGGCGCCAGATAGCCGGTCTTCGCGGCTACGGGCAGGCCATCTTTCAGCGCCTTGGCATAGACGGTGCCAGCGTTCTCGGTGTAGGCAATCACCTCACCCTGGAAGGCTTCGTTGTTGGAGATGTCGTTCCAGGCCAACACACCCGGAGGCAGCATGGGTGCCCATTGGGGATCCATGTAGGTATCCTTGATAAAGTTCATGGCCTCTACCATCTCAGGCGAGTTGGTGTTGATATACTGGCCGGTCTCGTCCTGCCAGCCAGCGCCCCAGCCACATTTGATGCGTTGGATGATGCTGTTGCCGTCGCCGGAGCGGTTGATGGTAATGCCCCATCCAAAGAATTCGGGGGTAGAAACCGCCAAACAGGCTTCCCGCAACTTGTCGTAGGTGCGGATTGTCTGGATATCAATACCCGCGCCCTCAAAAGCATCCTTGCGGTAGTAGCCGCCACCGACCCGCTGGTGATAAGGGACAGCCCACCACTCGCCGTCAATTAACTTACCTGTCTTCAGGTAGGGAGCTACGGGACCATAGACTTCTTCCACCGCAGCTACCAGATCGGACAGAGACTGGGTGGTGTCCAGGCTGTGTAGCAACTCAGGCGAAAGGGTGTGGCGCACCAGATCAGGCGCATCACCGGACTGCACAGCCGCGGCAATTCTGTCGGTCTCGCCCGAACCAGCGGCAAAGCCCTGAGAATCGGCCAATTCCATGACCCAGCCCCGCTCCGCCACATAGTCGGACAGGGCTTTCTGGGTATACTCGTTGTAGGTATCGTGGAAATCGATATCCAGGATGACCCACAGGGGGTGGGCGCTGTCTACCATTGTTTCAGCAGCGGGGGCGGCTGCTTCGGCAGCAGCAGGTGCGGCTGCGGGTGCAGCCGCGGGGGCGGCGGCAGGGGGGGCGCACGCGGCCAGGGCCGTTACACCGATGGCCCCACCGGCCAATCGCAGAAAGGAACGTCGTGATAAAGTCTTTCGGTCCACAGTTTGCCTCCTTGGAGCATGCAAATAAAACTAAAGATGGGAAAATCAAACGCGTGAGCGTCTGAAGGCACAACGACGGATTTTCCGTTGTTGCGAAGAACACGATAGGATGGCTATTCGTTCAGATACAGGGGTTTAATTACGGGATCGGGACGGAATCTATCGACAGGTCGGGGGAACGTGTCAACGGAAAATGTCGATTCGACAGTGTGCGGGCAAACTATAACAGAGAAATGAATAAGCGTCAACTGGCAAAAATCGCCGCGAGTACTCAATTCCTCCTGAAAAATAAGGAATTTCCCGGCAAACAATCACGGATTGAAGGTTTAGATTGCGTTCTCTTTACGCCATTCGGCCAATTCGGCCAAAATCGCTTCGTTCGGGGGGTATGTGCCCACAATACTCGCACCGCCCGCAATTTTCTGTAAGAAGAATTCCTCACGGATTTCCTGCTCATAGGCCGCCTGGGCCACCGACTCGGCCACCTGGGCGGGAATCACCACCACCCCTTCCCCGTCACCCACAATCACATCCCCCGGAATCACCGCCACACCCGCACAGCCGATAGGAATCTGCATAGCCACCGGGTGATGGGCCACAAAAGATGTGTTGGCGTGGGGTCCGCGGATATAAGTGGGCAGCTCCAGATGGCGAAAGCTCGGCGTATCCCGCAGCGCGCCATCGGTCACAAACCCGGCCGCGCCCCGCACTGTCAGGCGTGTGCCCAGAATGTGGCCCAGGGAGGCCGAGCTGGTGTCGTTGCGCGCATCGATTACCAGCACATCCTCCGGGCCGACCGCTTCCACAGCCAGGCGCTGGACATTTTTGGTGTTGTCGTAGAGTTCGTCCGCCAGGTCTTCCCGGGCCGGAATAAAGCGCAGGGTGAAGGCATAGCCCACCATCCGCAGGTCAGGACGCAGGGGATAGATGCCAGCCAAAAAGGTGTTGCGAAAGCCGTGCTTGCCCAACTGGGTGGTCAGGGTAGCCGTGGAAACCTGGCGCAGTTTGGTTTTGGCGTCGTCGGACAGCAGATGGGGGCGGGCTGGGGTTGAGGGCATTGGGTTGTCTCCTGTGGGGATAGTGGGTGCTGTATATTCAGAGTAGACGGCGGACCGCGGACCGCGGTCCGCGGCGGAAAAGATGTATTCTGGGGCTGTCAGCGCCGCTGCCGTTTGCTGCGCATCTTGCGCGCCGCGGAAAGTTCCATCCCCGACTCTTCCAGAAACTCCTGCAAAATGCGATAGAAGCGCTCCCGGTCCTGCTGGGAGATGACGGCCAGGGCATCCGCGCTTTCGATGGCGTAGGGATAACCCACCCCCACCACCGACTCGGCCCGCACCCGGTCGATAATCTCCTCGGCCCGGCCCGTGTCCAGAATCCAGCGAGGCATTTCCAGCCGGGCCGGAGGACGACCGCTGACCAGTTGAAGATACGTAAAGGCGATTTCTTTGTAAAAGGGTGCTTTTGTAGAGCGGGATGGCTCCAGATTCAACGAGTCCCGGCGGGCGCAGAGAAAGAGCGCGCTCCGATCCCCCCAATGGCTGAGAATGCGGCCAAAGAGATGGGCGTCCCCGCTGCGCACAATCCGGGCCTGGTGGTCCAGAATGTTGAGCAATGTCACCACATCCCGGCTGAAACTGCTGTCCACAAAGCCGACCAGAGGGGTGCGGGTGCTGCGGGAGCAGTGGAGCAGCCGGTCCACCGCCTCTACATAAGCCCTGGCCCGGTTCTCCCGCAGTTGGCCGGCAAAGCTGATAACAAAAGAGCCGTCGAAGAAGCAGAGGGGGCGTTCGGCTTCGGGCCGGCTGCTATATTCTTCCATCAATTCGCAGAGTTTGCCACACTCCAGCACAAAACGCTGCTGGTTGACCCGCCAGTCGGGGAAGTCCTCTTCTGCATTTCCCTCGTCGTCCCCCAACTCATCCGGGGCCAACACCTCGAACTGGACATCTTTTACATAATTCTGTGCGCCGGGCGTGGCGGGCTGGTGTTCATTGACAAACCAGCCCACCTGCACCGCGCCCACGGGCACAGAAAAATCTTTCGTCGGGGTAATCTGGCTGCCATCCACCGCAATCACCGGGCGGCCACGCAGAATCTCATAGGCCCAGGCTCTGGCTTCCTGATGATTGTTCCACTCCACGCCAAAAGCCCGACGCATCCCCAGACAGGCGTCCACATCATCCGTCGGCAGGCTGCCGGGCCACTCCTCGCCCGTGGCGTCGATGGCGGCTTGCAGATCGCTCCTGCTCCTGTGGCGAAAGCGGTCAAAGGCATCGGCCAGCCGCGCCTGCTCCGCGACGAACTCGGCGTCGTAGCCGGTGAAAAGCTCTCGTTTGCTCTCCAGGGAAGCCAGCACCCGCTTGCGGTCCAGCATAGACTACTCTCTCTTTCATAACGGCCGAGACACCCCCACCCGGCCTCCCCCACATTGGGGGAGGAGTTGAATTCGTTCCTTCCCTAATTTGGGGGAGGAGCTGAAGCGGTTCCCACCTCACCCCCCAATCTGCGCAGGAGTTGAATCAGTTCCCTCCCCAAAGTGGGGAGGGCTAGGGTGGGGTTGCCGCAACGGCCCAGCCACCCCCACCCGGCCTCCCCCACATTGGGGGAGGAGTTGAAGCGGTTCTCACCTCACCCCCCAATCTGCGCAGGAGTTGAATCAGTTCCCTCCCCAAAGTGGGGAGGGCTAGGGTGGGGTTAACCGCTGTTCTCTTTCAACCATTCCTGATAATCAGCTTCGATCTCATCGCTCCATTTGCGGTCGATCTCACCGGGGGTGTAGCGGCCCTGGGTCAGCCGCAGCTTGCCAAACTCGTCCCGCACCCGGATATCTTCCGAGCGCTCTACCACTTCCTGCACCAGATGGGGCGGGATAAAAATAACACCGGTGGGTGTGCCCAGCACCACATCGCCGGGCATAGCTGTGGCGTTGCCGATGCGTACAGGCACATTGACCGCGGCCAGGGTTACATTGGCGATGGCGGTTGGGTCCAGCCCCCGGCAAAAGAAGGCCACATCGGTCAGTTGGGAGATACCGGCAAAGTCCCGGATGCCGCCGTGGATCACCGCGCCGGCTTTGGTGCGGGTGCGGATGGAAGTGGCCAGATTGTCACCAATAAAAGTGCCATCCCGCACTTTGCCAAAGAGGTCTACCACCAGCACATCGCCGGGCTGCAATGTGTCGATGACCCAGGAATTCTGGCCGCCGATGCGCCCTTCGGCCTCGCCCTGGGCCGCCACCACATCGTGCAAGTCCGGGCGATGGGGCAGCATCACACAGGTCAACACCCGACCCACCAGAATCGTATCCGGGTGGGTGCGGGTCCATTCGCCCTCAAACTGATTGTTGTAGCCGTTGCGCCGCAGCACACCCCAGGCCTCTTCGGTCGTTACCAGTTTCATCCGTTCCAGCAGATCATCCGAGACCCGTGCCCGGCCATCCGCGTAGCGTTCAAACGTGTTTTGAGGCGTCAAATCGGTGACAGCCTCGGCTGGGGGAAAAATTTTCATCATTTGCTCCTTGGGGTGGGGAATGGGTATACGCGCATACGATTCCGGGAATCGGCCAAAAGCTCTGACGTATTTCCAATCATCGCTTGGCCGATTCCCGGAATCAGATCACCACAAAACAGTGTACCTTATCCTACCGGGAGCGACAATTGCCCTTTTTGCCAATTTGACACATTCAGAACATTTGTTCTATTATGCCTTCTACCAGCCGGAACAGTCAACTCCACCGACGGATTCCTGGCTGGTCCAGACCCATTGCGCGCCTTTACAAATCCTCTTTGCCTCTTCGACCCGTCTGGACTGTGCCGCACCCGACCCGACGGATCACCCGATGGCTCTCAGCCGCTACGAACTGGACCGCCAATCGGATACGATTGAAGCTGTGCTCGCCACCCACAAAATTCCCAGCCGGGTGGATGGGGCTGTCGTCTCTCCGCGTTTTGTCCAGTTTCGCCTGGTCACCGCGCCGGGGGTGAAAGTGGGCAAAGTCACCGGTCTGGCGGAGGAGCTGGCCCTGGCCCTGCGCTGCCCCAATGTGCGGGTCTACCGCAGCGGGGGCGGCTTTCGTCTGGAATTGCCCCGGAACGACGCCGCGCCGGTCAAGCTGCTGCCCATCTGCAAAAAGCTGGGACGCGTGCCCCCGGCCACGGCTCTCCTGGGTATCGACGAGGCCGGTATGCCCCTACTCCTGCGCATCACCGCGCCGGATGTGGTCCACGTGCTGGTGGCCGGGACCACCGGCTCCGGCAAGACTGCCCTGGTGCGGGGGCTGCTGGCTTCTTTGGCCCTTTTCAATTCGGCCAAAGCCCTGCAAATTGTGCTGATCGATCCCAAAAACCGGGGCTTTGCCGGGCTGCAACGACTGCCTAATGTCTCCGGCGGGGTGGCCTCGACCCCAGAGGACGTGCAGGCCCGGCTGGAGTGGCTGGTGGTGGAGATGGAGGAGCGGGATCAGGCGGGCATCAGCCATCCGGTACTGGTAATCGCCGTGGACGAGCTGGCCGACCTGATCCAAAGCGGGGGCAAGGCCGTGGAGGAACCCCTGACCCGCATTGCCCAGCGGGGACGGGAGGCCGGGCTGCACCTCATCGGCTGCACCCAAAAGCCCACGGCCGCGCTTATCGGTTCGGCAATGAAGGCCAATTTCCCTGTGCGGTTGGTGGGCGCGGTCAACGGCAAAGACGAAGCCCGCTACGCTTCTGGCATTTCGGACAGCGGCGCGGAGAAGCTCAACGGCAAAGGCGATTTTCTGCTGGTGGCCAAGGGCGAGACAGTGCGCTTTCAGGCGGCCTGGCTGGGGCCGGAGGAGATGGGGGAAGTGCAGGGAATGTGTCGAGGGCAGGGTGTTGTGTATTCTGAAAGGAGAGAACAATGAAACGACTTCTGATTCTATCCGCACTGATCTTCGTCGGTGCCCTGGGCTGGCGGATTGGCAGCGCTATGAGTTCCGACGCAATAGGCATTGCGGTGGGGGTGGTCTTTGGTGTGCTCGCCAGCATCCCGGCCGCGCTGCTACTGCTGGTGGCCGGTCGCCGCAACGAACGCCGCCAGGAGTGGGAAGGGGACGGGCCGCGGGGGCGCAACGGTCAGCAGCCCCGGGGCCAATACGACGGCTACCCGCCTGTAGTGATTATGACACCGCCTTCTATGCCTATGCCCCCGGGCCAGGCCAACCAGTTTGCTGGCTACTACGGCGGGCAAAATGGCAGCTACCTCTCCCAGCCCAACCAGATGGCCCTGCCCGGCCCGGCGGGTGGACAGATGCCCTCCCAGCGTCAATTTCGTGTGGTGGGGGAAGAAGAGGAATGGGTAGAGGAATGGTAGCCGGCGGCCTATCCCACAGGCACATAGCGATAGCCCTGACCCCATTCGTTGTCGATGGTTCCCACCGCGCCGTTGAACTCCGCCAAGCGCTGGCGCAGCCGGCGGATGCCTTCCTGCACCCGGCGCACAGAGCCGTCCGGCTTCTGCCAGACATCGGCCAGTAACTCGTCAACCGAGACAATTGTGCCGGGCCGCTCCAGAAAATAGAGCATCAGGGACTTTTCCTGGGGGGTAAAGCGGTGGGCTTCCCGCTCCACCAGCGCCTGGACAGCTCCCGTTTCGGGCTGACTGGCGGGAACGGACGCGCCGCCTGCGCCAAAGCGCAGGGCCAGGTAGTCGGTCAGCAGAGGCGAAAAGAGCCGATAGCCGTGACTCTCCACAGCCACCAGCCCTTGGACCAGCAGCCAATGCATCGGCTCCATCTGGACGGGGGACAATTCATCAAAGCGCAGCAGGCGGCGCAAGAGCAGCCGCAATAGCGCCTCAACCGGCTGCCCCTCAGCGCCACTGCTCGCTTCCACCGCCTGCCACTGCCTGTCGAAAAGTTGACGGCCATAGACAGCCACCAGCCGCATACGCAACAGAGGCAGATGGGCCGGGCCGAGGGGCTGCCCCCCAATCAGCCCCCGCACATCTGGCAGCAGATGGGCCAGCCGGTCCAGCAGGAAGGGATGGCCGCCACACCATTCGACCAGCGCGCCGCTCATCTGCCCCTCTGCCGATGAATTCCCCAACCCAGAGAGGGCGATGCGCGCTGCTTCTTCTCCGTCGATCAGCCCCAAGAAATGCTGCTGAAGGTAGGGCACAGCCCCGGCCAACTCCCTGCTCGCCCCGGCATAGAGAGGTTGGCGGCTTGCCAGCACCAGCCCCCGCCGGGGCTGATCCGCGACCAGCCATTCGGTCCAGCGCCGCCCCGTCTCCGCCGGCCACTCGGCCATACGGTCACAATCATCCAGCAGAACAACCCAACGCCCATCGCCCTCTGGCCAACGCCCATCGCCCTCTGGGCGTTGGGGCAGAGAATCACCGGGGGATACCTGCCCACAGCGGATGTGGGTAACCTGGGCCGGGTTTTCGTCGGAAGCGCTCAGTTGCCGGGCGATGTGCGCCAGCAACACGCTCTTGCCCAACAGCGGGCCGCCCACCAGGGAAAGGCAGATCGGCTCTTGCGCGGCCAGGCTGTGGAGAATTCGTTGGGTGATCGGACGGGCAAAGATGGATAGGTTGTACATTTTCGCCATCTTTTCTGGAAAAATTATGGGCAATTGAGGAGAATCCATCAGCCCTGTCGCTGCGCTTGTGGATCAACCTCATTATAGCACACAATTCTCAGAAGTGCGCACCGAATATGTGGGATTTGTGGAAATTTTGTGCTGATCAATGGATATTTCTGCCGCCCCGCACTAGTACACTCCGGCGTAAATACGCCCAGGATTGATTGTGATGGGTAGTGCGTAGTGCGTGAACTGGTATACGCACTACGTCAGCAACTATTGGTCTATTTACGCCGCGTTGTACTAGGGATTTCCCGCCGGTGTGGGCAGGGGCGAGGGCGGTTCTACACCCCCGATGCCCCCGGTGGGCAGGGGCGGCACAGGGGTTTCGCTGGGCGGCACAACCGGCGTGGGTGTAGCAGCCTCGGCAGTGGGGGTCCAGGTAGGCGTCCAGGTTGGGGTAAATGTCGGGGTGGCCGAGGCCGTGGCTTCCAGATTCTCTACAAAGAGACGCACCCGGTTTTCGTAGGCATTGCCAAAGCTGTCCCGTGCGATCAGCCGCAGGGTGTGGGGGCCATTCGTCAAAGAAGTGGTATCCCACTGGCCCAATACACCCCCGGTGGCTGGCTGATCGATGGGTCCCCAAATGGCCCCGCTAAACGCGCCGGGGTCGTGGCTGACCCCATACTGGAGTTCGTAGTTGGCAAAAGAGGGCACGTTAGCCACACCGACGACAGATATCAGCCCGCGCACGCTCTGCCCTTCGCTGGGCTGGGTAATCTGCACTTCTGGCGCAAAGTCAAAGAGGGTGCTCTCCTCGGCTGGGGGCTGGGGGATGCCGTGGGCCTCGGCCCAATCCCGGTACGCCGCGGGGTAGACTTTGAAGACCTTCTCCTCCACCAGTTCCGCCGGGGTGAATTGCCCGGCGCGTTGGCCGGTCACTTTATCGATTTTTACAATCTGCCACAGATCAGCTTCGGGCGGCAACGGGGGGCGGTCCAGGGCAAACCAGCCCACGGCCTTTTCCGGGCAGGCCGGGCTGGGCAGTGTACCCGTGTCAGCGCAGACTTCCACCTGTTGCACCCCAGCCGGCACGGCAAAGGTGGAGGGAGGCGTGGCAGCCAGGGCGGTCTGCATAAAGCGATTCCAGATAGGCGCTGCGCCGCCAATCCCAGAGAGATTCTGCATAGACGCGTTGTTGGCGTTGCCCACCCAGACACCGGTCACCAGTTCGGGCGTATAGCCGATAGTCAGGGAATCCCGATAATCGTTGGTGGTGCCTGTCTTCGCTGCGGCTGGCCGTCCCAGATTCAGCATCGAATTGAGACCGAAGATCGGGGCACGGGCCTGATTGTCACTGAGCATATCCGAAATCAGAAAAGCATCCACCGGGCTGACCACCTGCTCGCCCTGGGCCAGCCCGTCCAGACGGCAGGGGGTCGGGGTGTCGATGGCACAGATGACATTGCCTTCCCCGTCCTCAATCTTCAGGATCGTCTGGGGCGCCCGGCGCACGCCCCCATTGGCCAGCACGCCAAAGGCCCCGGTCATCTCCAGCAGGGGCACTTCGCCGCCTCCCAGGCTCAGGCTCAGCCCGTAATCCGGGCGGATGAGGGAGGTGATTCCCACCCGCTGGGCCAGGGCGAGAAAGGCGGGCAGCCCCACAAAGTCCAGGGCACGCACGGCGGGGATGTTGTAGCTGTTGGCCAGGGAAGCCCGGACGGTCAGGATGCCGTGCTCGTTTTCGTCGTAATTTCTGGGACGATAGGGGGGATTGGCCCCGTCGGGAAAGTCCTGCTCGATGTCGGCTACCAGTGTGCCGGGGGTCCAGTGCTCGTTGAGCGGGCGCTGGGGATGGGCAAACGCGGCCAGATAGACCAGGGGTTTAATCGAACTGCCCGGTTGACGGGGCGCCAGGGCCATATTCACCTGGCCGTCGATCTCCACATTCTCAAAATCGGCGCTGCCCACCAGGGCCAGAACTTCACCGTTGCGGGGGTCCATAGCCACCAGCGCGCCATTCGAGACATTGCGCGCCGCCAGGGATTGGACCTGTTCGGTCACAATCTGCTGGGCAGATTCCTGCAATGCCAGGTCCAGGGAGGTGGTCACATTCAGCCCCACCCGGTAGAGCGCCTCTGGCCCCAGCAGCGTCTCCAACTGTTGGCGCACGTAGAGGGTGAAGTGGGGCGCCAGAAAGTCATAGCTCACCGGGACGTAGACCAGCGGCTCCAGCCAGGCCGCGTCGGCTTCGGTCGCGTCAATCACGCCGGATTCCACCATCAACCGCAGCACAACCGCCTGGCGCTCCTTCACCCGTTCCGGCTGGGTGTAGGGATCGTAATAGGCCGGCGCCTGGGGCAGACCGGCCAGCAGGGCCGCCTCTGCCAGAGAAAGCTCGCCCACATCTTTGCCAAAATAGGTTTCAGCGGCCGCGTCCACCCCATAGGCCAGGTTGCCGTAGTAGACTTCGTTGAGATAGATTTCCAGAATTTCGTCTTTGGAGTAGCGCCGACTCACCTCGGCAGCCAGGATGGCCTCTTTAATTTTGCGTTCGGCCGAACGCTCGGAAGAGAGAAAGACCAGCTTGACCAGTTGCTGGGGAATGGTGGACGCGCCGGAGACAAATTCCCGCGCCCGCACCGCGTAGTAGACCGCCCTTGCCAGGGCCACCGGGTCAACGCCGGGATGGTTGTAGAAATTGGCGTCTTCTGTGGCAATGGTAGCCTGACGCAGCCAGGGGGACATCCGCTCCAGGGGCACGGCCACCCGCCGCCCCCCGTTGGGGTCAAAGGTTTCGTTGAGCAGTTCGCCCTTGCGGTCGTAGATGCGGGTGCTCTGGAAAGCGCTGGCCCGGTTGGTCAGTTCGCTGGGCAGGGGCAGGTCCCCGGCGATCTGGGCATAGGCGACGATTACCCCGGCCAGGGCCAAAAAGGCCACCACAAAAAAGGTGATCAGCCCCATCACCAGCCCCCGGCCAAAATTACGCGAGGTAGCTGGGTGAAGCGGCGGTGTATTGGAGCGAAGTTGGTATTGTTGCATTGGGCTCTGCAAAACTCCCCATCACCCCGGCCATTGCCAGGACAGCGTGTTTTGGTAGACAAAAGCGGCTGTATGCAGCGCTTGAAAGAGAATCAGCGGCAGACCCGCGGCCCGCAACAGAGCGGGAAAGGTGAAGATGCGGGGCAGCCACCAGATCAGCAAGAGTGTGCTGGGAATGGTGGAGAGGCTGAACAGGTCCCAATCCCGCTGCCCGCCGTAATCGGGATTCCAGAGCCAGACAAAGAGCCAATAGCAGACCGCAGCGATCAGTAGAAACTGGGCCATCGGCCTCTCGTCAATCTTCGAGGCTTCTGCAACAGAACGCTCTTTGTCCGGGATTGTTCCTATCCAAAGCAGAAGGAGCGCGGGCAGCACAACCGGCGCAACCAGCATCTGCTCATTCAGAAAGTCGCGCAGATGGGGCCAGCTAAAGAGGGTGTAGTGCTCCCAGCGGGTGGTGGTGGCAAAGAGGGGGACCAGCCAGCGCCCATCGCCGCCACCGGGCCGGTCGCTGCCCACAAGCGCGGCCAGCCCGTGGCCGCCAGCTTCCATCAGCGCCACTGTGCCTGCCGCCACAAGCAGAACGGGCAGCCCAATCGCCAGGAGTGTTCGTCCACCCGCCAAACGACCGCCGCGCCAACTCTGCCAGCCCAGAAAGAGCAGAGAAGGCGCCAGCACAATCGTACTGGGATGGGTGGCGTTGAGCAGAGCCAGCAGCGATGCCGCCCACCAGAGCGGGCGCTTTCCCTGCAAAACCGCCAGCCCCAGCCACAGATAGGCCAGCACCCCGGCCGCGGCAAAGCTGTAATTCTCCACATAGCCAAAAAAGAGCTGAAGCACGCCCAGAGAAGCCAGCAGGCCAAAGGTCAGCCAGCCGGGGGCCAACTGCTTGCGTCGCGCCAAACCCAACGCGACGGCCAGATAGAGCATTCCCGCCAGGGGGCTGAGCAGCCGATAGACCGGGGTGGCGTCGCTCCACCCGTAGGACTGGTGCAGGGCCAACCAGAGCTGGCTGTGCAGAAAAACGTCCAGGGGGGCCTGCCAGGAGTGGGTCAAACGCAGGGTTGGGTCCGGCCAGGCCAGGGCATTGGCAAGAATGTAGGCATCTCCCCAGCGGGTGTGGACGATAGGAAAGGCAAAGAAACCGAGCACCAGCGATAGAGCCAGAATAAGTACAGACCGTCGGCTACTTTCGTCCGCCAATCCAACAGGCGCAGCGCTTTTCCACAGCCAGGGCAGCAAACCGACGATCCCGGCAACACCCAGCCAAAGCGCCCAGCCGGGCGCATAGCGGATCGGCCAGAATCCCCACCAGTGGGCTTCGGCCTCCCAGCTTTCGGGCAATGGGCCGAGGGCAGCCGGGAGGGTCAGCACAAACAGATGCAGCCCAATCAGTCCCAGCACCAGCCCATAGAGAAGGAGCAAAAGCCATCTTTCGCGTTTCCAATGGGCTGGGGAAGAGACGGTGGGCATTGGGTCTACTCTACAAACGTAACTGCTCACCCCCACCCAACCTCCCCCAGCGTGGGGGAGGAGTCGATCCAGT
>JAHDWH010000113.1 GCA_023384455.1 Caldilineaceae bacterium | reverse complement strand
GAATCCGTGCGAATCTGTTCTTTCCGTGTCCATCCGTGTTCTATTTTCAGAACAGCGGAGGAGAGAGTGTATGGCCGCCAACGGCAAGAACGACAATGGCAAAGACGAAGCGAAGAAACCCGAAGAACCCAAAGAGGAGCGCATCCAGACCAAACACAGCGTCGTCATCGACGGTCACTCCATCGCCTATACGGCCACCGCGGGCACGCTGCTGCTGAAAAGTGAAGAGGGGGACGCCAAAGCCTCTATCTTCTACATCGCCTACACCCGGGATGATATGAAAGACGCGGCCAGCCGCCCGATTACCTTCTCCTTCAACGGCGGCCCCGGCTCCTCGTCGGTCTGGATGCACCTGGGGATGCTCGGCCCGCGCATTGTGCAGATGGGTGAAGATGGCGCGGTGCCCGGGCCCCCCTACCAACTGGTGGATAACCCCTATTCTCTGCTGGACGTAACCGATCTGGTCTTTATCGACCCGGTGAGCACAGGCTTCAGCCGGGCTGTGAAGGGCGAAAAGGCGGATCAGTTTCACGGCTACGAGGCCGACATCGAATCGGTTGGGGAGTTCATCCGGCTGATCACTACCCGGATGCAGCGCTGGTCCTCGCCCAAATTTCTCATCGGCGAGAGCTACGGCACCACCCGGGCCGCGGGGTTGGCGGGCCATTTGCAACAGCGCCACGGAATGGTGCTCAACGGTGCGCTGCTGATTTCGGTGATCCTCAACTTCCAGACCGCCCGCTTTGTGGTGGGCAACGATCTGCCCTACATTCTCTTCCTGCCCACCTACACTGCTACGGCCTGGTATCACCGCCGTCTCCCCGCAGAGCTGCAAAGCCAGCCCCTGCGCGCTGTGCTGGACGCGGCCGAAGCCTTTGCCCTGGGCGACTATTCTGCCGCATTGATGAAAGGCGCGGCCCTGCCCGTCGAGGAGCAGAAGGCAGTAACCGCGCAACTGGCCCGTTTTACCGGTCTCAGCCGGGAGTATGTGGAGCGCACGAATCTGCGGGTGAACATTTTCCGCTTTGCCAAAGAGTTGCTGCGGGAAGATCGGCGCACGGTCGGGCGTATCGACAGCCGTTTTACCGGTGCGGATCGGGACGCGGCCGGCGAGATGTTCGAGTATGACCCCAGCATCAGCGCTACCCAGGGCCTCTACACCGCCACCCTCAACGACTACCTGCGCCGGGAATTGCGCTTCGAGAGCGACCTGCCCTACGAAATTCTCACGGGCCTCTATCTGAAATGGGACTACAGCAAACAGCAGAATCAGTATCTGAATGTGGCCGAGACCCTGCGCAAAACCATGAGCCAGAACCCATACCTGAAAATTTTTGTCGCCAACGGCTATTACGACCTGGCAACGCCTTACTTCGCCACGGAATATACCTTCAATCACCTGGAGATCGAGCCGAGCCTGCAACAGAATATCACAATGGCCTGGTACGAGGCGGGCCATATGATGTACGTACATCAGCCCTCGCTGGTGCAGATTAAAGCAGATATGGCCGACTTTATCCGGGGCGCGACAGACACCAATGCCAAAGAGCCACTGGGCGTTCTGCCGGTCTGGTAGACTCTGAATTTCGTCGCGACTCAATCGCTCCATTACTCGTATAGCAGGAACAGGTCTCTTTCTCTTTATCCCATCATCCCGCCCTATGACAGACTACACACCCATCTTCTCTGCTCTCGGTTATCTGCTTATCTTTCTCGGTCTGGTGGGCGCGGTTGTGCCCCTGCTGCCGGGGCCGGCCTTTATCTGGCTGGGCGTCTTCCTCTGGGCCTGGGGCGACGGCTTCGTTCGCATCGGCTGGCCCACGCTCCTCTTTTTGGGCGTGCTGACGCTGATCGCCTGGGGGGTGGATATTACCTTCAGCCTGATCAGCAGCCGCAAGGCCGGCGCGGGCTGGAAGTCTATCGGCGTCTCCATTCTGACCGGCATCGGCGGCGGGATTCTGCTCAGTTTTATTCCTTTAATCGGGTCGATTCTGGGCGCAATTGGCGGTGCGATTGGCGGTCTCTGGTATATGGAATACCGGGCCAAAGGGGATAAGGAGTTGGCTACCCAAGCTGTGCGGGGTTATATCGGCGGTGTTCTCGTCTCGATGGCTGTAGAGATGGGCGCGGCCGTGTTGATGATTCTTGTCTTTGCCTGGCAGGCGTTTGTTTGATGTGGCAATGATGGCGTAGTTTCGGCTATTGGGCGTCGAAAACGTCGTCCACCAGAACAACGAAACCGGGCAGTAGTTTGGATGTGGCGGTTTCGCCCCGGCAGAATTCGCCGTATTCTGCATATTCGCCGCCCTCCAGGGCCAGGACGGTGACAGTCTCTGTCTCCGGGTCCACAATCCAATATTCGGGGATGCCCGCCTGGGCGTATTCCTGGCGTTTCTCAATCCAATCCCGATCCCTGTCCCGTGCCCCGCCGCTGACCACTTCCATCACCAAATCTGCGCCGTCCACATACTGTTCGTGGATACGCCTGGCGCTTTGGGCGAGGAGCAGAAAGAGATCCGGCTCCCGATATTTGCCGCGCCACAGGCGGACTTTGGCGGGCGCAGTCAAGACAGTGCCTAAAGCCAGACTGCTGACAAAGTTGTACAGTAACCGGTAGAGGTAGAGGGAGATGAACTGGTGGGAGATGGAAGGCATAGGCAATACCTCAATATATCCATTGGAAAATTCGACCAGCCGGTTGGTTTCCAGGGCCAGATAATCCCCTTCGCTCCAATGCCCCTGGCTGGGGAAGAGCTCGGCGATCTCCCAGGTTGGCTGCTCGCGGACAGGTGGGGGGGCGTAGGCTGTTGGGGTGGACATGCGGATTCTCCTTTTCACGACGGCGGACAACGGGCCGGCGACTACTGCTGCTGGCTCTATTGTACGACAAGGCGCGGCGGGGTGTCTATTTTGCCCGCGCTCCCTCACCCCCGACCCCTCTCCCAGCCGGAGCGACACTTAACCCAAGCACTTTCACTTCGTTGTCCAGGCGGTCGCCCAATCTCATTTTGGCTTTTTCCACCTCGTAGTGGGTCTGAATGCCCGTCCAGAATTCAATCGACATCCTCAAGTAACGGGCCAGCCGCAGCGCCGTGTCCGCGCTGATACCTCTCTCACCCCGCACAATTTTTCTGAAGCGCCAATTTGATTTCGACCAGCGTGGCCTCTTCCAGCGTCAATTCCAGAAAGTCTTGAACCGTTCCCACCTGCCAGCCCTGGGCTTCCAATCGACTGCGTTTGGTAGTTTCCATAGAATCTCCTGGAGATTGTATTTGGTCGTATAGCCAGAACAGCGGTTTGTCGTGTTCAGGCATAGATAAATTATACCAAAAATAATATAATGTCCATCCGCTTTGTTTACGTCAATTCTTTCTGCGCCTCCTGCCAGACGTCCTGGACCCGATAGCGTGCGGCCAGTTCAGCGAGCAGCGATAGATTCAGGCGATCTTTGACGACCGAAAGGAGGGTGAGGAGGTCCTGCCAATCTTCTGACCGCCGGTATGTGGCGAAATTGTGGAGGCAAGTGACGATATATTCTTCAGGCCATTCCCGGCTATGCACGAGCCGCCGGGCCTGATTGTAGCTCAATTGGGGGTAGTGAAGGCGCAGCTCGACCGCTTTCTCGTTTGCCTCGTCCTCCATCTGGCGGAAAGCTCGCCGCACATTTTCAACTACCATCGGTCTGAGACTTTCAAGCAACCGACTTCTGTCCGACTGTCCGATCTGCTGCTTCTGATCTTCTGTGCGTTGCATCTTTTACCCTCCCCGGCGAGTTGGGTTCTCCCGGCACAGATTGGGCTGCTGACAGTGCCGTCTTGCCGGGAGAACCCAACCTACGGATACGCTTTCTTCATTCCCCATTCCCCATTCCCCACTCACTTCCGCCTTCCCAGCCGGGCCACCACCCGCTGCAAAATGGCCTGGGCCACCTCCTCTTTGCTCATCAGCGGCCAGTCGTCCCGCGCGCCGTTGCGCTCGAAGATCGTCACCCGGTTGGTGTCCACGGCAAAGCCGCTGTCCGGCGCGGTCACGTCGTTGAGCACCACCATATCCAGATTCTTGCGTTCCAACTTGCCCAGCGCGTTCTCGTCCAGATTGTTCGTCTCCGCGGCAAAACCGATGACCAGTTTGGGCTGCACCCGCTCCGGCCCCCGCATCTCGCCCACCGCATTCAGAATATCCGGCGTGCGTTCCAGGGTGATAATCTGCTGGCCGGGCAGCTTTTTGATCTTCTGATCCGCGCTGGTGGTGGGGCGATAGTCGGCCACAGCAGCCGCGCCGATGAGAACGTCGGTGGTGGGCAGATGCTCCATCACCGCGTTGTACATCTGCTGGGCTGTGCGCACCGGGGCCAGTTCGATACCGCCAGGGGGCGTCACGGAGAGGGGCGAGTGGATGAGCAGTGTATCCGCACCCAAATCCCGGGCGGCCCGGGCCAGGGCCACCCCCATTTTGCCCGTGGAGTGGTTGCCCATAAAACGCACCGGGTCGATGGGTTCCCGGGTGCCCCCCGCGGTGATGACCACCCGCACCCCGTCCAGGGGACCGCCCCGACCCAGCACTTTGCAGGCCACCTCAAAGACCTCCTCCGGCTCCACCACTCGGCCTGCGCCGTGCTCGCCGGAGGCCAGCCGCCCCTCCGCCGGGCCTACAAAATCGATGCCCCAGCCCCGCAGCTTGGCTACGTGCTCCTGGGTGGCCGGGTGGTACCACATATTCGTCTCCATCGCCGGGGCAATCAGCATCGGCCCTTTGTAGCTGAGGGAGGTGATACTGAGCAGGTCGTCGGCCATCCCCAGGGCCAGGCGGGCCAGGGTCTGCGCGGTGGCCGGGGCGATGATAAAGAGGTCGGCCGCGTGGGCCAGGGCCACATGGCCGATGCGCAGACGGCCCGTGTCGCTCCAACTGTCGAAAATACTGGTGCTGACAGGCCGCTGGGTGATGGCCTGGAAGGTGACCGGCGCGATAAATTTGGTGGCCGATTCGGTCATTATGACATCGACGAGCGCGTTGGCCTGGGTCAGCCGAGAGGCCAGCGTCACCGATTTATAGGCCGCAATGCCGCCGCTGACGCCAAGAAGGATTCGTTTGCCGGAGAGGATGGGAGCCATTAGAGTTCGTCCGTGGGATGCTGAATAGAGTAGTCAAATTTGAGGGTTAGAAACGTGAGGCGTGAAACGTGAGATCGGGGTAGCGCTCACGTTTCACGCCTCGCGTTTCGCTTTGCAGAACCAATAACCTCCCCCTGGCTTCGGTTCAACGCATACACCTGCCGCACCCCCGCCAGCGTCAGCCAGGGGTCGTAGGCGTCGATGGCGGGGGTGAGGGGGGCGATGAGGTGGCCGAGACCGCCGGTGGCGATGACCCGGGCCGGTGTGGGCAGTTCGGCGCGGATGCGGGCCAGCAGCCCTTCCACCAGCCCCACATAGCCGTAGACCAGACCGGACTGGATGGCGGGTACGGTGTCGTTGCCGATGGCGGTGGGCGGCGCGATCAGTTCCACCGGGGGCAGGGCGCTGGCTTTTTCGATGAGCGCATTGGTCACAGTGCCCAGACCCGGCGCAATGGCCCCACCCAGAAAGACCCCCGCGGTGTTGACGACGTTGAAAGTCGTGGCTGTGCCGAAGTCCACGGCGATCCCCGCACCCGCAACCCCTGCGCCACCCGCTGCCTGATAGACCGCCACCGCATCTACAATCCGATCCGTGCCCACCCGTTCGGGTCGGGCCACGCCGATCTCAATGCCGAAGGTCAACCCGTGGCGGATGACCAGTGGGGCGCGGCCCAACAGCCCTTCCAACATCCGTACCCAAACATCCGTCAATGGAGCCACAACGCTGACAATCGCCGCGTCGTAGAAATCCTCAGCGGTGAAATTGTTCTCCCACCAGAGCTGGCGCAGGAGGATGCGGTATTCGTCGCCGGTGCGGGTGCGTTCGGTGGCGATACGCCAACTGGCAAGCGGCGCGCTGGGCGCGTCCGCCTGGCGTGGGTAGACGCCGATGACGATATTGCTGTTGCCGATGTCGATGCAGAGGATCATAGGTGGATTGTACCGTCTGGAAGGGGGAAGTGCAAAGGGGAGGAATGGAACGCGGATGACGGGGATCGAGCGGATTCAGACGGATCAAAAATCCGCGTTGATCACTCCTTTCCGCGTTATCCGCGTTCTATTCCTGTAAATTCTGCGAGAAATTGCTGCCGGTGTGGAGGGTGGCGGCAATCTCTGGGCTAAGTTGGGGGATGACCACCGCGTGGAGAAAGTGGCCGGGGCTGACCGCGGCGCTGGCGATTTCGACCGCGACTTCGACGGCGGAAACAGTACCGGTGAAAAAGCAGATGCCTTTGCCTGCCAGCCCATCGCTCAGACGCAACTCCACCAGGGCAACCTCTGCGCCCTTCAGCCCCGCGTCCCCGGCGTGGATGGCGCTGGCCGCGCTGTGGCTTTCTACAATACCCAGAGCGTCGGCGATAGGGTGGCGCTCGCCCAGTAACCCGGCCACAACGCCCGGATGGACCGCGGGCAGGAAGACCTCATCCAGCAGACTCCCCGCCGAGATTTCCCGCCCGGCGGCCGCGGCCTCTTCCACCTCCGCCACGCCGCCGCTCAACAGCACCAGCAACCGCCCCGGCTGCACCGTCCCCGCCACGATACGGGCGATGGGCGCGCGCTTTGTCATGGCGTCCGCGGCCAGATAGCCGGCGGCGATGCTCTCAAATTCGAGCAGAGCCAGGGCCGGGGAGATGGAGAGGGAGATGGGAGGCGCTGGCTGCATCAATGCCTGGCCCGAAAAGTCGCAAAGCGATCCGATGTCAAAAGGTCGTTCAGCTCCACCTGCACGCCACCCATCTCGTCGGAGATGTTGGCCCCGATCACCGCAGCCAGACTGTTCATCCCATCGCCAAAGGAGGAGCGCACCAGCTCCTGGCGCTTTTCGGCCACCGCCCGCACAAAGGCCGAGGCAATCTCGTAGGTCGTATCCTTGACATTCTTGCCGTGAAGCAGATGGCGCACCTCATCCGGCTTGGGCGTCTGGGCTGGGGGATAGTCGCCGGCGTAGTGATAGGCCGTCAGGCTTTCCCGCTCCAGCGAGAGACGGCCTTCATTCCATAGGACCTGATGGTCTGGGTGGCTGGCGAAGACCCGGCGCAGACGGGAGAGGGTCATCACACCCAGCGCACCGTTGGCAAAGCCGAAATTAACGCTGTAGGCATAGGGGTTGTCCGCGCCGTCGAAGATCTCGTGTGCGGGTCGCTGAATGTAGTGGCCCTGCACCCACGCCACATCTCCAAACCAGTAACGCCAGAGGTCCAGGGGGTGGATGCCCGCTTCCACAATTGTGCCACCGGACCAGGCCCGGTTGGCCGTCCACACCCGGTTGCCCGGACCGCCGACGGTTTCGGTGAAGGTGTGCTTGACGCTGTGGGCTTCCAGGGGCGCGTGCAGGGTGTAGCAGGCCATGACCACCTGTTTGTCGGCCAGAAAGCCGTGCAAGGCTTCGTGTTGGCTGTCATAGCGCTGCTGGAAACCGACAGTGGAAATGATGCCCGCCTCCCGGATGGCCCTCTCCATCTCCAGCGCCTCGTCCAGATAGAGGCTCATGGGCTTTTCCACAAAGAGATGGATACCCGCCTGGGCCGCGGCCACCACTTCACCCTTGTGGACATTGGGGGGAATGGCGATATAGAGCGCATCCAGCAGGTCGGGGTTGATCAGCGAACGGGTGTTGGTCGTGCGTTCGATACTTTCCGCGGGCAGGCCAGCCACATATTTGCCCAATTTCTCAGTGGTCAGGTTGGCGGGGAAAGCATCGCCCAGTGCGACGATCTCCAGCGCGCCCTCCTGCTCTAATTTCCAGAGCGCAGCCAAATGTTGCAAACCCCGCTGGCCGAGGCCGATCACACCGATACGAACGGGAGCGGGCATAGAATACTCCTTTGGGGGTGCTGAATCGTAATGGGACTGTCAATTTCGTTGACGAAACGTGAAACGTAAAGCGTGAGAGGATTCGAACGATCTCACGTTTCACGTCTTCACGTTTCCCCACGCAAATCGTGGCTGCGTCACCTTACGGAATACGCAATACGCAATAGGCTTTAGAACGTCACTTCCCGCCGACTCTCCACCTTCCCCTCATCCAAATCCATCCCGATGCCTGGCCCGCTGGGCGGGGTGACATAGCCGTTGACCGGTTTCAGGGGATTCGCCAGGAAGAACTGGTGGATTTCGTTCCATTTAATCAGATATTCCAGCAGGGGACAGGTGGTCTCCGGCCAGGCAGCGATGAGATGGGCCGTGGCCGGTGTCGAGTGGCCGTGGGGAATGACCACCACATCGTAGGCCGAGCCGATGGCGCAGATTTTCATCGTTTCCGAGATGCCGCCGCACCAGTAAATGTCGGGCTGGTAGACATCCATCGCGTGCAGGTCCATCAGATGTTTCAGCCCCCAGCGGGTATACTCGTGCTCCGCGCCGCTGATGGGGATGTTGACGTTGCGGGTGATCTCGGCGTACTGGTCGATTTTGTCGGGCAGCACAGGCTCTTCGATCCAGCGGGGCGCGTACTCTTCCAGGCGGCGGGCCATCTGAATGGTGTAGGGCACATCCCAACTCATCCAGGCATCCAACATAATATCCACGTCCGGGCCGACACTCTCGCGCAGGGTGCGCACCAGGCGCATATTGCGCTCGATGCCCGCTTTGCCGTCGGTGGGGCCATCCCGGAAAAACCATTTGGTGGCGGTGTAGCCCTGCTCCACGAACATCTGCGCCCGCTCCTGCACCAGTTCCGGGTCCAGGGAATAGCCCAGCGCGCTGGCATAGGCGGGAATCTTCTCGCGCACAGGGCCGCCCAATAGCTGGTAGACCGGCGCATTGAACCAGCGCCCTTTCAAATCCCACAGGGCGCAGTCCACCACACTCAGGGCCATCATCGCCGTGCCCTTGCGCCCGTGTACCATCGAGCGGTAGACCCGATCCCAGATGCGCTCAATCGCCAGGGGGTCGTGGCCGATGAGCAGGGGCGCAATCTGCTTGACGATAATATACGCCTGTTCTTCGGGGAAGGGGCCGCCGATACCGATGACATCGGCGTCGGTCTCGATCTGCACGAAGTTGGCGGTGATGCGAAAGGCATCTGGACCGACCTTCTCTGTCCAACCGGCGCCTTCGACTTTGTGTTCCGGGTAGATGTCCACCGGGCGGATCAGCCGTTCTTCCCAGAATTCGCCTTTGTGTTCCAACACGCCTTTCAGCTCAAAGACACGGACAGCGGTGATTTTCATAGGGCATTCTCCTTTGGTGTGGGAGTGAATTTACGGGGCAATCGAAGGGACACCGCAATGTAGGTCGGACTGTTAGTCCGACTGGTCTGTTCTGTTGCAGGTCGGACTGACAATCCGACGTACGAATGGCTATTTTCAGAAAAGGCGCGTCCTGTGCGCCACTGCTATTATACCTGTCGGGCCGCAGAGTACAAGTGGCGGTCTCTATTCCCAGCGATTCTAAGGACTCGTCAAGAAATAAGTTCCATCCGGTGCGTCGCACTGTCCACGAAATGACTCTAGGCGGATTCAAACGGATAGAAAGCGAAAAACTGGGGATCGATTCTCCCCTGAATTGTCCGCCGTCTCCATCCCCAATGGGGCATCTCCCCCATACGGCGCAGACCTTTGCCCCTTCTTGCCCCGGCCAAAAATGGGGCGCGGGATGGGGTGCGCGCCGTATGGGATTTAGCTGCGTCCCGTGCTACTGTCAAAGCAGGTAGTCTCACGGCACAGTGCCGGAGATTTTGTGGATATACATTCGATTCAAGAGGAGTCAGCCATGACAATCTCAGAGCTATTGATCGCTATTTTGATTCTGCTGACCTTTGCAGCCCTACGTTTTGGTATTCCTCTTCTCCTGATGTGGGTGGGAAAGCTGATCCACAACCGGATGCTGCATTGGCAGCCATAACCGGTCTCGGCGCACTTCCCGGCCATCCCCGCGAAAGAGAGGACAAAATGAGAGAGCGACCCAAACCTTTTATGCAGTCAGACAGACTTCGGCTGGCTGCGGCTGTCTGCGCCACCCTTCTGCTGGTCGTAGCACTGCTGCTCAGTGTCAGGTCCCCCGCCTACGCCGACGAAGAGAACCCGCCCGGCGCAGACCCCTGCGCTTCCTGCCATTCGCCCGAAACCGACGCCTGGCTCGATTCGGCCCACGCGGTGCAAGCCGGTGATATGACCGGCGCAACCTGCGCCGCCTGTCACGGGGAATATGGCCGGGGTCATCCGGACGACGGAGAGATCGAACTGTTGACCGTCGATTCCGCTACCTGTCAGGCGTGCCACGAAGCCACCTATGACCAGTGGCAGCACTCTATCCACGCCGGCGAAGGGGTGCAGTGTATCGGCTGCCATCAGGTCCATTCCCAGGAACTGCGGCTGACCGACGAGCAGCTCTGCCGCTCCTGTCATAAAGAATCACTGACCGACAGCTTCCACTCGGCCCATTGGTATGTAGAGGTTGCCTGTACCGATTGTCATCTATCCCCTGCAACGATTCACAGTGAAATGGCGATGGTCGGCAATCAGGGCACTATATCCGCTCCCAGCCACGACTTTACATCGGTCTCGTCGGTTATGTGTTTGGACTGTCACCGGGAAAATGTCAAAAATCCCGCCGAGGGGCTTAGTATACGACAGTTAGCCCTGGCCGAACTGCGTAGCGAACAGCAGCGGGCCGCCGAACTCGACGCCCGGCTCGAATCTGCCAAACGAACAACCAGCACTTTGCAGGTGATGACACCTCTGAATTTGGGTTTTGGTATCGGTGTCGGCGGTATATTGGGCATTGTCTTTATGCTCTTTCTGGCCCGTTACAGCCGAAATGGAGGGTAGAGATGAAGACAACACACACAGAACCCTCTCGCCGTGACCTGCTTAAAGGCATGGGCTGTGGCATTGCAACGCTGATGCTCTCCACCGCGCTTGCCGCCAATCCCTCTTTGGTGGAAGCCAGCAGCGGTGTGGTCAACGAAAAGGCGTGGGGACTCCTCGTCGATCTGACCCGCTGCACGGGCTGCCAATCCTGCGCCCTGGCCTGCAAGGACGCCAATGACCGGCCACACCCCAAACGGACACCCATCGCCCTGGACACGGATGCGTACAGCTTTGTAGACGAACGACGGATCGAGAATCCTGTGGGGCAGGTGGAGAGCGTGTACGTCAAGCGCCAGTGTATGCACTGTCTGCATCCCGCCTGTGTATCGGCCTGCACAGTCGGCGCGCTGCGTAAGACCGCCGAAGGCCCCGTAGTATACGATGCGGAGAAGTGTATCGGGTGCCGTTACTGCCAGTACGCCTGTCCCTTTGGCGTGCCCACCTACGAATGGGAGAATCCGCTGGGCCTGATCCACAAATGCCAGATGTGTACCAGCCGCCTGGACGAGGACGAATCGCCCGCCTGCGTCGCGGCTTGTCCCAACGGAGCACTGCGTTTTGGTCCACGTCAGCAGTTGCTGGCCCAAGCCCGTGCCCAGATCGCCTCGAATTCCGGACGCTATGTGGAGCATATCTACGGCGAACACGAAGTGGGCGGCACTTCGGTACTCTATCTGTCGCCAGTGCCCTTCTCCGCTCTGGGCTTCCCCGCGCTGGGCGAAGACCCCAATCCCCGCTATGCCGAAGCGGTGATGAGACAGACGCCCGCTATCGCGCTGACCGTAGCCTCGGTCGTCACAGCGCTACATCTCTTTATGCAACGGCGGCAACAGGTCAAGGGTGAAGCTACTCTCCATATCGCAACGCAGAAACCAGGAGCGGAATTATGACCGTACATACTCCTTCCCTCCAACAGGGATTTCAGATTGGCCCTTACCAGAAGGGCGACATCATAGCCGGGATTCTGGGCTTCTTGACAATGATCGGCCTGGCTGCTGGCATTGGACGACTTCTGGCAGGTATGGGTGCCACCACGGCACTGACCGACAGCTATCCATGGGGTATTTGGATTGGCTTTGATTTCGCACTGATTGCTTTTTCGGGAGTCGGTTTTACGATAGCCGCGGTGGTCCATGTGCTACATCTGCACCAATTTCAGCCGGTGTTGCGGCCCGCCATCTTGGCCGGATTGCTCGGATATGTGGCCGTGCTTATGCTACTGCTGCTTGACCTGGGCCGTCCTGATCGCTTCTACAACTTTCTGCTCTTCTACAATATGCACTCACCGCTCTTTGAGATTTGCTGGTGTGTGCTCCTTTACACGACTGTGTTGCTGCTCGAAGTCAGCCCCGACCTGCTCGCCTTTCTGCCCTGGAAGTGGCCTTTGCGCCTGGTCTATCGTCTGATGACGCCCGTGACAATCATCGGCATCACACTCTCTACCCTACACCAGTCCACCCTGGGGACGCTCTATCTCAATATGCCCCATCGGCTGCATCCCCTCTGGTATACGCCGATCCTGCCTCTGCTTTTCTACATCTCCTCGATTTTGGCGGGGTTGAGCCTGGGCATCATTGCCTACAAAATCGCAATGGGTGTGCGCGGCCAGAAAGAGAACCCATCCGTTGTCATGGGGCTGGGCAAGGATGTGGTTGCTGTTGCCCTGCTCTATTGGTTTCTCCGTGTGGGTGAGGTAATCTATGCGGGCGAGCTGCCGATGCTTCTGGCGCTGACTCCGCTCAGCCAACTCTGGCTCGGCGAGCTTCTTTTCTGCGCGGTGATTCCTATCGTCCTTTGGGGTATGCCGCCGTTGCGCCGTCAGCCCTGGGCGCAATGGGTTGCGCCCCTGGCAGCCATTCTCGGTTTGGGTATGAATCGTTTTAACGCCACCCTGGCTGCCCAGCTTGTAGCGACTGACACGGTTTATGTGCCCAATGTATTGGAATGGCTCTCCACCATCGGCATTATCGCCATGGCAATGCTGCTCTGGTATTTGGGCGTGCGCTTCGTGATGGGCAGCGCTCTAAAGTTGGGGTATGAACATCGCTGAGTACCCGTAGCCCATAGCCTACAGGTACACGTTCAATGAGATGCAATCAAAATAGGGGCAGACATCCGGATGTCTGCCCCTATTTTGATTGCTGTGAAAAGCAGCGTCGCTCGTCCGCCCTACCGGTCTATATGACACGCGTCACAATTGTCACCTGTAGCAGCGAAGGAATGGCCGGTGGCCGTTTCGCCGTTGATGGGGATTGTGCGGTGGGAGCGGTCCAGATGACAGTCGATACAGCCCAGCGCAACGGCTGCGTGCGCCTGATGGATCTCATCTTGGATTTCCGCCTGATGACAGATAGCGCAGAGGTTTTGTTCTACCGTACTCGTTCGGGTGTGCTGGGTGTGGACTTCGTGACAGTCCAGGCAGATGACGCCGATCTGGCCGTGGCGGCTGCTCTCCCATTCGGCGCGGGTGCTGGAGTGACAACTGCCGCAAAAATCCGGCGAAGTGGCGATCGCCATACTTTCCTGGGGGTGTTGGGGACGGTAGGGGCCGTGACAGGCTTCGCAGGTGACACCGGCCAGCACAAACTGGCCGGTGTTCGTATTGTAACCGGTGGTGTGGCAGGCAAAGCACTCGCCCGGCTGCTCAATCGTCTGCATATACGTGCGCACGATTGGATCAAAGAGTGCGTTGGCGTGGCTTGTCTGGCTCCACGCCTGATAGACTTCCTCGTGACATTCCCGGCAGCGTTGGGGACTCTCGTAGCCCGCTGCGGAAGGCAAAGCCAGAACCGGTTCTGGCGCGGTCAAGGAGGGTACAGACGCAGGCCAGAGCAGCGTCAGCCCCAGAGCAATCGCCATAAGACAGCCGGACAGAGCCAGCGCGATCCATTGACTCTGTTCCTGCCACGCCTCTTTCTTCACTCGCCCGCTTTTCGCTGACCCGTTCGTAGTTACCCTCCTGTGACGGGGTGGATCCCCTCCGCACTCAGCCGGGCCGCGTACTCAGCCTCTGCTTCAGCCTGCCAGCGCGCATCCAACCGACGTAGCCCGTAGCAAACGGCTAGGGTGATCAGAAGGGGCACGCCCAGCCGTAGGAGAAAGAAGCCCAGAATCATTGTTACTGCGTAGAAGCTGTCCATCGGCCCTCTCCTTTGAGTGGAGTCGAAGTTCGACTTTTGCCAAAAGTCGAACTTCTGATTGCGTCGTCCGTACCCCATTACAGCGAGAGGAACAATTGGGTCGTGACCACCACATTCGTTTGGGGGGTTTGCCCCACAGACCACATCTCTCCACCGCCCCTACTCCACCTGAATCAGCCCTTTAGAGATGGCGTACTTCACCAGTTCCACCCGGCTGTGCAGATTCAACTTCTGCATAATATTCTCCCGGTGGCGATCTACCGTTTTGGGGCTGATGACCAATACATCGGCGATCTCCCGGTTGGTCTTGCCTTCGGCGATATGGGTCAACACCTCCCGTTCCCGGGGCGTCAATTCCGCCAGGAGTGCAGGCTGGGTGCGCGTTTCGTGGGCGGGCAACACTTCGTTGAGCAAAAAGCGGGCCAGGGAGGCGTAGAGAAAGACATTGCCCTGACTCACCACCCGAATGGCCGAGACCAGATCGTCCGGCGCTGCCCGTTTGGGAATGTAGCCGGACGCACCCGCGTTGAGCATCTCGAAAAAGTACTGCTCTTCCTCGTACATTGTCAGGGCCAGAATCGCCGTCTCCGGGCTGGCCTCTTTGATGCGTCGGGTGGCCTCGATGCCGCTCATTCCGGGCATAGCCACATCCATCAGCACCACATCCGGGCGCAGATCAGCCACCGCCTGGACAGCGGCGGGTCCGCTGCCCGCTTCGCCCACAATCGCCATATCCGGTTCGGCCAGGAAGAGCATCCGCAGCCCGGCCCGCACAATCGCGTGATCGTCAACCAGCAGCAGTCGGATTTTCGACATTCTCAGCCTCCTCTTGCAATGGGATAGTCACCCGCACGGTTGTGCCCTGGCCCGGGGTGGAGTGGACTGTACACTGACCGCGCAACAGCCGGGTGCGTTCCTGAATGCCCAGTAGCCCCCAACCGGTCTGTGGCCGCTCGCCGTGCAGCACAGCCCCGGTATCAAACCCCTGCCCGTCGTCGCTGATTGTGACAACGACTTCGCCAGGACGGTTTTCCAGGCGTACAAGCGTGTGGCGGGCGTGCGCGTGGCGTGCCACATTGGTCAGCGCCTCTTGCACAATGCGGAAGATAACTGTCTCCGTATCCGACGGCAAACGCACTGCCTCGCCCGCAAACTGGAACTGGCACTCGATCTCCCAGCGCGCCTGGAAGCTCTGGGCATACCAGCGCAGAGCCGGCGTCAACCCCAGATCGTCCAGTTGGGGTGGGCGCAGGTCGGCGATGATGCGGCGCAGCTCGCCCAGGGCGCTGGTGCTGTAGGACTCTAATTCGTGTAGCTGTCCTGTGGTAGTGGGGTCGCGTTTCTCCAACATCCGCTGCACACCCCGCAGTCCCAGGGCAATGGCTGTCAGGGATTGGCCGGTGGCGTCGTGCAACTCCCGGGCAATGCGTTGCCGCTCCATCTCCTGGGTGTCTACAAGCCGATCCAGCAGATCGGCGAGTTTCTGGGTAGTCAAGCGCAGCTCTGCATTCAATTGCTCCCGTTCCTGGCCGATACGCCGCTCTGCCAGAAGCGCTTGCTGCAAACGGCGCTGGCCTTCCACCTCAAAGGCGTGCAGCGCGCGGGCCATATAGAGGGTCAGGATGGCAGCCATCCCAGCCCGGAACAACTGTACTGGAATCCCAAACCACTGGAGAAAGTTCGTACTGCTGAGAAGCTGGCTGGAAACCAGCAGTGTGGGGCGCACAAAAATCTGGCCGACGACGCCGTAGAGAAGCAGCGCGGCCGCGCACCAGACCAGGTCCCGCCCAAATTGGGAGAGGTTGTGGGCGCGAAAGGTGCGCTGTTGGGCCATTAGCGCCCAGGCCCCCAGGGCCGCGCCGGGAATGCCCAGACTGTAGCGAGCGAGTACGTCGGCTACGGCAATTAGCTCTTCGGGTCCCGGGGCGAAACGAGCGTTGACCAGCACCAGCCCGGCTCCCCACACCGCCAGCATCCCACCGATGGCCGCACAGGTCCGCCAGCTTTGGCCGGGCACGCTGGTCAGCAGAGCAATGCCAAAAGCGAGCAGACCGATGAACGAAGCGACGAGCAAGGCCAGACGCAGGCTCTCTTCCCACAGGGTGGGCGCGTGGCCGCCAGTCAGGGCCGCGTATTTCTGGTACATTTCGTACCATTCGTGCAGTCCGTGGAGGATGCCAAAGGCGGCCAGGGGGCGGATGGCCTGGGCAAAACGAAATTCCGACCGGCGGCGGGCGGCCAGAAGCAGCGCCAGACCCAGAGTGAAGAAGGCCAGGCCGTAGAAGAAGAAGACGATTATGATATTGCGGACGAAAAAGGCCGAGACGGGATTCACAGGGTGATTCCCTCGCTTTCTGGCCTGAGAATAGCCATTCGTACGTCGGACTGTTAGTCCGACGGCCTGCAACGTCGCTGGTCGGACTAACAGTCCGACCTACATTTTCATCCCCTGTTCTGCTCAATCTGCGTTCCGCTTTCAGCCTTCATTACCCCCCGCCCTCCGAGACGAGGCGCTGGCTCTGGGCCTCCTGGCGCTCCCGCAGCCAATCCCAGCCGGTCAAGGCCAGGGCCAGGACGATAAATGCCCCGGCCAGCCAGAAGGCCTGGCGTGTGCCGATGACCTGGGCCGCCGCGGGCGCGGCGGTGGCATCCACAAAACCTGCCCCGGCATAGACCAGCACCCGGCTCACCCAGAAAGCGCCGATGATGGCGATGCCTGTACTGCGGCCAATCGTACGTACCACCGAAAGCAGGCTGGAGGCCATTCCCAGGCGATCGGCGGGGGCCACGCCCATAATTACACTGTTATTGGGCGACTGGAAGACACCCAACCCAGCGCCTAATGGGATCATACGCAGAATGAGTCCCAGCGGGGTTGTCTCTTCGTTGAGGGTGCTGAGGGTGATGCAGCCGACGAGAAAGAAAAGCAGACCGGCCAGGGCCAGGGGGCGGGTGCCAAAGCGGTCTGCCAGGCTTCCGGCAAAGGGTGCGGTGAGACCAAAGAAGATGGGCAGGGCGGTCAGCACAACACCCACCTGTCGGGGTTCGTAGCCCAGCACATTTTCCATATAGAAGGGCAGGAGCAGAGAGATGCCCACGTAGACGATAAAGCTGATGAAACGCAGACTGATATTGACGCTGAAGGCGCGGATGCGAAAGAGCTTCAGGTCCACTACCGGGTGGGAGTGGCGGCGCTCCACCAGCAGAAAGGCGACGCCCAGCACGCCCGCGGCGGCCAACAGCGCCAACACCAGGGGCTGACCGTAACCGTCCCGCTGGCCGTAGGTGGTTGCCAGGAGCAGGGCAAAGAAAGCCACAAAAAAGAGGGCGGAGCCTACGTAATCAAAGGGCTGGCGTCCGCCGGGGCGGGTATCGGGCAGATAGGCCAGGGCGATGGGGATACCCAACAGGGCAATGGGCAGGTTGACGAAAAAGAGCCAGCGCCAGGAGAGATAGTCCAGAATATAGCCGCCCAGCAAGGGGCCGATGATAATGCCCACAGAGACAATCGCGCCGACGGTGCCCAGGGCTTTGCCCCGCTCGTTGGGGGGAAAGGCTTCGGTAGCAATGCCCAGAGTCAACGCCATCGCCATGGCCAGCCCGGTGGCCTGCACTACCCGAAAGGCGATCAGCCAGCCGATGTTGGGGGCCAATCCGCTCAACACAGCGCCGATCCCGGCTACTGCAAAACCGGTCACGAAAATGCGCTTCTTGCCCATTGTGTCGCCCAGACGCCCCATCACCAGCATCAGCGCGGATTGGGTGAGGACCGACGCCAGCACCACCCACTGCACCATCGCAAAGTCTACATTGAAGGTGCGCACAAGGGTGGGCAGGGCCAGGTTAATACTGCTCGATTCGATGGTTTCCAGAAAAGTACTCATACCCACAGCGGCCATCACAAACCACTTGCGGCTGTAGTCAATTTCAGGAGTAGTCATAGAGATTCACCAAAAGGGGGACACAGATTTGCACGGATAAAATGGATTTACACGGATCTTTTGGACATGGGTTGTAGGCGTTTCGGGCTGTGATCCGTGTAAATCCGAAAAATCTGTACTGATCAACGAGATGATAAAACGTAGGTGCGGTTACAAACCGCACCTACAGATTCCACGATCTTCCTGCAATCCGTGTCCTTATTTTTCTTTAATCAGATACGCGAACAGTTCCTCGCGTGGCTGCACGCCCAGGCCGGGGCCGCTGGGGAGGGTGAAGTAGCCCCCGGCGCAGGCCATATCCGTATGCAGGAAGTTCAGATTGCGGTCAAAGATCGAGTGCTGGTACTCCTGCATGGCCAGATTGCCCAGGGTGGCGGCCACGTGCAGACTGGCGGCCTGGACGATCCCGACGTTTATTGTAGCGTGGGGCATCACCGAACAGTGAAACGCCTGGGCCAGCTCGCAGATGCGCCGCATCCCTGTAATGCCCGTATGCGCGATCTCGGGCTGGATGACACTCATACAGCGCCGGGCGAAGCGGGGCAGGTATTCATAGACTGTGCGCAGTTCCTCGCCGATGCCGACGAGCGTTTTGACCGACGCTGCAACCTGGGCCTGGCCTTCGATGTCCTCCGGTGCGACCGGCGCTTCGGCCAGGTAGAGGTCGTATTTGCACAACTGATCGATGAGGCGGATGGCTTCTAAGGCTGTGTAGTGCCAGTGGAGATCGACGAGAATCTTCGGCCCCGGCCCGATGGCTTCCCGGATGGCGGCCATCTCGGCCAGTTCCCCCGCATCCGCCACTGCGCCGGCAAATTTGAAGGCTGAGAATCCTCGATCCAGCCACGTCTTCGCTACGGCGGCCCGATCTTCCACAGTCTTCCCTGGCAGGCCAGAGACGTAGGCGGGGATGCGCGCGTGGCGTCTGCCCCCCAGCAGTTGCCAGACCGGCTGTCCCAGCAGCTTGCCCCGCAAGTCCCACAGGGCCATATCCAGCCCGGCAATGGCGTCCAGGGCGAAACCGCCGAAGTAGCCCCGCACCCGCTGGCTGTCGTAGAGGTCTTCGTAGATGCGCTCGGCGTCGTGGGGGCTGCGGCCAATCACAAAGGGGATGAAAATTTCTTGCAGAATCGTCTGGGCCACCTGGGGCCCGACGACACCGAAGCATTCGCCCCAGCCCACAGTGCCGTCGCTCGCCGTCACCTTCACCAGCAGCGTCTGGTCGTGGATGCTGTAGATGGTGCGGTTGCCGGGGCGGATGATATAGCCCCGTGCGTTTGGTCGGTTGCCCTCTTCCAGCGGTCCCAGATAGGGCACGTCCCGGGGGATGCGCAGGGGGTAGAGGTCGATGGAAGTGATGGTGTCGGTCATCGGTGGGTGTTTTCCTCTGTTGAAAAGTGAGGCGTGAAACGTGAGAGGGACCGGGCGATCTTACGTTTACTTCGATGAACTCAGCACAAGTCACGTTTCAGAACGATTGACGGATGCCCTACTTCGGGCTACACTATTTCCACGAGCAGCCCGGCAATCAATTGCCGTCTGAAAATGCAAGTCCGCTGAAGCGGGCTGTACAAAGAAGGAGAGTATCCAATGCCCTCGCCCTTCCCCGGAATGGACCCGTATATCGAGCAGCCCCGGCTGTGGATGGATTTTCACGCACGGCTGGCGGACGAAATCAGCGCAAACCTGAACCGCCAGATTCGGCCTGCCTACTTTGCCCGGCTGACTCCCTACACCACCTACGAGGCGATGGAGCGTTTTCATTCCCGGCGGCAAGCTATCTTGCCCGACGTGGGGGTCATGCGGGAAGTGGCTACCCCCTACTATGCGGGGGAGGTCACTGTTCTGGACCCTCCGGCCCAGAGCATCGAGTCAATGGGCGATGCCCTGGATATTCTCAGCGTCGAGATTCTGCGCCGCGGCGACGAGCAACTCATCACTGCGATTGAGATTCTCTCCCCGGTCAACAAACATCCGAGCTACGACGCCTTTTGGGACTACCGGCGCAAAAGGCGGGATCTGCTGCGCTCGGATGTCCATTTTCTTGAAATCGACTTGCTGCGGGCGGGGGAACGCACACTATTGGAGCAGCTTGCACCCGACACGCCCTACTGCATTTCTCTCAGCCGGGCCGATGACCGCCCGTACATTTCCGTCTGGCCGATTCCCCTCAACAGCCGTCTGCCCACAATTCCTGTCCCTCTGGATTTTGGCGACCCGGACGCAGTGCTGCCTCTGAGCCAGATTGTGGCGTCGGTCTATGAGCGGGGCGGCTACGACGCTCAAATCGACTACCAGCAGCCTGTGCCGCCGCCCGCGCTCACATCTGACGAAGCGGTCTGGGTAGCTGACCTGCTCAAACGGTCCAGCCACAAAAAATGAGAATTGTACTGATCAACGAGATGATAAAACGTAGTGCGGTTTGTAACCGCACCTACAAGGGTGGTACATGGGTGTCTAAACCCACCTACAGATTACCACAAAAAA
>JAHDWH010000112.1 GCA_023384455.1 Caldilineaceae bacterium | reverse complement strand
TCACGTCTTCACGTTTCACGTCTTCACGTTTCACGTCTTCACGTCTTCACGTTTCCAACAAAAGAGGATCAATTCTCGATGCAGGACTCTTCCGTGACCGAACAACCCAACACCTGGCGCAAATATCTCACCGACTACAACGAAGGGTTGGGGCTGGTCTACGAGCGCTTTGTGCTCAACGACTTTCTGGATGACCTGCGCCGCAAATACAACCTCGGCTCGGTGCTGGAAGCGCCTCTCTATGGCATGGCCGGGGTGAGCGGCATCAACAGCTATGCGCTGGCAAAGGCGGGTGTCCAGGTGACGCTGGTGGACGATACGCCGGAGCGACTGGCCGGTGTGGAGCGCATCTGGCGGAAAGACTTGCAGCAGCCGGTCAATCTGGTGGGGATTCAGCCCGACGGGTGGGGACGGTTACCCTTTGCCGACAAGAGCTTCGATATGGCCTGGTGTTGGGCCAGCCTCTGGTATATTGCCGACCCGGCGGGGCTGCTGCGGGAATTGGCCCGCGTCAGCCGGGAGATCGTTTTTGTCGCCATGCCCAACAACATTCAGGTGGGCTATTGGATGCGCAAGCTGGTGATTGACCGGCCCTTTTTCGCCCAGCACGACGAACGCTGGACCGAGACGGGACGCATCCGCCGCATTCTGGCCGAGGAAAAGGTGCGCTTTGTGGACGAAGGGGTGCTGGACACGCCGCCCTGGCCGGATACGGTCATGCCCGCCAACGAAGTGCTGAAACGGCTGGGGATTCGCAGCCGCAAGCTGGAGGAGCAATTCACCGGGGAGGGCTGGCAGTGGAGTACAATGGCCTACTATATGGGGGAACAGCCCGACCTGCGCGCGCGGGTGATGAAGTATGCCTGGCTGGACCACGCGCCCCTGCCCTGGCAGGTAAAGGCCATCTGGGCGCATCACCGCTATTTGGTGGGCAGGGTAGAATAAGGGATGATGGGAGCGGGGCTGGTACCTGTTCAGCCACCCCACCCTATCCCTCCTGATCCCAGGGAGGGAAGTGGATCGACTCCTCCCCCAAGCTGGGGGAGGTTGGGTGGGGGTGAGCAGTTACCGTATCCACGCATCTTCCAACAACCCTTCCATTCCCCGTTCCAGAAAGACCCGGCGTATGGCCTGCGCCGGGTTTTCTTTTTTCTCCAGCCGCTGCCAGAGGGGCGCGAAGTAGACTTCCTCGCCCAGCCCCCGGGCCGCCAGCGCATCCTCGGCCAGGTGCAGGATATGCTCCAGAAAGCCCTGGGCCGGTTCCGGCGCGGCCAGGCCAGAGGTGATGACCCAGCGATGCCAGGAACGCATCCGCAGCCAATAGTTAACACCCAAGCGCTCAGTCACAAAGTTGTGGATGGTCTCGGCGGCTTCGGTCAACCCCAGGCAGAGCGCGCAGGCCGCCATAGACTCATTGCCGGGCTGCTGACAAGCCGGGCGCAGTTCAATCGTAGCGTAGGCCGTGCGCAGGCGTGCGCTGTGCCAGATGTAGTGGTCGTGGAGCAGAAACGTCTCAAAATCGGCCCGTCCTCCGGCCAGTTTCGCATCGAACCGCTCCCGGTCTGGCAACAGAAGCGGGCCTTCCCGCCGCAACAGGGAATCCAGGCGGCAGAGACGGGTGATGAACTCCTCGATGGAATCGTAGGCGGTGATGGGCATTCCGTGGCGCTGGTCAAAGGGGGTGGTGCTGCACATATGGCCTTCGCGGGACGAGGCAAAGCCCAAAAGCTGGCCGCCGACGACCGGCGAATTGGCGCAGAGTGCGATAATCACCGGGGCCATCAGCAGGCCGGTGTTGAGTTGGGTGAGCAGTTCGGGCCGGGCAATGTCGATCTGCGTCTGGTCGCTGGCCGTGACCGCATACCAGAACCACTCGTCGCCCATCCGTTCCAGCAAAGCCTCGTAGCGCTGTTTGGGTGTGAGCAGGGGGAGCGAAGGGGGCGAAACCGGCTGGATGCCATAGCCAAGCACCCGCCAATCCCGTGTAGCCGCGGCCTCGGTCAGCCGGGCCAGGGCCGCCCGATAGCTCTGCTCCACCTGGAAAAGATCGGCGCAGGGGCGGGTGTTGATTTCGATAGTTCCCTTGCCCACCTCCAGCGCGTAGCTAAATTCCGGCCCGGAAAGCCCTACGGTCAAATCGGGATAAGCTGCATCAAATTTGGGCGTCAGATCGCCGGGTGCGGCCAATTGGGGGAAGAGTTGCGAGACATCTACAAAGACGCCCATCTTGTCCACAAGCGGATGTTCGGCCTCCCGGCCAATCGTGCGGGGGCCGCGCAATTTTTCCGGGAAGGCAGAAATGAATTCTTCGGCCAAAGAATTAGTATTGAGCATCGGGTGTCTCGCGAGGGATTTTCCGGGCAGAGGGATTGTATGCGGAACTGCAACTTTCCGCTCCCCGCTCCCCATTCCCCAATCCCTACAAATAGGTCGGATAGCGATCAATGGGCTGGAAGACAGGCGGCGTATAGACAGGCAGGCGGCGGATGATGTCGGGCATCTCCGCATAGCTGCGACAGATGGCGTTGGCCCGGCTCTTTTCGCCACCCCGATCTTTGATACCGGTGAAGAGGATGGCCTTCATCCCAATCGCCTGGGGGCCCGTCACATCGTTGCTCTCCCGGTCGCCGATGTGGACAATCTCGCTGGGCGCGGTCTGCATTCCCAGCGCTGCCTGGCGGAATACTTTGGCCGCGGGTTTGGAAGCCCCCACTTCGTCAGAAAAGATGAAGTAGCTGAAGTATTGGAGCAGCCCCTGGCGTTGCAACAGATAGCGCAGCCCCCGCCCGGTGGTGTGGATGGTGTCGGAAATAATGCCCAGTTTGTACTGCTGGCGCAAAAGTTCCAGCGTGCCGTGGACACCCGGCGCAAAATCCGGCGGGATGCGCACTTCCATATCCTCAATCTCCCGCACCAGCTCGTCCACCTCCCGCATCAGCCCGGCAAATTTACCCGGCTCCGGGCGCAGACCTAAGAAGTCATAGGCGTCGTACAAACGGGAGGCCACGCCGGGGGTGCGGTGTTGTGAGTGCCATTCGTCACTAAAGTTGCGGTTGGCGTATTGATAAGCTGCGGTAGCCTGCTCTGAACTAATTTCGGGATGATTTTGGGTGACGCGGGCTGCGAAAAGCTGAATCCGGGCTTCGGGTTTGCTGGGCAACCCCATAGCCGCACGCTTTGGTTCGTCCGAATCGTCGATGGCGATGGTATCCCAGAAATCGAAGGTGACGGCTTCGATCATTGCACTCCTCATTTCCAAATGGGTCAAACAAATATCCTCCCCTAATCATAGCATAGCCTACCGGCGATCAAAACAGCCGGAGGTTGCCTTCCAAACTGTTCATCCGCCCAGAATACGCCTATACTGATAGTGTCAGTAGACCGCTACAGGAGCAGACTCCACTCAGGACTTTGGACTGGTGGCTGCGGACTAAAGATTGCGGACTACCGATGGCTGACTGTTGTTTGCAGGTCTCATTGTTCGCCGTGAATTGACCCAACGATTCACTTTCTACCCCAGGAGACCCCAATGCCTATTATCGAGCAGGACTTTCTGGAGCTAACCCGCTCCCTGGATGCCCAGGCGTTCTGGGCCGAAAACGAACTGTGCCAGACATTTACCACTGCCAAACCCCGCTGTTCGCTCTCCTTCTCGCCGGATGACCACTGGATTTTTGAATTTGCCCCGGCTTCGTCCACCATCCGCTACTACCAGGACAAAGCCTATCGGGACGATCTGCACCGGCAGGTCAATCAGGTGACGCAAGCCTATGTGGGCAAGACCTTTTTCGACGAGGACACCTGGCAGCACAGCCCCAAACGTATCGAAAATCTCTTCGGTTGCGAATTTCTCTATCTGGAAGGCAGCACCCCCTGGCTGACGCCGGAGACCGAAGACCCGGATGAATTCGCCCGGATTTTGGATCGGGCCGAGGCCACAGACCTGGAAAGCTGGAGCTTCCCCGACGCCTTTCTGCGGGAGTGGGAGGAGCGGGAGAAGGCGGGCAAAGTGCTGCCCAAACTGGGCACGGGCAGCCGGGGACCCGCCACTATCATCACTTCGATCATTCACCCGGAGACGGCTTTTTACTGGATGTTTGACCACCCGGCGCTGATGGCCCGGTTGACTGAACTCCTGGCCGAAAAGATGATAGAGTTCAACCGCATCCTGCGCCGGTTCAGCGCCAACAGCGAAGCTGGCTGGTGGATCACCGATGACAACAGCGCCCTCTTCAACCCGGAACTCTACCTTACCTATTGCTTCCCTGTCTTGGAACGGGTGCTGAACGCGCTGGCCCCAGGCACGGCCCGCCGCTATCAGCATTCGGACAGCGCGATGGGCCATCTGCTGGACCAGCAGTACGCGCTGGGCATACGAGATGTAAATTACGGGCCGACGGTGGATGCGGGGCTGATCCGCGAAAAAATGCCCGACGCCTGGATTCAGGGTCAGCTACCCCCGTTTCTGCTGCGCAACGGCTCGGCGGAGGAGATTCGGGCACGCATCGTCGAGGACTTTCGCAAAGCAGGGGCCAGGGGTGGGATGAATATCACCACTGCGGGTTCTCTGGCCGCGGGCACCGGTGTGGGCCGTATGCGCTGGATGATGCAGGTTGTACAGGACGAGTGCCGCTTTTCAACCCCCAGACAAAAGGAATAACACCCATGACAGAACAATCCACAGCCGAAACACCGGGTCTGGCCAACGTCGTCCAGTCGGCATCCGTCCATTCCGGTAACGATCCGGCCCGGGCCGCCTGGTTCACAGAGCAGGCATTGGGTCTCTTTATCCACTGGAGCCTGGACTCCCAACTGGGCAGCGTCATCAGCCACTCGATGGTGGGCGCGTCGGAAGATTACTTGACCCGCTTTATCCACGACCTGCCCAAGACCTTCAACCCCACCCGCTTCGATCCGGATGAGTGGGCCCGCCAGGCCAAAGTGGCGGGGGTCAAATATGTGGTCTTCACCACCAAACATCACAGCGGTTTCTGTATGTTCGAGACCGCCACCACCGACTTCAACAGCCTGAACACACCCTACGGCCAGGACATCACCCGCCAGATTGTGGACGCTTTCCGCCGCTGGGGGATCGCCATCGGCTTCTACTTCTCCCCCGACGACTTCTGGCTGCTCCATCGCCAGGGCCATCCCGTAAGCCGTGCCCGGCCCGAGGCCAACCCGCGCAACAACCCGGAACTGATGGCCCACAACAAGGCCCAGGTGACCGAACTGCTCACCAACTACGGCTTTATCGATATGCTCTTCTTCGACGGCGAGGCCGAGGGATTGAAGCAGTTGACCTGGGAACTGTCGCCCCAAACCCTCGTCACCCGGGGCGATATGGCGACGCCGGAGCAGCATATTCCCAACCAGCCCTTGCCCGGCCCCTGGGAGGCGAACTTCACCCTGGGAACCCAGTGGGCCTACAAGCCGACCCACGAAACGTACAAATCGGGCACGAAGCTTATCGAAATGTTGATCGAAACCCGGGCCAAAGGGGGCAACCTGCTCCTGAATGTGGGACCCAAGCCCGACGGCGAACTGCCCTTCCAGCAGACGGATCGCATTATGGAATTGGCCCTCTGGCTCTTTGTGAATCACGAAGCCATCTACAATGTGCGCCCCCTGCCGGTCATCCGGGCCGCCCTAACCCTGGATCACGACGTCTGGTATACTCGGGCCGCGCAGAGCGACACCATCTATGCTATCATCACCGGCAAGCCCTGGCCCAAAGGGGAGCGCAAGGTGATCCGCCTGGAAGAGGTGCGCGCCAGTGAAGCGACCGAAGTGGAGGTCCTGGGCCAGTCCGGCCAGGTCCTCGAATACCGCCCGAAGGTCAATCCCAAAGCCAGTTGGTATCAGGACGAGCACGCGCTGCACATCTCGGCCATGCGCGCCCAGCGGCTGCACAACGACAACAAATGGCCCAACCCGGTGGTGATTCGTATTACGAATGCGGTTTGGGTGGGGTGAGCCTGGGGGTAACGAGAAGATTTCTGGTACGCTCCGGTTACATCTGTCGGGGCGTACCAGTCCAATTTCAACTACGCGGCTGGGTTGGCGACACTGGCCGCGCAGCCCGGCATCGACCGGGCCGACCACTGGCGGGAACGGGCCCTGGCCGCGCAGCGCTGGATGTGGAAAGCCGCGCACGGCAGGATTGCTGCCCGGCGCAGTGCTGGTGGATGTGGGCTTCGCCGTCTTCTCTGGTGTAGACGGGGCAACCACCGCGGCCACAGCAGGCGGTCCGGTGGATGCGGGCGGCGGCCTGCTGCGGGGCCCGTGGGTGATGGGCGCAGATGGGGTGCAGTACGCCTTCATCGCCAACTTCGGGTCCGCCCCGGCAGAGGTGGGAGGTGGCCGGGGAAGGGGTACTCTTTGCGGCGGGAGAGGCGCGGCTATTTACCCGGTGAGTTGGCTACTCATAGGTGATCTCTAGAATCTCCGGCGCAACGTAGGATTTTGGCGAACTGTCCGGAATTTCCAGCAGAATGTCAACAGAGAGCAGTCTGTCTACATCCGCTTTGGCGGTAGGGTAGGTGACTTCGTAGCGTTCGGCCAACGACGATATCTGAACAACCGGTGTGACAAAAAGCGCGTCCACAATGCTCTGCAACCGCCAGCTTCCCCCCAATCGGTTGACTCGCTCCTTATAGGATGCGGACAAACGCACCAGCCGTTCACATCGCCGCGCTGTATCCACCGCCTGTGCGACTACCCCTAACAGACAGAAACGTATCCAGCCGCTCCAGTCATTTTCCGTACTCACCCGTAAAAGTCGGTCCAGATACTCATCCCGATTGGCATCAAAATAAGCACTCATATAGAGCCACTGGTTGGATAGCCCACACCATTTGGTGATCATCAGGGCGAGCAGAAGACGCCCCACGCGGCCATTGCCATCCTCAAAGGGATGAATTGCCTCGAAATAGTAGTGCAACAGGAAGGGATCGACGAGAGGATCGACCATTCGTTCTTCCCGGCGGGCGATCTGCTCCAGATTATCCAATCGCTCCGGCAAATAGAAGGGCGGCGGCGGAACAAAGCGCGGCGGACGGCCAATCTGTACCTGAACCTGGCGAAATGTCCCCGGATGAGAGTCAGACCCCCGAACGCCGTCCAGAAGAGTCTGATGCAGCTCACGCATCATCGATTGGGAAAAAGGGCGCTCCTCCGCTATCATTTCCAGACCCACGCGCAGGGCACGGGCATAGTTTGCCACCTCCCGGTAGGCATTGGCCGGGTCCTCCACCGATTGGGGAAGATAGGGTTCCAGTTCAAAGAGCATCTGCTGCTGAGGATTGGTGAAAGTTCCCTCCAACCGGGATGAGCGCTCGGATTCCCGGTTCTGCAAGGGGCGGAGCAGCAAATTGGGATCGGGCAGGTGGGAACCGATGCCGTCCAGCCGGGCCAATTCGCGATGGGCGTCAAGGAGTATCGGCCAGAGTTCAATGGGCCATTCCCATTGGGGCGGCAGAAGATCGGGCAGAAAGGCAAACGACGCTCCGCGGATGCCGTGTATGGGAATCAGTTCACCCGGGCTCTCAACGACAAATCGGGATGGGTCCACAATGTAAAATTCTCCTTCAAAATTTGAATCAAGTCCAGGGTATTAAAATATTTGAGAGAAAATTTTAATACCCTGGCTCAGTATACAAAAAAATTTGAATTAGTTCAAACACCGATCTGCTCTACCTAATTCGTCTGTCCTGTTGCTTTCAACCGACCCCAACTCCCAATGCCCTACACCTTCGCCCTCGCCCACCCACCCGACGACCCGGCCATCCGCCGCCTGCTATGGGAAAACCCCGCGCCGGGGCAGATCTCCCTGAGCCATGCGCGGCAACCGGACTACTTCACCCACCGGCCCACATCTGACCGGGCAGGTGGGTGTGAGGCGAGCGCTGGCGGGCGGGGCGTCTGATGGAATGTCGCCCCCTCTGCGCTGCCTGCTGCATTGCCCCCTCCATCTCCTCGCCCATTCCTGGAATGCCGGGCGGCAAACCCGCGGGTGTGCCCTGTGTTCAGTTGAGCGACGACTTCCGGTGTCTGCTTTTTGGCAAGCCAGAACGTCCTGCTGTCTGCGCGGAGCTGCAACCGTCTGCCGAGATGTGCGGCGCAAGCAGAGCAGACGCGCTGCTCTATCTGGCCTGGCTGGAAGAAGCCACCGCATCCACGGGCCACAGATTGGCTGGGGGATGAGTAGACGCGCCCCATCCGCGCTTGAAGAAACGCTTGCATGCGTCTACAATAGGGGGCATACAAGTTTGGGAACTCCACTTTCTGCAATGGCGTTCCTTTGCCGGCGAAGTACCTGTTCAGCCACCCCATCCTGCCCCTCCCCATTCCAGGGAGGGAAGTGGATCGACTCCTCCCCCACAGTAGGGGAGGTTGGGTGGGGGTGCGCAGTTACGATGAAACGTACCTGTTCAGCCACCCCACCCTGCCCCTCCCCATTCCAGTTTCAGGGAGGGAAGTGGAACGACTCCTCCCCCACAGGGGGGGCGGGTGGGTGGGGGTGCGCAGTTACCCGGCGAAACAGCCGCTGTGCGCGACGATTTTGTTAAGGAGGTTGCAATGGGGAATGGTTCAGTGCGGCGAGTGCAGTGCGGCGTAAGTCCACTCACATTTACGAAGGCTCTCGCCGGGTCACGCACCCGGCGAGAACCTTCGCAACCAGACAGCTATTTGCGCCGTCGTGTATTCGTAGGTATTGTGTGGCTGCTATTTTTGCTGGCGGGCTGTGGCGGTGACGATCCGGAGACGCCGACGCCCCTTCCCCCCCCAGGAAGCAGCCAGATGACAGCGGTTCTTCCCACTCGCACACCCACATCTCTCTCCGCTTCTGCCCCCGCCACAGCTACCGCCGAACCCACACAGCGCCCCACCCGGGCCGTTCTGCGCGAGATATTGCCCGCGGCTCTCTATTTTCTACACGACGGGCAGATTGTGCGCCTGGAGAGCGACGGCGTAACCCTAACCCAATTCACCCAGGAGTCGGACCCCATCACGGACTTCGACGTATCCCCGGTGGATGCCCGGCTGGTCTACATCAGCGGCAACCGGCTGGTCGAGGCCAACCCCCAATACGGCACGGAAATCGTCAAAGTGGAGGGCGGCGTCTACGACGAAAATGATCCGGCGGCCCACATCACCAGCCGTCTTTCTGCGCCCCATTTTTCGCCGGATGGCTCCCAGATTGCCTTTGGGCTGAATGGTGTGGCCCTGATCCCCGCGGGGGAGGCCACCGAATATACGACGATTCTGCCCAGCGATCCCTACCCGGCACCCAACAGTCCACCCCGGACGGCGGTCCGCTTCTTTGCCCCCGGTGATTGGTCACCGGACGGGCAGCGGCTGCTGGTCAATTTCGGCTATTGGCCCGAAGCCGGGGGCATTGCCCTGCTCGCGCTGGCCGACGCCACCCTGACCGAACTTTCCAGCGACGACCCCAATGCGACTCTCTGCTGCGGTTGGAATTGGGGGCAGGACGGTTCGGTCGGCTATGTCACCAGCAATCTGCTAATCTACGCCATTCCCGGTCTGAGCCGGGTAAACCCGGCATCTGGCCAGGCCGAGGCCCTGGCCATCGGTCTGCCCCCCCTGGGTCCGTCGGCGCAAGAGCCGATCCGCCTTTTCCACAGCGCCTACGAGAGCGCGGATGGCTCAGTGCTCAGCTTTGTCAGCCAGCCCGCCGAATTTGGCGTGGATGCGCCGTATGTGATGCAGCGCATCTCTGCCGACGGTTTCCAATATACCCCGGAACGGCCCGAAGAATATCTGGGGGTGGCCGAGGTGCTGTGGGCCGGGGACGGCAGCGGCGCAGTGATTCATCTGCCACAGAAGGATCAGCTTATCTGGCTGCCCCGCTCGGCGGACGCGGCTGCCGTTCTGCCCCTTGCCGGTTCCCATCTGCGTTGGGCACCGGTCATCAGCCGGGACAACCGCCAGGCCACGGCCGCGGGAGAGGTGGCTCTTGCGCCAGCAGCCGGGAATGGAAGCAACGCCCCGGTCAATCCCGCGCCGGATGGCGACTCAGCCCAGTTGACGGCACTGGTCGCCCTGAACCTGCGGGCCGGGCCGGGCACACTCTACCCGGTGGTGGGCAGTCTGGCCGCGGATGAATCGGTTGCGATTGTGGGTGTCTCGCCGGATCACACCTGGTGGCAGGTGGCTGTGAAGACCGACGGCAGCCAGAACGCCTGGGTCATCGGTGATTCGGACTTTGTGGAAACTCGCAACGCCGAAGCCGTGGCGGTTGTTACGCCCCCGCCACCCCCTTCCCCGGCTGGGCGTATCTTCTATCCTGGCCGGGACCCGGATGGCCGGTCCGCTATCTGGTCGATGGACCTGGCGGCTGGGGATTCGCCAGCGCTGGTACTGGTCGACGCCTCCCAGCCCAACCTGTCAGCCGATGGGGGCCGGCTGGTGGTGCGCAGCGTGCGCAGCGATGTGCTGGGCATCGGCATTTGGGAGATGGCAGACAAACGCATGGCCGGTCTGACCAGCCATCAGGAGGACACTGTGCCCAGTTGGAGTCCGGCGGGGGATGCGGTGGTCTTTGCCAGCACCCGTCACGGGGATCGCCGCTGGCGGGTCTATGCCCAGCCGATTGCTCCCGGAGAAGCCGCGCTGGAGATTGCCTTTGGGCTGGACCCGGACTGGCATCCGTCGGCAGACCGCATCGCATATAAGGGCTGTGACATCAGCGGCGAAAGTTGCGGCGTCTGGACAATGGACAGCAAGGGTGGGCAGCAGAGACCTGTCACGAATAACAAATCTGATTCGCGACCGGTCTGGTCCCCGGATGGCCAGACAATTGTCTTTATGAGCGAATCCCGGGACGGCAACTGGGAGATGTACAGCGCCGATGCCGGGGGCAATGTGGTCACCCGACTGACAAACAACCCGGCCAACGACGGGCTGCCGGTGGTCAGCCCGGACGGGCGACAGGTGGCCTTTATCAGCAACCGGGGCGGCGAATGGGGCGTCTGGGTGATGCCCCTGACCGGAGGCAGCCCGGAGCGTCGGCTGCGTCTGGGAGCAGATCTGCCCAACTGGCTGGAGCAGGGGATCGAGTGGGCAAAGTAGGGGGCCGGGACTGGGGACTGGGGACTGGGGACTGGGGAGTAGGGATATTTTCCTGGTCCCCAGTTTTTTTGTAACTGTTCAGCCACCCCAGTCTACCCCTCCCTATTCCAGGGAGGGAAGTGGATCGACTTCACGACTTCACGTTTCACGTCTTCACGTTTCACGTCTTCACGTTTCACGTTTCGGCCCACACTTTGCGGCATCGCCACCCTATGGATTACAATATAAGAACATTTGTTCCGAATCAATCCGTAAATCGGGAACCGTCTTCCCACTGACAAAGCAGGTGATCTGTGGCAACCAAAGCAAAAGTACGCTATGTCTGCTCGGAATGTGGCGGCGCGCAGATGAAGTGGATGGGCAAATGCCCGGACTGCGACGAGTGGAATACCCTGGAAGAGATGGTTGTCCAGCCGCCCATAGCGGGCAGCACCAGCGGCGCATCCCTGGTGGGCGCGCCGGAGCCACTCTCCCTGCCCACTATCCCCGCGGAGCCATCCCGGCGGCTGGTGCTGGGCAATGGGGAGCTGAACCGGGTGTTGGGCGGCGGGATTGTCCCCGGCGCGGGGATTCTGGTGGGGGGCGATCCGGGCATTGGCAAGAGTACTCTGCTCTTGCAGATGGCCGCGGATGTGGCGGGCCAGGGGGGCAAAGTTCTCTACGTCAGCGCCGAGGAGAGCGCCTATCAGATCGGACGGCGCGCGACCCGGCTGGGCATCACCGATGAACGGCTCTATATTTTGGCCGACACCATTCTGGAGCAGATTCTGGAACGCATCGGCCAGATGAAACCGGCCCTGGTCATCGTCGATTCGATCCAGGCTATCCACAGCAGCGCCAACGCCAGCGCGGCCGGGACGGTCTCTCAGGTGCGGGATTGTACGGCCCACCTGCTGCGGCTGATCAAACAGGAGAATATCCCTCTCTTTCTCGTCGGCCACGTGACGAAAGAGGGAACGATTGCCGGCCCCCGTGTCCTGGAACATATGGTGGATGCGGTGCTGCAACTGGAGGGCGAACGATTTCACGCTTATCGCCTGCTGCGCTCCATCAAAAACCGCTACGGCAGCACCAACGAAGTGGGCGTCTTTGAGATGAGCGAGGGGGGGATGACGGAAGTCGCCAATCCTTCCGAGCTTTTCCTGGCCGAGCGGCTGCCCAATGCCTCGGGCAGCGCCATCGCCGTGCCGATGGAGGGCAGCCGTCCCCTGCTGGTGGAGGTGCAGGCCCTGGCCAGCGCCACAGCTTTCAGCCAGCCCCGGCGCACAGGCAATGGGGTGGATTTCAACCGGCTGCTGCTGGTGACGGCGGTGCTGAGCAAGCGGGTAGGGCTGAATCTGAGCACCCAGGACCTCTTTGTCAATGTCATCGGCGGGATGAAGATCGGCGAACCGGCCGCGGATATGGCGATTGCCGCGGCCATAGCCAGCAGCTATCGCAATGTGCCTGTAGCCGCCGATTTGGTGATTCTGGGTGAGATCGGTCTGAGCGGGGAGCTGCGCAGTGTGGGCCATCTGCCCCGGCGTATGCGCGAAGCGGCCAAACTGGGCTTTAAGCGGGTGATTGTGCCCCGCAATGCCCTGCGCCGCAAAGGGGACGAGATGCCCGACGACATCGAAGCCATCGGTGCCCGTACTCTGGCCGAAGCCCTGGACGCAGCGCTGGTCAAATGACAGATCCCCTCCCAACCTCCCCCATCGTGGGGAGGAGCCGCTCCCGTTCCCTCTCTAGAATGGAGAAGGGTAGGGTGGGGTGGCTGAACAGGTACGATTGGGGGGAGTGGATGGGAACGCATTCTCAGTTGAATTGGGAGTTCTGCCCCAGCAGATCGTGGACCAGATCGTGGGCCAGGGAGCGCCAATAACCCCAGCCTTTGCGCCTGCCGTTGAGCGCACGCAGATTGGCGGCCACGTGGGGCAGGCCTTGAACCGGCATTGTCTGGAACTCGGCTGGCTCGTCGTCCTCGTCGGGCAGAATCAGCCGGGTGCGGCTTTCCAGATAGAAGAGATAGCTGGTGAAGGGGATGCTGGAGCCGTTGCGCCGAAAATGGCAATTGAGGATCGCGAGAAAACGGCGAATAATCACCGACTGGCCTGTCTCCTCCTCCACTTCGCGCAGGAGCGCATCTTCCACAGCTTCGCTGGGTTCAATACCGCCTGTGGGCAGCCGGTAGATGGGCTGTTCGTAGCGCTGTTTGCTGTGGAGCAGAATCTCGCCATTGGGCTGGCGGATGATAAAAATGACTTCACCCCGTCGGTCGGGTATAGGCCGCCAGCGCTGGGTAGCCAGATAATCATCGGTCTCAATCGTGGCCCAACGGCGAACTGGCTCGCCATATTTGGCGGCCAAAATCCGCATCTCCATTGGATCAACCGCAGGAAGATAACAGCCGCTGCCGGTTAGTGTATGCGTTTCCAATCGGATGCCTCCCAGGAGGGGATGTCGTGGGATTGGGATGGAGGGTCTGGTTGAACGCAAGCCTACCAGAGCACAGACGATTATGCAACGCACGGGCCATTACATTTACATTTCTTTTCTTCTGAAAAAGAAGACACCTCCCAGCAGCGTTAATAGAGTAGTAATCGAAATCCATTGGCCGACAGTACGCGGCGGTGTATCCCCATAGCGCAACAGAATAAAGCCCTCGCCCACCGCTGGCACAGGTACAGTCATCCGGCCCAGGGTTCCTTCGCTTTCGGGGATAATGGGCAATTCCTGCACAGGCTGGCCGTGTTGGCCGTCCAGCAGCCAGGCCCGCCAGCCTGGGTAGTAGAAGTGGTTGAAGACAATGCGCCGGTCATCCCGGGGGCCACAGATATTGGGCCGGTCGCCGGGGTCCGTGCAAAAATAGACTTCCTCCATTACTGTGCTGTGGGCCACCGAGCCGACGGCAATTGTGCTGTAGTCCACCGCTTCGTAATCCACTTTGGAGGTGACCGGCGTCACGGGCCGGCCGGCCTTGTCCAGATTGATGTAGTATTCGGCCATAGGACTCCAGGTGGGAATCTCTTTCACCCAGGCCGTGCTGCCGGTCATCTCGTCGGCGTCCCGCTCGAAGCGCATCAGTGCGGCCAACCCGACCGGGCCTTCTGCCGGGGGGACTGTCTGCACCTGCAAGAGCGGGTAGCTGCTCAGGATTGTCACGGCCAGTAGGACAAAGACAGGCATAGAGAGTTTGGCGTCGGCAGGCTCTCTATGGCTATTGACCAGCAGCAGACCAGCCAACACAGAAAAACCTACAACGGCCAGGGGCAGCCAGCGCCAGGGGAATTGGGCTGACTGGAGGATCGAACCCAGCAGCGGCCAATCCCAAAGGGGGGCCAGGGGCACCCAACTCAGGGCCGCCCCTGCCACGCCCGCGACAGCCAGCGCAGCGACCTCTGGGCGCAGGAAACGGAGCTTCCATCCGGTCAGCCCGCCCAGCAGGGCAAAGAGCAGCAGAACCGGCCCAATCTGAAAGCCCAGGGTATCCACCGGTCCAGGCAGACTGATGCCAAAATCCCAATAGGGGCTGAAAAACTGAAAGAAATAGACAAAATCATCCCGGAAGTTGTAGCGGCCATCGAACCACTGATCCACCCGCACGTATTGACGTTCCAGGAGCATCGGCAGCCAGAAGATGGCGCTCAGACCCAGCCCAGCCACAGCCCCGGTAAAGGGGGCGAAAGCCCGACGGACGATTGAGCCGATTCCTTCCCGGTCTTCGTCTCTTCCCGGCCAGAGGAGCAGGGCCAGAATGTAGAGCATCAGCAGTGGGGTAAAGAGCACCCAGACCAAATTGCTGGTGAGCACCAGCCCAGCGTAGGCCAGGGCCGCGCCAAAGATGGAGCGGAAAGAGGGCTGGCGCACGCAAGCGCGGAAGGCCCACAGACAGAGGGGCAGCCAAAGAAAGGCCATACTCTCGGCCAGATTGGCCCGCACGTATAGAACCAGCAGATGATAGGGCGCATAGGTGTAGGCCACCGCCGCCAGCAGCCCAGCCGTGCGCCCAGCCAGAGAGCGCACGTAGCCGTACATTGCCCCTGCGCTGGCAAGGATACTGAGGCCAAAGACGATCTCTATGGACTCTACAAAATCGAATTTTGCGAAATAGTGGAGTATCTCTGCCAGAAAGTGGCTGAAAGGGCCGTAGATATTGAAGAAGGGATAGCCGTAGCCAAAGGCAAAGTCGGGACTCCAGCGGGGCCACCAGACCCCGTCCTGCCAGAGCCGGTCGAATTCAAAGAGAAAGTAGACGTGATGGCGGGCGTCGTTGGCCCCCCAAAAGTAGCCGGGCTTGAGAAAGGGAGCAAGGGCAAAGATTGTCAGGGCCAGGGCGAGCCAGAAGAAGCCGTCGCGCAAAAGCGGCGGGTTGTATATTGCGTATTGCGTATTGCGTGGCCCGTCATTCACCATTCGCTATTCTCTATTCACCATTCACTATTTTTCATTTCCCAAACAGCACCGCTTTGTCGTCCAGCCCGCCGTTCATTGGCAGCCGGGTGCCGTCCTGCCAATTGTAATAGCCAAAATAGTAGCGCAGATTGGCGCTTGCTGGGTCCAGGGGCAGGGAAAGGGTATAGGTGGCCGTAAGAATTGTGCCCGGTTGCCAGGTGGTGGCCGGTGAATCGGTCAGGGGCTGGCGGTCCAACTGGGCCACAACCTCATAGGAATCGCCAGCGTTGACAGGGCGCAGGGCCTGGAAGAAGAGATTGTAGTCAAAATCCAGCGGCTGCAAGGGTTGCCAGACGGTCTCCAGTCGTGCGTCATTGCCACCTGCATTGGATTCAGTCAGATTGGCTTCCAGTAAAACCAGCTCCCCTTGTGGGCCGTAGACCGCCACCGGGAGAGCGGGCGGTGTGTAGCGGGTAAACTCGGCTGTCAGATAGGGATAGCTGCTCATCAGCGCCAGGGCGAGCAGTGCCGCCCAATAGCCCCGGCAGGCCAGGGCGGCGTTGAGGCTGGGCAGGCTGCCGCCCAGCAACGCCAAGAAGGGTAGTCCCAGCAGGAGCAGTTGCCAGGGCCAGGTGAGCAGCCGGTCCGCGCCGCTGATCTGCCAGAAGAAGGCAGAGGGGGCCAGGGTCAGCAGCAATAGCAGAACAAAGAGCGCGGCAGAGAAGAAGACGGACCGGCGTATGCCCAGGCCGGGCAGGGAGTGATTCTCCCGGTATTTCAGCCAGAGCAGCCAGAGGGAGCCGCCGGCAAAGGCAAGCCCGGCAAAGCCCAACTGAAAGGGATAGCCGTCCTGCCAGCCGGGGATGCTGGGCGCAGTCTGCCAGCCACCCGCGAAATACTGGAAGAAGTAGACGAAGTGATCGTAAAAATCAACCGGCGCGGGGGTCCGGCTCTGCCAGACGGGGAGCAAACTGAGCAGACCCGCCAGACCAGTGACCGCCGTCGTGAGCAGAGCCAACCGATCCCGCTCTACCCACAGTACATAGGCCAGCGCCAGAAGGGTAACAAAGAGGGCCAGCCCGGCCTGGGTTCGCCAAATCCAGAGCAGGGAGATCACTGTCACGCCGATGGCTGCGGGGCTGCGGGATTGGACATAGACGGATAGCCCGGCCAGAACCAGAGGCCACAGCCCCAGAATCAGCGCATCGGACAGGGAACCGCGGATATAAACAGTGGCAAGAAAGGGGGGAAGAAGCGTGTAGAGCAGCCCGGCCAGCCCCGCGCTGCGGTCACCAAAACGGGGGCGCAACCAAAAATAGACGCCCAGGCTGCCCATTACAAAGGCGAGAACGAAGCTCCAGCGCACAGCCGCGGTTGCGGGCATTCCCAGCAGAATCAGGGGGCGGGCCAGCAGGAAGGTAGCGCTGCCACTGCCCCGCCAGAGATCAGGCTGGGCTGCGATGTCGGCCAGGGCTGTGGCGTAGGGCGCATTGAAGACCGGCGCAAAGCCTTCCAGGGCTTGCCAATAACCGGGATAGGTGGCGGGTGCCCAGGCAAAGATACCTGCGATCAATAGAACCCACAGACCGGTCAGCGATCTCTCCTGGCTGGCAATCGGCTTGTCTGCCACTAGCGGACCTGCATAATCTCCCGGCTGGCGTGGGTTTGCAGATAGCGCAGCCAGGCACGGGCAGAGATGGGGCCGAATTGGTTGTGCAGGACAGTTCTGTCCGGGTCGATTTTTGCATCGCTCAGTGCCCGGGCCAGGGCAACTGTCTCGGCCCGGGTGGCGCTGAATTGCCCGACCAGTTCCTCCCAGGGCAGGTCACGGGCGGGGCGATAGCTGTTGTATTCGTCCTGGAGCAGAGGGTGGCCCTGCAGCACCCGCAGGCGGCTCTGTCCCCAGCGCTCGATGCCGATGATGTGGGAAAGCACCCGGTGGTTGAATTCGGTATAGTCTTTGCCCGACAGACGGGTCTGAATGCTCTGTCCTGCCTCCTCCAATTTTTGGGCCAATTCCGCATAGCTCTGGTTGCGGGTTGGCTTCTCAAGAAGCAGACCCACAACAAATGCAGTTACTTTTTCTTTCAGTCCCATAGATATTCCTCTATTACACTAAAGCGAGTCGGAGTCAATTTCATCCCGGTGGGTGGGGTCTAATAGGATACCGCCGCCGCCTGCGCCCCCCGGCTCGTCCATTTCGGCCACCAGCCCCTCGGAGAGCTTCTTTTTGTGACCCTGGAGCGCGGCCATTTCTGTCACCGAAAGACCGTAGCGGTTGGTGGGATGGAGCAGAATTTGAATCAAATCCAGGCCGACCAGTTGGGCCACGTGGCCCCGATTCTGGAAGGTTTTCCAGCGCAGAGGCCAGTAGTGCAAAAATTCCTGACCGGCGGATGTGCGGGAGCCGGCCAGACGCAGGGGAAAGATCGAGCGCTCCAATTGCAGGGCAAGCTGCCACTCGGCCCCGGCCGGCGCGGTAATGTCCCGCCCCAGCAGAAAGTAGAAGCGGTCCACATTGGCGATCAGCTCAAAGAGATTGTCGTAGTTGATGCCTGTGACCGGGCTGCGGCGAATCTCCACGCCGACCTGCACGGGCAGCTCGGCCAGGGTTTGACCGATGGCGGCCCGCTCGGCTTCCAAATCGTTTGTCGCGCTGACAAAGATACGCAATGTTTCGGGCATATGTTTTACCGTTTTGTAAAGCGGACTGTTAGCCCGCATAGACTGTGGCGGACTAACAGTCCGCCTTACGATGACAGCGCGGCTGCCTGTTTGAGACGCCGTTCCCAGATTTCCAAATCGGCCTGCACCATCAGCCGCACCAGTTCGCGGAAGCTGACGCTGGGTTCCCAGCCCAGCTTTTCGCCGGCTTTGGATGGGTCGCCCACCAGCAGATCGACTTCGGCGGGGCGATAGAATTTGGGGTCTTGCACCACAAATTCCCGCCAGTCCATATCGACAAAGCTGAAGGCTTCCTCCACAAATTCCTGGACGCTGTGGGTCTCGCCCGTGGCAACCACATAATCGTCGGGCGCGTCCTGTTGCAGCATCAGCCACATGGCCCGCACGTAGTCCGGCGCATAGCCCCAATCCCGCCGGGCTTCCAGATTGCCCAGACGCAATTCGCTCTCCAGCCCCAGTTTGATGCGGGCTACGGCGTTGGTGATTTTGTGGGTGACAAATTCCAGACCCCGGCGCGGACTTTCGTGGTTAAAGAGAATGCCTGAGCAGGCGAAGATGTCGTAGCTCTCCCGGTAGTTGATGGTAATCCAATGGCCGTAGACTTTGGCGACGCCGTAGGGGCTGCGGGGGTAGAGGGGCGTGGATTCCCGCTGGGGCACTTCCTGTACTTTGCCGAACATTTCGCTGCTGCTGGCCTGATAGAAGCGGATGGATGGATCCACAATGCGGATGGCATCCAGCACACGGGTGACGCCCAGGGCGGTGAATTCGCCGGTCAATACAGGCTGGGTAAAACTGGTGGGCACAAAGCTCTGGGCCGCCAGATTGTAGACTTCGCTGGGGCGATGCTCCTGCAAAATGCTGATCAGACTCATCTGATCCAGCAGATCGCCCTGGACAATCTCCACATCTTCCTGAAAGTGGCGGATGCGGTCGAAGTTGATGGTACTGGTGCGACGCACCATTCCGATGACTTTGTAGCCCTGGGCCAGCAATAGTTCGGCCAGATAGCTGCCGTCCTGACCGGTGATGCCGGTGATCAATGCGGTTGGCATAGAGATTCTCCGAAAAGTGTGCCGCCGTCGAGTCAGCGATAGGCTGAGATGGCGGGATGATGGGGTGATATTTGCTTAGCCAGAAACGCCGGTTGGAGCGGGCCTGTTCCCCAGAATGTCCCGTCGCCAGGTCTCCAGCACATCCTGAAGTGTACGGTCCAGCTCGATGCGGGGCTGCCAGCCTGTGGCTTCCACCAGACGCCGGTTGTCGCAGATCATCACCGGCACGTCGCTGGGGCGCAGGCGGGCGGGGTCTTCCTCCACCCGAATCGACGCACTGCTCATACCCAACAGCATCTCCAGAATCGTCTGAATCGAATGGCCCTGACCCCTGCCCACATTATAGACTGCGCCGGCCTGGCCCTGCTGCACCAGCAGCCAATACGCCGCTACCACATCCCGCACATCGGTGAAGTCCCGCACAGCCGCCAGATTGCCCACCCGTATCACCGCCTCCCGTTGACCCGCCTCGATTTCGGCAATCTGACGGGCAAAAGCGCTGGCGACAAAATCGTCGGCCTGGCCCGGCCCCACATTATTGAAGCTGCGCGCCCGCACAATCGGCAGGGCATAGTTGCAAAAATATTGGTAGCCCATCATATCCTGGGCGATTTTGCTCACCCCGTAAGGAGAATTGGGGCGAAAGGGGGTATCCTCGTTGACTGGCAACTCCTGCGGGCGCACCCGGCCATAGACTTCGTTGGAGCCGACCACCAGCACCCGGCATTGCGGGACAAAGCGGCGCACGGCCTCCAGCAGATTGAGCTGGCAGTGGATGTTCAACTCGTAAGCCACCCAGGGCTGGGACCAGCTACCGCCCACGTCGCTCCAGGCGGCCAGGTGCAGCAGAAAGTCGGGCTGCACTTCCCGGATCAACTCATCCACCCAGGACGGGTTGCGCAGATCGCCTTTGTGCAGGTGCAGTTGTCCACGCACCGAGCGGATGCGCCAGTCGTGGCGGTGGATCACGCCGTGAATTTCCAGGCCCGTTTCGTCCAGCAGGCGCTGGGCCAAAAATGAACCGGCAAACCCGGCAATACCGGTAATGAGTGCGCGCACAGGAATTCTCGTTTGGGAGAGGACTACTCGAAATCGGCAGCACCCGAACGGCGTGCCTCTGGCATCTGACAGGCCAGTATAGCAAAAATGCAGCCAGAACGCCCAATCATTCCGACAGCGAAAAGCATTCGGGCTTCGGGTGACGTACTACGCAGGCAAGTTGTGATCTGTATCACAGCCGTCGCCCTTCTTTCTGCCTATTCTGTTTGTTTGGAAATCAGGCAACACAACTGACTGACACCGATAGGGATGAAAATCAGAAGGCAGATTCCACAGATTCTATCCCTTCGACAGGCTCAGGACAGCGCCGTGTGAATCCGTTCTTTCCCTTCGACAGGCTCAGGACACCGCCGTGTCCATCCGTGTTCTATTTACACATCAGTTGTACACGAGGAAACACACCCA
>JAHDWH010000111.1:4617-21200 GCA_023384455.1 Caldilineaceae bacterium | reverse complement strand
GGTAACCCTGTGTGAGAGTAGACCGTCGCCAACTATTCCCCTCCTCTTTTCTTTTAGACCGATGATAACTCTACCAATTCTTGTGTGGACTTCCTTCAATCTGATGGAAGTCTTTTTTGTTTCTGGCCCAAAGGGATCACAATAACCGTCTGATGCTCAAATTGACCGTCGTTGTCGTCTCCTATAATGTCATCTCTCTCCTGCGCGATTGCCTGGAGAGTGTTGCTGTATCCGCCGCGGCCAGCGCGGATTGGCTGGCAGTGGAGGTGGTTGTAGTGGACAATGCCAGCGGGGACGGCAGCCCGGCGATGGTGGCGGCGGACTTTCCCCACGTGCGTCTGATCGCCTCCGACGCAAATTTGGGCTTTACAGGCGGCAATAATCTGGCACTCCACGCGCTTGGCTTTTCTTCCCCGGGCAACGAACCAACCGACACGCCAATCTCCAGCCCCCAATCCCCACTCCCCAATCGCCAGTCCCCAATCCCTGACTTCATTCTCCTTCTAAACCCGGATACGCTTGTGAAAGCCGACGCGCTGGGCCAGATGGCTACGTTTTTGCGCGACAATCCACGAGTGGGCGCGGTGGGTGCGCATCTTTCCTATGGAGATGGGAGATTCCAACACGCGGCTTTTCGCTTTCCGGGGCTGGCCCAGGTAGTACTGGACCTGCTGCCTCTGGCCGATCTGCCGGGGATTCGGCACTTTTTGCCCACTCTGTTGAACAGCCCGCTGAATGGGCGCTATCCCGCCGCGCTGTGGCAGGGAACCGACGCCTTCCCCGTGGACTTTGTGCTGGGCGCGGCGCTGATGGTGCGGGGTGAAGCGATTCGCCAGGTGGGGCTATTGGACGGCGGCTATTTTATGTATTGCGAAGAGATGGACTGGTGTCTGCGTCTGGCAGAGGCGGGCTGGTCGGTCTATGCCCTACCCACAGCCCACATCGCCCATCTGGAAGCCCAGAGCAGCCGGCAGGTGCGCTGGGGGACATTTGAGCGCTTGTGGCGTAGCCGGTTTCGGTTTTATCACAAACAGCGTGTACACTACTCAGGTAGTTTTTTGTTTTTTTTGCGTCTGCTTGTGCGGGTGGGGATCGGAATTCGTATTGCGCTTGCCCGGCGCAGATATACCCGTGGCAAACTATCCGGGGCACTTCTGGCCGACGAACTTGCGGCCTATACTGCGATTCGACGGCTTTAGCCAATGAAACCTCATCCGACGGCGATGTCGCCTGTCTCCACTGCTTCCTCCGCTCCTTCTGCCTCCCATTCGATTGGCTATGGGTGGTTTCTGGCTTTAATAGCCACCGTTGCCTTCAGTCTTGCCACCCCCATCGCCCGCTCCCTGTTGGTGGGCGGGGCTGATCCCAGCGGCCTGGTCACAATCCGGTTGATTATTGCCACGGCCTTGCACGGGCTGGCAATTGGGCTATCTGCGCCAGCTCTCTTTCGTTTGGATAGACGCAACGTGGGCTTCTCTTTGTTGGCAGGTGTAACCAACGGTATCGGGATGCTTCTCTACTTTCTGGGGTTGGCCCGGTTGACCGCATCGATTACTGCGATGTTACTCTCGATGAGTCCGTTGATTGTGCTTAGCCTGCTGGTTCTGCGGGGCGAAAAACTGACACAACGTCATGCCGTGCGTATCGGGCTGGCGTTGGCTGGTGTCTATCTTCTGATCGGGCCGGGCGGCAATGTGGATATGACCGGCGTCGGTCTGATTCTCCTCTCGGTGCTGGCCTTTTCCAGCCAGATGGTTCTGCTTCAGTGGTATCTGAAAGATTTGGATCCCCGCACGGTTACATTTTATGTGACCGCGGGAATGCTGCTGGTGGTGGGCGTCTATTGGGTTGGTATTGGCGCGCCCTGGCAGCCCCTGCCAGTCACCGGTTGGATTGGGCTGGCTACGTTGGCCCTGGTTAGCACCTTTTTGGCGCGTCTGGCTATGTATGCGGCTGTGGCTTATATTGGCAGCAGTCAAATGTCTATGCTCACACCCCTGGAAATTTTGCTGGCCGTCATCTGGTCGGTTGCATTTCTGGGCGAACGGTTGACTGTGGCCCACGCCATCGGCGGCGCTCTGATCCTTGCCAGCACTCTCCTGGCAATTCAGCGGCTCAATCTGACCTGGCGGCGACCGCGCTGGCGGACCTGGTTCCGCTCCTGACGGGTGGTGGAATGAAGAGACTGACCGCGGTGATTTTGACCCGGAATGAAGCAAAACATATCACCACTTGTATCGCAACCCTCTTACCCTGGGCCGATGCTGTGGTTGTTTGGGATTCGGGCAGCACAGACGCCACCTGCGATCTGGCCCATCTGGCCGGCGCGCTGGTGGTGCAGCGTCCCTTTGACGACTATGCACGCCAGCGGCAGGCCGCGCTGAATACGATTGCCAGCGAGTGGATTCTCTTTGTGGACGCGGATGAACGGGCCACACCCGAACTGGCCGCTGAAGTGGGGCGGGTGATCCAAGAGCCTGACATCGCGGGGTATTGGATTCCCCGGCGCAATTTTATTGTGGGCCACGAAATGCGCGGGGGGGGATTTACCCCGGACTATCAGTTGCGCTTGCTGCGTAGCGCAAAGGCCCATTACGACTTGACTCGCGAGGTCCACGAGATTGTGCAATTGGACGGGGCCGAGGGCTATCTTTCCCAGCCCCTAATTCACCTGAATTATGTCGATTGGGCACAGTTTCACCGCAAGCAGATCGGCTATGCCCGTTACGAGGCGCATATTCTGGCGCAACGGGGCATCCGCCCCCAGGCCCATAATTTTGTCTTGCAGCCTCTGCGGGAGTTTTACCGCCGCTTTATCTCCCTGGCCGGCTGGCGAGACGGGCTGCACGGGCTGCGGCTGGCTCTTTTGCTGGCCTGGTATTACGGCTTTGTCCCCTATTGGCACTTATTAAAAAAAGGAGAGGGGGTGCGGTAGCTACCGCACCCCCTCTCCTTTTCGTCTGGTGCCCCCGGTCCGACTCGAACGGACACGTCCTAAAGGACACAGGCCCTCAACCTGCCGTGTATGCCAATTCCACCACGGGGGCGAACAACAGAAAGTATAGTCGATTCTGATGGAAAGATCAAAGTTCGGTTAGCGCTTTTTGCAGTTTGTGGTGTCGGCCAGCCCTATTCCATTGGGTCCCGATAGTCACAGGGAGTCGTTCCTCATCGCCCTCTGCTTTCCTGTAGCTCCGCCCTTCCGGGATGGGATTTTCCCCGGTCTGGGCGGCGGACAGGACAAAGCGTTGGCTGAGTTGGAGCAGACCGCCCGCTACACCGTTGAGCGCGTCCACCGCCTGGGCCGACTGGCGTATCTGCTGGCTTACTTCGTCCACACTGAACGAAACCTGCAACGAAGCCGCGCTGTTCTCTTCGGCCACCGCAGCCATATTGGAGATAGAACTGAGCATCGAATCACCCTTAACCGCCAGTTCTTTCGTCGTCGTCACATTGTCCTTGGCCGTCACGGCCACCCGCTGCATCGACGCCGCCAGCCGCACACTGCTGGTCCGCATGGCGTCCACGGCAAGGGTTAGATTTGTCATGCGCGTGCCCACATCGGCCATAGCAGAGCGGGTCTCCCGGAAGGCGATCTGAGTTTTTTCGGCCAGGGAAAGGCCACTCTCCACCTCGCGATTGCTTTGGTCCATTGCCTGGGCCACCTGGCTGGCAGTACCGCGCACGCCATTAATTTTTTCTGCGATCTCCCCGGCAGAACGGGCGGACTGCTCTGCCAACTTGCGCACCTCATCCGCCACCACAGCAAAGCCCCGCCCGTGTTCGCCGGCCCGGGCCGCTTCGATGGCCGCGTTGAGAGCCAGCAGATTGGTGCGATCGGCAATTTCGTCGATGGTGCGCACAATGCCCTCGATCTCCTGGGAGCGCTGGCCCATCACCCGGACTCGTTCGGTCATCAGCTGGGTCACATTGGCGATGGCCTGCATACCGGCGATGGTCTGGGTGACCGCATCCACACCTTTTTCCGTAGCCTGGGCTGCCTGTTGGACAGAACGATTGCCCGCGGCTGCGCTGTCGTCTGCCTGCGCAAGCGCGGGTTGCAACTGGCTTTCCAGAAGCCTTTCCACCTCTTGCACCACCGCCATCTGATTGGTGGCACCGATGGCAATGCTCTCCACAAATGTTGCCTGTTCGCCCACAATCGTCTGCACTGTTTCCATCCCCTGGGCCTGCACCCGGCTGCCATTGGCTACCTGATCGATGGCGCTGGTGATCTGACTGACGGCAACAGTAGCCTGCTGGGTGACGCCCAGCAGACTGTTGCTGGACTGTTCCACCTGGACCGCGTTGCGCTGCACATCACCGATCACATTGCGCAGGTTTTCGATCATCTGGCGAAAGCTGTGCCCCAATTGGTCCTCATCGGACTTGGGATCGATGTCGATGGAGAGATTGCCCTGGGCGATCTGGCGGGCCGCATCTGCCATAGCCCGCTGGTATTCGATCATTCCCCGAAAGGCATTGGCAAGCTGCCCCATTTCATCCCGGTTGCGATAGGTTACCGCGAAGTCGATATTGCCCATAGAAAGAGAGGTGGCCCCCACCACCATCTCTCGAATCGGCTTGGCCAGACTTGTGCCCAACCAATAGGTGAAAGTCCCCCCCAGCAGCGCCGCCAACAGGCTGGCCAGCCCCAAAGTCCAGAGCATAAATGTACGACCGGTCTGGAGCTTCTGAAAGACGCCCGCGTAATCTTCCTCATAGGCACTGACCACAACTACCCAATCCCAGGGGGCGTAGTAGGAGATTCTGTCTGCTCTGTTGTGGTAAGAGCCGGTCTCCCCATCCAATACCCGGTAACGTACGGTTGTCTGCTCGGTCGGGGCCAACTGGACAGCAACGTTCACAATTTCCTGATAGATGGCCCGCCCGTCAGCATCCTGACCATTCCACTGATCCCGGTCTACATTTGCGCCCCGCGGAGGAATGAGCAGGGCGCCCTTGTCTTTGTCGCTCCCCTGCAGAACGTAGACAGCGCCGTTGATCCCAACTTCTGTCTGCTGGATAGCCTGGCGCAGGGAGCGGATTTCGTCCAGTTGTACGCCTACGTAGAGAGCGCCGATCATCTCCCTGTTCTCGTCGAAGATCGGCTCATAGGCTGTGACGTAGGCCGCGTTGACTGCGTGAGCCACCCCCCGGTAGACATCCCCAGCCATCAGTGCCGTCACTACAGGATTCGGTTTGCCATCGGGATTGACCGGGGGGATATACGTGCCGATAGCCCGTTTGCGGTTTGTATTCTGTACGGTCGTGGCGACCCGCAACAGTGTGCCATCTTCATCGATCCGCTGAAAAATAGCGACGGTCTGGCCTGTCAATCGAGCCATTTCGTCGATCACCGGGGCTTCCACAGCCCAACTGGAAAACTGGCCCAACCACTGATCACCCACCAGCATTTGGGGCACTTCCAGGGTACGGCTTTCGCCGGTGAACTGGTTTACGGCCTCCCACTGGGCCATTTTCTCCCCCAATCGGGGAAGGCCGTGTTGCCGCAGCACATAGCGCGCCACAGTAATATCGTTGTTCACTTTGCGTTGGGCAAATTCATCCTGGGCGTGTATCAGATTGTAGACCCCGTGGGCAATGTGGCTCAGGTCTTCCTGCACCAGTGCGTCCGCTTCGGCCATCGCCGCGGCGGAGAAGGATTGGGTCTGCCAGAAACCGACCGATGCCAGCAAAATCGCTGTACACAATATCGAACCAATCCCCAGGCTCACCAGCTTGGCCTGGACACTGATTCCATTCAATCGCTGCCAGAGTTCCTTCACGCATGCCTCCACTCGATTTACCTGCCCAGAATTTCTGCCCAGAAGTTTAGTCGCGCACTATACGTCTTCTATCACTACATACTTCGTCATACAATACTCGTTTGAGCAGGTATAGGCTGTACGTATTGTGACGCAGGCAGAGGGGTGAGGGCTTACAGAGGGAAGAAGGGAAGACAAGAGGAGAAGAGGAAGGGATGACAAGAGTTCCTGTCCTCTTGTCACTCCCCGCCCGCGCTAGCGTGCTTCGATGCTGTATTCGTATTGGGCTTCTTCTGTAGTGACCGGTGTGGCCCCGCTGATGATGACCACCGCCCGGGTATTGCGGGAGAGACCGTTGATTTGGATGGTTGTTTCGCCGGTCGGGGTGACTGTGGCCCGCTCTACGCCCACCAGCTGGCCGTTATGCACGGCCAACACCTGAACAATCCAGCGCTGGGGCAGCCGGTTGTCGGTGAGCAGCCATCCTTCGCTCTCCCAGCCGTCGGGACCGTTTTCAAAATCTGTGCTGTAGCCAATGGCCGGAATGCTGATGTCGTCCACAAATGCGCCGGGATAATTCACCGCATCGTCTGTCACATATTCAAAACGCAGCGAGACTTTTTTGCCCGCCCAGGCGCTCAGATCGTAGCGTTCTTCGATCCACTCTGGAATCTCATCGCCGCTGGGGGAGCTTTCGCCGGTGTAGGCGTGGCCGAAGCTGTTGCCGCTGGGGTCTTCGGTGGTGGTGCGCTGGCCGGGCAGAATCTCCCACTTTTTGTCGTCTTCGCTCACCAGCAGATAGAGATAGTCGTAGTCGTTCTCAATGTCATACCAGAGATTGGCCCGCATTTCCAGGGCTGTGCCTGGAGCTACCCCGGAAAAGTCAAAAAATTGAGTCAGTCGGCTGTCCGAGTCATCAGCCCGGTTGCTCCAGAACATCTTCTGGCCGCTGAAGGGCGTAACGTTGGCCAGCCGGGTCTCGGTGTTGCCCCGAAAGCGAAAAGTCACATCGCCGCTGCCCTGCAACTCCAAATAGTCCGCGCCGAAGTTGCGCACGGTGGAGGAGCGCTTTTCTACAGGATAGCGGCGGAAGGTTTTGTCCGCCGAGGGGGAGGGGGCCTGTAACTGCTTGTAACCGTACAGCCCGTTCCCACCCAAAGCGTCGGGATCGTTGGCATAGTTCGCCACCAGCCAATCGGCAAAGACATCCTGAAAGGTAAGGGGGTGGCCGGTCTCGGCCAGGGCTTCGCTCACACCTGCAATGCCGTTGGCCGGGTGGGCCACCACCGCTTTGGTCACGTCCTCGCCAAAACGCTGCAACAGATAGGCCATAAAGAGATAGGCGCTGCCGTAATGCTCCCCATTGCCCGCGGGGTTGTCGCTCCAGGTGTTGAGTTGGGTGTCGGGGATCGAGGCAAAGACCGATGCAAAACCCGTATCCGGCGGATAGCCCGCCACCTCCTGGGCCAGCTCGCTCAGCCCCTCGTTTACCCACGTCTCTTCGTTGCGGTCGTTGTACCAGTGGATCATATGCTGAAATTCGTGGGCCAGCACTGTCTCGTAATAGGCGTAGTCCCGGCTGCGGTTGAGCCATTCCAGGCTGATGTAGAACATCTCCTTTTCGTTGGAAAATTCGTTGGCAAGATTGCTGAACTCGTCTGCGCTGCTATAATAGCCGGCAATGGAGCTGCCCAGATCGTTGGCGTGCAGAATGTGCAGTCGGGGGTCTTTGTCGATACCCGGCTTCCATTCGCTGCCGAAAAATTCCCGTTCCACAGGATAGCTCTTCTCGCTGAAGGTATCTACGGAGCGGATGATTTTGTCCTTGTCGTGCTCCTTGCCAGACTCCACCCAAACGTAGGCGACATCCGTCGTGTAGATCAGCGTAGCCTTGACTTTGAACTGCCGTTTGTCGTCCACATTCGACGCCCAGAATTCAATTTCATCCCCAATTTTATATTCGGTCATCGCCACTTCCTGGGGGATGCTGTCCACGTCCGGGCGCAGACGCAGGGCCAGATCGCGCAAATCCCGGGTGGGGACAATCACCCCGGCCAATTGGGCCTCGCTCTCCGATTCCTGAATGGGGGGAAGGACGGCTGCCCCTGTCGGTTGAGAAGCCGCCGCCGCCTTTTTGGTGGCTTTGGGTGTCTCTCTGGGGCGAGCCGGTGTAGGCGTCTCTTTGCCCGGTGTCGAGGCGGCGGCTGGTTGCTCAATACGAATCTCCAGCGAGCGGCTGTTGCCACCGTCCCGAAAGAAAAAATAGCCAAAGGCTGCGGTGGCGCTGAAGCTCCCCACACAGAGAAAGACGACCAGCGCCAGCACACCCACCAGCATAAGATTCCGTTTGCGCTCATTGCTATCCATTGCTTCTCCGAAATGTAACTCTGTATCCAGACCGCACAAGGCCATGTGAACTCACGTTTCACCTCCTGAAACGTGAAACGTGAGGTGTCGTCACCTACTCTCACGTTTCACGTCTTCACGTTTCACGTCTTCACGTTTCACGTCTTCACGTTTCACGTCTTCACGTCTTCACGTTTCACGTCTTCACGTCTCACGTCTTCACGTTTCACGTCTTCACGTTTCACGTCTTCACGTCTCCCCACGCACTTTATGACTTCGCCACCTTATGGCATAGCATCCAGCGGCCCTCGCCAAAGCGTCACCTGACAGACCGCGCTGTCGGAAACAGCCAGCAGCACATCCCCGCCCAGAACCAGCGCGCCCACCCCCACGGGCTTGGCGAAAAGCTCGCTGCGCAGCTGGCCCAGAGGCTGGCCTGCCCCGTTAAAATAGGTGATCAGCCTGCGCTCCGGGTCGCTCAGGAAGAAGGCGCTGGTAGTCAGCCCGGCCAAATGGGGACCGTCGATAGTGCTGGCCGGAGCCGCGGCCAGCCAGGACTCGCCCGTATCCAGCCGCCAGAGGGTGCCGTCCTGGGCGGTCACCGCAAAAAACGCACCCGTGGGCAGCAACAGCACATCTACCGGCTGTCCCTGGCCCAGCAGGGAATCGGCACCGCCCTCCTGAAACTCTACGGCCCCGTTCGTCCCGGTCAATTTTACCACACGCGCCCCGCCCGTGTCCGCCACATAGAAATTGCCATTCAGGTCCATCCCCAACCCCCGGGGTCGGTAAAAGGCCGTACCGCTGGGCAGGGCTACAGGCGTTCCAGCGGGGTCTTCCAGGCGGTAGATAGTCTGGGAAAGCGCGTCCAGCACAAAGACATTGCCCAGCAGGTCCACGTCCAGATCGAAAGGCTCCTCAAACAGATCGCTTTCCAAATAGTCAACCAGCGAACCGTCGCCCAAATCCCGCAAAATCACCCGCCGGTTGCCGGCGTCGGCAATGTAGGCATAGCCGCTGTGGGGATTCAACGCCACCCCCCGGGGCTGCTGAAACTGTTCGATGTCCGCGCCGCAGCTACCCACCTGCCAGACCAGCGCGAGCGGCAGGTCGGGCAGATTTCCCGGCAGGCCATCGCCAGCGGGCGGCTGCAACTCCGCCCCGGCCTGCCCATCCCGCATCGGCTCGCCCACGGCCAGAACCGGCCCTGTCTGGGGGGCGGGCAGGTTGGGCAGGGGGAGATCGACCACCGCCGCATTGGGATGCAGAGCGGCCAGAAAGTCCGGCCCAATGGCCGTCGGGGTAATCGCGCCCGGCGGCTGCCAGTGCAGGCGAAGCGTGCCTGCGCCGCCGGAACGGTAGCGCAGGGTGAGGTTGTGCCAGCCCTGGCTGAGCAAAAGGGTCGCGGTGCTGGCTTTGCCCTGGGGCGTGTCGAGCAGAAGAATGCCATCCAATTCCAACTGGAGCGGCCCATCCGCCTCACCGTCAAAGCGATAGCTGCCCTCCATCGGTGCGGCGATTTTGCCCTGCCAGACTACCGCAGACGCGGCTGCCGCCAGATCACCGCCGGACACCCACGGCTCCAACCGCAGGTGGGCGGGAGTCTGCGCGGCCAACCCGGCAAAGTCAGTATCTTCGACACCCGCATAGTAACTGGCAACCAGCCCCTGGCCCAGGGCCAGCTTGCCGTTGTAGAGCGCCGGTCGGGGGATTGGCTGCCATTCGCCGCCGGGCTGCCGCCACTGGACAGAGAGGCTGCCCCCGTCTCCCCGGTTGCTGGCGGTCAGGCTGAAGCGGTGAAAGCCCTGGGGCAATTCCACCACAATCTCGTCGATCCCCGCTGCGCTGTCCAGCACTCCTGGCGGTGGACCGGGGGTGGAGAGTTCCAGGCGAACCGTTACTTCTCCGCTGTACTGCGCCCGCAACCCGTAAATCCCACCCCCGGGCGCATAGAGCGCACCCTGACCGATCAGCGTGAAAGGCCCGTCCAACGGCGCTGCCTGTGCCCAATCAAAGGCCAGGGGACCCTCCCGGCGCACATCGACCGCCTCCTGCTGGGGGGCAATCTCCTCACCCGCATAGTAGAGAGTTGACAGCCCCTGGGCATTGGCCACTCCACTGCGCGAGACCGGATAGGCCACGCCCCAAGTGCGCCCCTCCTCGTCCTGAATCGCTGCGCCCGCCATACCCGGATAGAGAGCGGTGACGTAGCGGTGCAGGTCCGGATCGCTGGCGGGCAAAATGTAGAGCAGATCGGCCAGCCCCTGCTCGATAAAGGGCGGCCCGGTAAAGGGCAGATGGATCACCGGGTCCAGCGGGAGGATGTGGGTGGTCTGGGCCAGAATTCCGCGGGCCGCCAATCGTGTGGCGGGGCTATTCAGGAGCGGGGCCGGGACAAGAACGAGAGTGGCGTTATTACCGCCGTCCTCGCTGGAATCCAGAAAATGGCGGTAGAGATAGCTTCCAATCGCTGTCTCTTCGCCGGAAGAGGTCGCCACAAATTGCGTGCCCAATACTTTCATCTGATTGCGCGTGCCAATAGTCAGCGGAATCAGCATACAAAGCGCAACCACTGCCCACACCCAGCGGCTACCCAGCAGCGGCAACCAGGGCCGGGAAAATGCGTTGTAGAGTTGCTCGACGGCTATGGCGCTCCCCATAGCCATCAGCACAACCAGGGGGGCAAAGGTGGCAAATTCGGCGGCGTGTGGCCCGGCAAAGACAAACAGACCAATGACGACAACGCCTGTGCTCCACAGCCAGCCCTGGGGTTGGCGCAGATGGCGCACCAGCCAGGCCCCGCCCAGCAAGGCCAGAAGTGCCGGCAGGTAGCCACCATCGACCAGAAATTGCGCAACCAGAGCGGGGGTCTGGCTGAGTAGGAGTGGAAACGAAAAAGTATCTGGCTGCCAGAGGTTACTTGCCAGATGGGGCAGAGATACTACGAGTAGTGGCAGGTAGTAGACCGGCCAAAAGGCGCGTCTGATTGGCGGTGTCAACAGATACCAGACAAAGAGCGGCCAGATCAGGGATGGCGGGCCAGCCCAGAGGAGCAACCCAGCCAGCAGGCCGCTGGCTGCCCAGCGGCTGTGGCTTGGGGCTTGCCCCCCGACCGGACGCACCGCCAGATAGCCAGTTGTCAGCAGTAGCAGCAGCAGAGCCGGGACCGGGTGGCGGCTCATAATCAGCAGGGGGGGGCTAAAGACAACGAGCAGTGTTGTCAGCAAAGCGGCACCCGGCAGGACGAAGCGGCGGGTTGCGGCATAAAAAATAGGAATCGCAGCCGTTCCCAACAGAAGCCCCAGCAGGGAAAGGGTCTGCTGGCTGATACCCAACAGGCCAAGAACCCCGGCAGTCAGGAGTGTATTGAGAGGATACGTATCGCTGAACAGAACCCGCCACTCCTGGCTGGTGAGCAGAGACATCGCAGCCAACGCGCTATCGCATTCGGCTTGGATGCACCCGGCAGGCAGCCCGGAGAAGTTCCAAAGACGCAGGAGCAGCCCCAGAAGGGTCAGCCCCAACAACAGCAGACCGACTGTCCGCGGCTGCATCCCGGCAGCACTTACCGGCGGTTGAGCCTTCTCCGCTTCCTTTTGGCGCAGATAGTCCAGAGCGCGTTCTACAGACCAGGCGGCTGCCTGGCTGGGGGATTTGGCTTTGCCCCGGCGAGCGATTGCCAGACAGCCGAACAGAATTCCCCCGATCCACAGGGCAAAGGCAAGGAGCAGCCCACTGCCTTCCCCGTTCCCCCGCAGCAGGAGAGCCAGCCAGCCAGCGCCCAACAGCCCAACACCACAACCGATCCCAAAGAGGGTGCGTTGCCAGCCGGTCAGGGCGGCTATCGCCCCGCTTTCGGGCAGCCAGGCCGCTTTTTGGCTCTGCAGGGCAAAGAGAATCATTCCGGCCAGCGCGACGAGCAGCCCATCCCGCAGAACGACATTGGGCGCGGCGTTGCCCGTGACCAGAATCGAGCGTCCCCCGATGAGTAGTGCTAGAGCGGTAAAGAGAAGGAGTAGACGGCGCATTGCGTTTGGTTGGGTGAAAGTGGAGGCAGGTGTCGCCAGTGGCGGCGGCAGTCCATTCAGTGTATCCCCTGCGCAGGAAACGCGCAAACCCAACCCGGACAGGGGGCACATTTCACCCCAATTCTGAGGTGCATCCACTCCTAACCCGGACAATCTGGAATCAAAAAGCAAACCACTGAGCCACTGAGAGCGCTGAGAAGACTCTTTTTCTCAACTTCCTCTGTGAAACTCAGTGCCCTCAGGGCTTCAGTGGTGAATTTCTTGCACAAAATACAAGAATGCACCGCAGAATCTTCAGCCGGTCAGGAGTCGCCAGGGCAGGGCGAGGATGCGCTCGCCCAAAAAGCGCGTCTCTGTGCCGCGGTGGAGCAGGACACCGCCCTGGGCGTGTGGATGGGCGTCCAGAAAATGGCGTAAACCGTCGGCGTGTTGGAAACGGGGATTCTCGCTCCATTTGACTTCAAAGGCTACCAGGCGCCGGCCCTGCTCGACGACGAAATCGACCTCATTGCCTGTTCGTGTGCGCCAGAAGTAGAGACGAGCCTTGGGTGTCATCAGTTCGGAAAGGATACGCAAATGCTGGTAGATCAGCGCTTCGAAGAATGCGCCAAGTTCCCGTGCCTGCGCCAAACTCTCCCTGTCAAAATAGCCGGAAAGAAAGACGGGCAGGCCCGGATCTGTCCAGTAGATTTTGGGGGACTTGACCAGTCGTTGGATGCGGCCAGCCGTATAAGAGGGCAAGCGCTCCATCAGATGGGTCGTCTCCAACAGGTTAATGTAGCGGTGAGTTGTTGGCTGAGACATCCCCACACCCCGGCCCAACTCTGACTGGTTGAGCAACTGGCCTGTATGCAAGGCAAGCAGATCCATCAGTCTGCGAAAATCCGGCAGCGCCTCAATTTGGGCCATCTGCCGCAGGTCCCGTTCCAAATAGGTGAGGATATACCCCTCCCACCAACGGAGCCAGACGGTGGGGTCTGTGCTATGCAGCAGACCGGGCATAGCGCCCCGCTGCAAAATTGTGAGTGGATCGACCGTCTCCTCGCTGCCGATGTCGCCCTCGCTCGGCCAGCGCCCACCCAGCAGCTCGGCCAGCAGAGTCGGAGGCGGCTGGCGTTGAGCTTCACCCAGCGCCAGCGGATGTAGCACAAAATAGACCGCCCGTCCGGCCAGACTCTCGCTCACCCGCTGCATCAGCAACAGATTTACCGAGCCGGAGAGAACAAACCGATAGCGTTGGGGGTAGTCGTCCACCGCCTTTTTGACGGCCAGAAGTACTTCGGGAACCCGTTGCACCTCGTCCAGAATGACCCGATCCGCCCCGGCCCACAGGCTGGCGGGGTCCCGGCGGGCCTGGGTCAGGGTGTCCATATCATCAAACGTGTAATAACGCCATCCCCGAAACGGATCTTCGTTGCGCAAAAGCGTGCTCTTGCCCACCTGTCGCGCGCCTGTCAGCACAACAATTGGATGGGTGCCGAGAGCATCGCGCAGCAGAGCGGTTAGCCATCGGGGGTAATAGTATTCATCACGTGAATAAATTTTATTCATATTGTGAATAATATGACATCCCTTTGTGATTGTCAAGCCGTGGTAGCAAGCCGGGTCAAATCGTCTGCCCTTCCCGTTGCCAATTCCATCCATTCGGGATAGACTATCCTGAACCGCTTTACCCTTCATCCAATGAAAATGAGGAAAGCCCATGGGATTTCTACGCGCTGGCCTGGAAGCCGAAGCCTATGACCGGGAATATACCAACCGGGAGCTGATCGCCCGGCTGGGGGGCTACTTTCGCCCCTGGCTGGGACGCTTCGGGACGATTGTGCTGCTGGTGACGCTCTTTTCCCTGGCCCAGACCGGCGCGCCGATTCTGGCCGCCCAGGGCATCGAGCTGATGACCGGATCGGGGGGGGTGCAGGCGCTGGCAAACTCGTCGATTCTGCTGATCTCCCTGGCCCTGCTGCTGTTGGGCGTGCTGACCTGGGCTTTCAACTGGGCGCGGCGGCTGCTGACGACGATGCTGATCGGGGATATTGTGCTGGCCCTGCGGCTGGACGGCTTTAGCGCGGCGATGAACCACGACCTGAGCTTCTACGACAAATACCAGTCCGGGCGCATCGTCAGCCGCATCACCAGCGACAGCGACGAGTTTGGCCGGGTCTCTGTGCTGGTGACAGACGTTTTCAGCCAGCTTCTGCTCTCGCTGATGCTTTTTGTCGTTCTGCTCACCATCGAATGGCGGCTGGCTTTGCTGGTGCTGGGGCTGGCCCCGGTCGCTTTTATCGTCTCCAATCTCTTCCGGGATATCGCCCGGCGCATCACCCAGCAGAGCCAGCGGGTGGTGGCGAATGTGAATGTGAGCATTCAGGATGCGGTGACGGGCATTAATGTGGCCAAGAATTTTCGCCGGGAGCAGGGGATTTACGAAGAATTTCAGGAGGTGAACAACCAGAGCTATGCGGTCAATACCTGGCGGGGGATTGTGCTGGCTGGGGTCTTTCCTGTACTCACCTTTTTCAGCAGTGTGGGCACGGGCATTCTGCTCTATGCCGGGGGCTACAGCGTCAGCCAGTCGATTATCACAATGGGCGCCTGGTATCTTTTCATCAACAGTCTGGACCGTTTCTGGTTTCCAATGCTGCAACTCTCGGCCTTTTGGAGCCAATTCCAGGCCGGGCTGAGTGCGACGGAACGCATCTTTGCCCTGATCGACGCCGCGCCGGTGGTCAACCAGACCGACGACCGACAGGTGGAGAAGCTGCGGGGGGAGATTGAATTTCGCAATGTCAGCTTCCGCTACAGCGAAAAGGAGCAGGTGCTGCCCGATTTCAGTCTGCGCATCCGGGCCGGGGAGAGTGTGGCCCTGGTGGGGCATACGGGCGCGGGCAAGTCGAGCATTGCCAAGCTGGTCACCCGCTTCTACGAATTTCAGGGCGGCGAACTGCTCATCGACGGCCAGGATATCCGCAGTCTGGACCTGAAAAGCTACCGCCGCCATCTGGGGATTGTCAACCAGACCCCCTTTCTCTTTGCGGGCACGGTGACTGACAATATCCGCTATGCCAAGCCCTCCCTCAGCGACGAGGAAGTGGAGAGAATCGCCCGGCAGATTGCCGGCGGGGATTGGCTGGAAACCCTGCCCGACGGTCTGCAAACCGATGTGGGCGAGCGGGGCGCACGGCTGAGTATGGGTCAACGCCAGTTGGTGGTCCTGGCCCGGATGCTGGCCCACAATCCGGCCATCTTTATTCTGGACGAAGCCACGGCCAGTGTGGATCCCTTTACCGAAGCCCAGATTCAGCAGACACTGGACCTGCTCTTTCACAAGCGCACGTCGATTGTGATCGCCCATCGCCTCTCCACCGTGCGCGCCGCTGACAGGATTCTCGTCCTGCGCCAGGGCGCGATTATTGAGGAGGGCAGCCACGAGCAGTTGATGGAACAGGGCGGCCACTACGCGGAACTCTACAACACCTATTTTCGCCATCAGTCGCTGGAGTATATCAACGCTCGACCTGACAGACAGCCGCCGGATCAGCCGTCCCGTTCCCGGGGCACCGCGGCCCAGACCAGCACCCCCAGCCCCACCGCTCCCAACCCCGCCAGTGCAATCAGTTTATAAAGTCTGTCGTCGAGAAAGAGGGTGAGCGCGCCGAAGACCGCGCAAAAGAGCCAATAGGCCAGTACAATCGTCCGCTCAGCCAGGCCGATGTCGAGCAGGCGAAAGTGGAGGTGATCCCGCCCGCCCTGGCCGGGGGAGACGCCCCGCCGCCAACGGCTGTAGATCAGCCAGGCCACATCCAGCGCGGGCAGGCCGAGAACGAGCAGGACCGTCGCCAGCCGCGCCCCGCCGATGATCCCCAAGGCGGCCAGGGCAAAGCCGAGGAAGAAGCTGCCGCTGCTCCCCATAAAGATGCGCCCGCGCAAGTTGGCGGGCAAAAAGCCCAGAGCCGCGCCCAGCAGAGCGACCGGCAACACCGCCACACTGGCCTGGGGTGGCTCTGCCCGCCAGAGCATATGCGCGGCCAGAATGGCGCACACAATCGCCGTCACCCCCGTCGCCAGCCCGCTCAGCCCGTCCAAAAAATTGACTGTATTCATCATTCCCACAAACCAGAAGATCGTCACTGGGCCGACGATCCACCAGGGAAAGCCGTCATCTCCAAAGAAAAGCCCCGGCGCAAAGGGATTGTTGACGTGCTTAATAAAGATCAGCCCGGCAATCGCGATAAGTCCGGCCGCGATTTGGATGGCGTATTGGGGCAGGGCCCGGAAGCGAAAGCGGTCATCCAGCAGACCGGCCCCGGCGCAGAAAACACCCCCGACCAGCAGAGCCAGCAGACGGCGGCCTTCGTTGGGATCGTTGCGGGGGGGCAGCCACTGGGCTGCCACTTCCGGGGGCAGCAGACGAGGCAGGAGCAGGACAAGCAGCACTGTCAGG
>JAHDWH010000111.1:0-4607 GCA_023384455.1 Caldilineaceae bacterium | reverse complement strand
AGCGGGGCAGGAGCACGCCGTCGGGGTCACGCGTCGGTGCGGCTGCCGGGTGACTGCGCCGCCCGCCGGGCCGATCCACCAACCCCAGCCGCTGACCGAGCGCGGCAGAGAGAGGGGTGAGGGCAAGGGCGAGAAGGGTGGAGGTGAGAAGAATTAGTAAAGTAAACATAACAGGAGGAAGGGATGACAGGGTGACAGGGTGACAGGGTGAGTCACCCCTTCACCCTGTCACCTTGTCATCCTTAGGGCCGCATAGACTGTAGGAGCCGGGGAAAGGCAATCGCCTCGCGCAGATGGCCGATGCCGCAGATCCACGCGACTGTGCGCTCCACGCCCAGGCCGAAGCCGCTGTGGACGACGGAGCCGTATTTGCGCAGGTCCACGTACCATTCGTAAGGTTCCATGGGCAGGTTGTGGGCCTGAATCGCCGCGATCAGCTTCTCCGGGTCGCTCATCCGCTCGCTGCCGCCGGTGATCTCCCCGTAGCCTTCCGGGGCCAGCAGGTCCACGCTGCGGCAGACCTCGGCCCGGCCCGGCTCCGGCTCCATATAGAACGCCTTGATTTGGGTGGGGTAATGATGCACAAAGACCGGCTTGTCGAACTGGGCCGCAATATACGTCTCGTGGGGGCTGCCGAAATCGTCGCCCCAGGGCATAGGGGGCACCGGGCCGTCGTAGCCGGGGACCATCTCGCCCGCGGCCGCGGCCGCGTTGATCATTGCCACCGCTTCGTCGTAGTGGATGCGGGGGAAGGGGGCCGTCACCCGTTGCAGGGAAGTCGTGTCCCGCTCCAATACCTTTAGCTCCTCGGCATTTTCGGTCAGGCAGCGCTGGATGACGTAGCTGACCATCTCCTCCTCGATCTCCATCAACTGCTCCAGATTGCAGAAGGCGATCTCCGGTTCCAGCATCCAGAACTCTTGCAGATGGCGGCGGGTCTTGCTCTTTTCGGCCCGGAAGGTGGGGCCAAAGCAGTAGACTTTGCCAAAGGCGAAGATGTTGGCTTCGTTGTAGAGCTGGCCGGTCTGGGCCAGATAGGCCGGCTCGCCGTGGAAGTCGATCTCAAAAAGGGTCGTCGTGCCTTCCGCTGCCGCGGGGGTGAGGATGGGCGTGTCCACGTGCAGAAAGCCGTGGCTGTCCAGCCAATCCCGCAGGGCGCGGATGACGGTGGCCCGCACCCGCAGCACAGCCCACTGGCGGGAGGAGCGTATCCAGAGGTGGCGGTTCTTCATCAGAAACTCCACCCCGTGCTCTTTGGGCTGGATGGGGTATTCGGCGGCCAGTTGCACTACTTCCAGGCTGGCCGCGTCCAGTTCATAGCCGCCGGGGATGCCGGGGGCCCGCTCGTTGGCGACCACTTTGCCGGTCACCCGCAGGCTGCTCTCCTGGGTCAGGTCTTTGGTTGCGGCGAAGTCGTCTTCGCTCACATTTTTCTTAAAAACAACCGCCTGGCAGACGCCGGAACCGTCCCGCATCTGCAAAAATTGCAGGCGGCCTTTGTCGGTTTTGGCATAGAGCCAGCCCTGCAGCGTCACTTCTGCGCCGATGTGCTCGGCCATTGCTCGAATTTGAATGATTGGGGCCACGTTGCCGTTCCTTTGGTGGTGCGTAGTGCGTGGTACGTCAAAAAAACTCCGGGAAACAGAATCTTCAAACAGTGATTCCTGACGAGCGGTGAAACGTGAAACGTGAAATCGTTCGGACCCACTCACATTTCACGCTTCACTATTCCTCGTCATCCCAGTCCTCGTCCCCCGACTCCCGTGTCACTTTGACGGGAGCGTTGGGCCGGTTGAAGTACTCGTCCAGATGGATGTTGATCTCCTCTTGCAGCCGCTCCATATGGATGGTTAGCTCGGCAGGCGGCCGCTTGGAGAGGAAGGATTTCTCGGAGACGTAATCGTTGCCCGCGTCCCGATAGGCTGGGCGCACGATGTGGGTGTGGACGTAGACATCCACCGGCTCCCGATAGCGCTCGGTCTCCGGGGCCACAGGGGGCAGGACTTCGGGCTGCTCCTGGCGGCGCTGGCGACGGCTGGAAGAACGGCGTCTGCTGCTATTGCCTCCGCCACCACTCCGACCGCTCCTGCTGCCAGAATTGCCACCGTCCGAATTTCCGCCGCTGTTGTTCCCGCTGGCATTGGAATTGCTATTGGAACGGCGGCGTTTGCGGCGGCGCTCCCGCTGCTCAGACGTCTGCTGGTTCTGGGCTTTGGCGTCGGGCTGGGAGCGGTTCTGCTCCTTCCCCTGGCTGGGCGATCCCTGGCTGGGCGCTCCCCGCTCTCCCCCTTCCGAGCCTTTGTTTTTATTGCGCTTGCGGAAGTAGCGCCGGTTGCTGCGCTTTCCCCCGCCGCCCGACTCAGCACCTTCGCCCTTTTGTGGCTGTTGATCTGTCATCGAATACTCCTTGTATAGGCGACATTAAAAATATCATTCCTGCACGACATCAATAATGGCAATCTCTACCGTGTCTCCCTCTAGTCGTCGCTGGTTAATCGTTATAGGTAGACGTTCCATCGTCGGCTCATAATACATGCCCACAAACAGCCGATACTTTCCAACGGGCAAAGTCTCATTAAGGGATAACCTTATGCGATCTTCGACTACTTCGCCAGCAATCCATTCCATTGTTGGATGCCCACCTAGCATCGGTGGGCTGTCATGCTGTGCCCACAATTGACCGGTTTCATCAAACAGGTGTACGAATACCTTATAGTTCACAGGTATCACCGTAAGTGCTTGCCAGTACAATGTCACCGATATCTCAGTTGTGGGTTTCATCTTGATTTGCGGGGTTGTGTGGCCAAATAGTGACAACACCTCTCCAAAACTCGCCTTTACATAATGTTGCATCGGCGGTGCCTCAAAAGTCCGCGATATAGGCTCGAGATAGTAAACTTCATACACTAAATGGCCGTCGTGTTGCTCATAATCTTTCCAGAGAACGGGTTGTAAGCGATGACGATAGGCTGCATCCTCAAAAAGCTGCCTATGACCAGGAAATGCGGTGAACTGCGGGCTATGCAACAGATAAAAGGCTGGTGCTTGGGCGACCCGTGAATTGATGTAGAAGTCAAAAGATTCATCTGGGCGTGCGCCATACGTAAACCGTTCTTCTGGGTCAATCTGTCCCAATGTTAATAGCTGAAGGTTACGTCGGAAACCCCAATCAAGAGCAATGATTGGCTCGCTGACGTGCTGTAGATCTTCAGCCAGCACATTGATGGCGTCCGAGAACCAACCGTTGCCCCTCGTATGAGACAATGTCCGATGGTACTGCACAGTTGTCAACATCTCAGATCCCACGATAATGATGAATATAAGCCCCAAGAGAAGTCGCCACTGGGGGTACTCTTCAGGCGCACGATAATGCAGATGATTAGCTAAGCCAGTAAAGGCAGCAGTTATTACTACCTGAGGGATGGGCCAAATGATCATTAAGTGATGCGCCCCAAAGCCGGATATAGTGAAGGCGCTCTGAGAAACGATGCTGACGCAGATCAAAATCAGGAATTTCAGGCGTATTGGTCGATAAGTAAACTGAGCCTGCCGGATTAACCATATATGTAATAGGAGTGTGCAAATGAAGGCTACTACAGCCACAGGATTTGCGTGCGCTCTACCGAAACTGCTGGCAAAAATTGAGCCATCCAACAGCGTACGCAGATCAGTCATGAATACAGTGCGCAAATTTGTGAGTATATCCAGATTACTCACGCCATAGAGTCGCGTGTGAGTAAGATTTTCAAGAAGCGCTCGTATAGTCCCTGCATCACGACTATTGTAAATAATCAACGGCGCACAGCCGAGAAGGGTGGCAAAAAGTGCCAAAATTCGAGTACGATTAGTTAGTTGCTTCAGCGGCCATAGCCAGGCGCGCCAACCACCACCAGGAGAGATATATGGACTGAAAACCAACCATGACAAACCTAACCCCAGCCACAACCATAAAAAAAGAATCTTCGTAGCAAGCCCAAGTCCCAGACAGAATGCAGCGAACACAAAGTAAATGTTCTGCCGTCGATGGAACCAGCGCCACAAACACCAAAACACAAGAATGGCCAGCGGTAGCAAAGGCAGAGATACCATCGCGCCTGTCCGCGACCAAAAGATGAAGGTCGGATTCACGGCGAGGAGCAATGTGCTTAAGGCAGCAACCCGTTTGTCAAAAAATTCACTAAGGAAGCCATATGCTAATATCAGGGTTGCGAGACCGATAAGCAAGTTAGTGGCGCGCAGTATCTCAACACTCACGCCGAACAAAACAAAGAAGGGCATTAGCAGATAAGTCGTGATCGGCCCAACATATGACATAACCATGAGGGGCCATTCTCTTCCACCCGAGTTGATCACACCTGCAATATCCAACGCTTGACCAGAGAGCGTTTGCATAGCGGGGACGGCATCTAGCGCTTCATCGTAATAGAGTCCGGGTAGATCAAGCTGATAGCTGCCCAGTATAATGTATGTCGCCAATGACGTAAGAAAAACAACAGATGTCCAGGAACGCAGATCACAGCATCGCATATCCACCTCAGCTGGCATGTACTTAGGGTGCGTCGCACTGTCCACGAAATGACTCTAGTCCGCAACCTCATCTGGACAGT
>JAHDWH010000110.1 GCA_023384455.1 Caldilineaceae bacterium | reverse complement strand
CCCAGAGCGCGCCAGACAGCAAAACCCTTCTGCATCTGTTCATAGCCCCTCTCATAGCAGCCCGTTAAACTGAGAATATAGCCCAGATTGAAAATGGCATAGGCAGCGAACCAGCGGTTGCCGCTGCTCTGGGCGCATTCCAGCGCCTCTTCCAACAGTCTGCGGGCCTGGGCAAGATCGCCGTTCAGGTGGGTAATGATGCCCAGATAGACCAGCCCATCGGACAGCCAGGCCCGATTGTCGGCAGCGCGCAAGAGCGCGCTGCTCTCTTCCAACCGCCATCGGGCCTGCTCGAAATGTCCTCTGCGAAAGTACAGGAGACTCTGCTGGGTCAAAGCCACCCCTAGCACCCATCCCCACTGTGCTGACACGGACATATCCCGTAAGGATTTGATGAGCTGCTCGAAAAGGCCGATCCCCTCGTGCAGCAAGCCTGCGGTCTCACACATCCAGCTCAATGTGCGCGCACACTCGCCCAGCACAGCAAAGCGTTGTCGCTGAATGGCCCAGGTCCAGGCCCTGCGCAGATTGTCAATCTCGTCCAAGAGTTCCCGCAGGGTCGCCTGCTGGCCAGCGCTTTTCAGCGCCTCCTCCCGTTGGCTCAGGAAGGCCAGAAAGTAGTCGGCGTGGCGATCCCGAACAGCCTCGTGCTGGGGATCCTCGCTCAGGTGGGCGAGAGCATACTGGCGGATCACCTCGTGCAACGTATAGCGTCCGCTCTCACTGCGCCGCACCAGAGATTTGGAGGCCAGGGCGGCCAACAGCGACAGAGACGCGCCGGCGATCTGGCTGGCAGCCTCCCGCAGAAAACCGCCCTGGAAGATTGCGATCTGGCAGAGGAGGCTGCGTTCGTCTGGAGAGAGCAGTCGCCAGGAGTGGTCAAAGGTGGCCCGGATGGAACGGTGGCGTTCGGGCAGATCGCGCATGGTGGACGTCAGAAAGTCCAGATTGGTCTGAATCTCCTGGGCGATCTCCGGGCAGGTGAGCAGGTGGATCCAACTGGCAGCCAGTTCCAGGGCCAGGGGCACGCCGTCCAGCAGGCGGCAGATTCGAACCAGTGCGGGATATTCGGCCGGCGTGAGGGAAAAATCCGCTCTGATGCGGGCTGCGCAGCCCACAAAAAAGGCCGCGGCGCTGAAGTTCAGCGGATCGTCCGCAAATTCGGCAGGGGGAACAGCCAGCCCATAGAGTTCGTACATCCATTCGCCCTGAATCGCCAGCCGCTCCCGGGAGGTAGCCAGGATTTTGAGTGCAGGCAGACGGCCCAGCAGGCTGGTCAGCAGCGCGGCCACCTCTTCTCCGCGACCACTGCCAGCGGTTGGGGCAAGCAGATGCTCCAGATTGTCCAGCACAAGAAGAGCGGGCTGCTCAAAACGACGGGTCAATTCCAGCAACAGTTGTTCGTTGGGGTCGGTAGGGCCGGAAAACTTGAAATCCAGCGCGTCGGCGATGGCCGGTGTCATCAGATCGGGCGAAGCGATGGAGGTCAGAGAGACGTAATGAACGCCGCCGGGGAAGCGGCCGCTCTGACGCAGGGCAAATTCAAGCGCCAATCGGGTCTTGCCGATGCCGCCCAGACCGGTCAGGGTCAAGAGACGGCAGTGATCCGCGGCGAAGATGCGCTCCAGCGCGGCCAGCTCGGCCCCGCGACCGAAAAGAGGGGTGGGCGGTAAGGGAAGATGGGAGCGGCTGGGCCCGGGGCCCGGAGCCGGTAGATCCGAAGTCGGTCCGGGTCGGGGCGCGAGCCGTTCCAAATTCAGTTCGCCCCGGGCCACCCGCACAAACGTTGTCCGATCTTCGGCTGGGATTTGCAGGGCTTCCGCCAGCAGAGCGGCCAGTTGCTTGGAGGGTCGGCGTTCGCCGGATTCCAGCTTGCGCAGGGCAAAGACAGAGCAGCCTGCCCGCTCAGCCAGCTCGTCCTGGGTCAGGTCCAGACTTTTGCGCCGTTCTTTGAGCCACTCGCCAAAGTAGAGAGACATTGGTCACTCTCCCCGTTTCGACGTACCTGTTCAGCCACCCCACCCTACCCCTCCCCATTCCAGGGAGGGAACGGGATCGACTCCTCTCCTACGGTGGGGGAGGTTGGGTGGGGGTGAGCAGTTACATTTAGACAGATAGCAGATGCCGTGTGACAACAGGTGCAATTGTACCACATTTTGGGTGAATAGGCGGGCGAGTTGCTCACCCCACAGGCGGGCGAATCCGGTGTTTACTGGCAATAGATGGGGAAATGTGTGTACGCCAACGCCCCATCGATTGAAGAGAACGAAGCTAACTGGTCATATGGCTTCCCGACAAAACAGCCAGGCGTAGGGCTGACAAAGAATGGGAGTAGAGGAAATGCTAAACAGTGAGTCGATGTTTCGAATTGCCCAAATGCGCCATCAGGAACTTCTGCAAGAAGCTGAAAAGGCCCGGCTGGCGCGGATTGCGAACGCCAGTCGCGCCGGCCGCAGGAGTGTCTGGACGGCGTTGCCGGCGCTGGGCGTCCGCCTGTGGGAGCGCTGGGTTGGCAGACAGTGCCTGGGCAGCCAACCGGCCTGAGCAGGAGAAGACCCACGACTCCGGGAATCGGCCAGATGTTCTTCGGCGTAACCGAGCACCGCTGGTCGATTCCCGGAATCTGAATGAGTTCTGAATCGTTTGTTCCCTTGTAAGCAACCCAAAGGAGGTACCTGATGAATATCTATCTGTTGATTCTGTTGCGGGCCATCCACATCTTTGCTGGAGGATTGTGGCTCGGCTCCGCTATTGCTTATCTCTTTTTTGTCAAGCCTTCGGTTTACGCCATCGGTCCTGCTGGCCCTCAATTTATGCAGAGTCTGATGGAACGTCGGCGTTATCCAATCTTTATGATCGGCAGCAGCCTGCTGACCGTGCTGGCCGGTCTGATTCTCTATTGGAACAGCTCGGGTGGCTTCAGCCCAGGTTGGCTGATAACCGGTCCGGGGTTGGGTTATACCATCGGTTCGTTGGCTTCGCTGGTCGCCTTTGTGGTCGGCAACGCCTTCATCGGTCCCCTCTCGGCCCGGATGGGCGCGCTGGGACAACAGATGGCCGCCGCCGGCAGGCCGCCTTCGTCCGCTCAGGTGGGCGAAATGGCGACGCTGAACCAGAAGCTCGTTCGGGCCGAGTGGGTGGACTTTGGAATGCTGGTTCTGGCGATGTTGACGATGGCAACGGCCCGTTACTGGCTGTTCTAGTGTGCGCCGGTGGGTAGACAATGCGGCTTTCTGGGGCGTGGCGCGCCAACTGCGCCGCGCCCCAATGCCCGATTCGGAGCAGACAAATGGTCAACAGCGCTTTGCTCTGAACAGGCTTTGCGCCAGAGCCGTGAGTGGCAACAGGCGCGCCTGAAGGCCCGTGAAACGCTCGTTCATATGGAAATCCCGCCACTGGGTATACTGGGCCACAGTTACTATTCGTGACAAAGATTTGGAGGTACAAGATGAAACGACCTTTTCTCATGCACATAGCGTTTTTAGCGACACTGTTCGCTTTGCTTCTCTTGGCACAAAGTGGCGCAGGGGCCCAGCAAGGGGACAACCGATCTACCCAGAATGGGGTGTTGGTTTACCTGCCTATGGTGATGCGGCCGGTAACAGCGGCCGTGCCCGTCATCACCAGATTTATCGCCACTCCGCCTACTATCCAGAGCGGCGCAGCCAGCACGCTCTCGTGGCTGGTGACCGAGGCAACCAGCCTGAGTATCAGTCCTGGCGTGGGCACGGTGAGTGGTACAAGCATCAGCGTCAGTCCGATCACGACGACTCAATACACGCTGTTGGCAACAACTGCCGCTGGCGCGGCCAGCGCTCAGGTTACGGTGACGGTAGCCGGGACGCCGCCACCGCCGCCACCCGGCGGTTTCTTCATCGTACCCACACCGGACATTGAGCTGCCAACCTCTCACCCGACGGCCAGAGTAGACCCGTCCGGCGGCGTCCACGTCGTGTTTACGCCGCAGAGTGCTACCCAGAACAACCCCGTACGGCCGGTCTATTACGCTTATTGCCCGGTGAACTGCACCAGTGCGGACGCTTTTGCCATGCTGTCGCTGGGGGATAGCGTGGATTTTGCGGCCCTGGATTTGGATCCGGACGGGCATCCGCGCCTGCTGCTGCGCCTGCCGATGCAGTCGAATACGATCTACCTGTTTCAATACTGGATGTGTGATAACAACTGCAGCAATCCGGCACAGTGGACGGGTGACAGCATCGGCTATGCTTACCGCCGCCAGGTTGGCTGGGTGGAATCGTTTATCCACTCCTTTGCGCTGGATTACCAAGGACGGCCGCGTTTCGTTTATTACGACAGTGGCGCGGACAACAACGATCCCCATTGGGGCACGTTTTATGCCTACTGCGATGCCAACTGCACCACCGCCGCCAACTGGTATGAGACCCGCCTGTTGGATGACAGCCAGGCCACCGATTTTGCCCTGGCCTTCAGCCCCAACAACCAGCCGCGCCTGGCTCTCTATACTTACATCAACGACGCCTGGGCGGTAGTTTATCTCGAGTGCAATCAGAACTGCGGTACGGCGGCCAGCTGGGGCAATTCGGTGTTGGCGGATACGGTGTCGGCTGGCGTCTCCCATTGGGCTAACTTTTCGCTGGCGGTGGATAGCAACGGCCGTCCCCGGCTGGCTCTCTATACCGGTAGCGGCAGTGGCGGCAGCCTGACGCCCAATACTCTCTATTACCTGGCGTGTCTGGCGGGGAATTGCACTCAGGCAGCAAATTGGACGGCCGTTGACCTCAACTTCCCCCAAACGCATGGCGAAGAAGGGGTGTCATTGGCGCTGGACGGGCAGAATCGGCCGCGCCTGGCTTATCACGCCCCCATGACCGCCGGTTTTGGCCTGTACTACGCCTGGTGCAACACCGGCTGCGAAACAGGCGTGGCCGGCTGGCAGACGCAGGAAGTGGAACCGAGCGAGGAAGTCAACGCCGCACTGCCGATTCCACCCTGGCCGGGCTGTTCCTTCCCCCAATGTAACCCACCCATTCCACCCTGCACCGTCTCGACATGGGATACGGGAGTACGGCCGTCGCTGGCGCTGGATGGGCAGGGACGGCCGCGCATTGCCTACGACGCCAGCCATGAACAGGGCGGCGCCTGCGGCGCCTTTACCGACACGAAGCTAACCCGCTTTATCCAGTTTGACCAGCCGTAAGGTGGGGGGGAGGGAGTGACTATGTCCTATCTTCAGCCTTTTTGAGAAGTCATTCGTTGGGCATCGGCATTGCCCTGATGTTCCTCTACACCTGGCCATTCGACCTCTCGAATTCGGGCGTCCTATCGTTCCAAATTCCGTTCGCGATCGACTTCACCGTCGGCTGGGGATTCATCTTTGTATCGCTTTTTATGACATGGGTGACCCTCGGCAAAGACGCTGAACCAGAAGCTCGTTCGGGCCGAGCGGGTGGACTTTGGAATGCTGGTTCTGGCGATGTTGACGATGGCAACGGCCCGTTACTGGCTGTTCTAGTGTGCGCCGGTGGGTAGACAATGCGGCTTTCTGGGGCGTGGCGCGCCAACTGCGCCGCGCCCCAATGCCCGATTCGGAGCAGACAAATGGTCAACAGCGCTTTGCTCTGAACAGGCTTTGCGCCAGAGCCGTGAGTGGCAATGGGCGGCGCTCGCAAATTTTCAAGAATAGATACAGGTGACAGTCACCCTCAAGCCAGAGGAATATCCAATGAAAACTTTCCTCAAACAGCACTCTCTCATCATCGGTCTCGTCCTGATGTTCCTCTACACCTGGACGATTGACCTGTCGAATTCGGGCGTCCTGCCATTTCAGGTTCCCTTCCCGATCTACATCACCCTCGGCTGGGGATTCATCTTTGCTTCGTTGTTGATGGCGTGGTTGACTCTCGGCAAGGATGAAACGGTGAAGTTGTTCAAGCGCTTATTCCTCTGGCGCGTCGGTTGGAAGTGGTTTCTGGCGGCGCTTCTGCTCGAGCCTTTCTGCATCGTCGCGGGAGTTTATCTCAACGCCGCATTGACTCGAACCCCGCCCGATTTCAGCGCGGTGATGGCGTATCAAATCTTCGGCGCGTCCGCCTCCCCGCTGATCTTTTTCCCCGTCTTCTTTCTCTTTGACCTCATTACCAACGGGGAAGAAATGGGCTGGCGCGGTTACGTCCTGCCGCGCTTGCAGGCAAACCATAACGCCCTGACCTCCACGTTGATTCTCGGCGTGATCTGGGCATTCTGGCACCTGCCGAAGTATGTCACTCATTTCAACGCAACCGCTTTTGGATGGGTTGTGCTTCATTTTCTCGCGTTCGCCGTCATCCAGACCTGGCTGTATAACAATACGAAGGGAAGCCTGCTTATCGTCGCTGTCAGTCATGCCATCTCGAATACCGTCGGCGTCTTCATGCCGATGGCGAACACAGTATCGAGCGAGAACATAGGCTCGTATATCTTCTACGTTTTGTTCGAAGTCCTCATTGCAATCGTCGTGATCGTCGTCGCGGGCGCGAAGAATCTCTCGCGGACGGAAGAGAAGCAGATACAGGAGTAACAATGAAAAACAAGAATCAATCCACGGCTTTACATAAGGTTTATATTCTGGCGCTTTTGATCGCGCTGTTGCTGTCGTTTGCCGCGCCTGCCGCGGCGGGGACGGGCGGAGCTGCAACGGGGAAGGGAATGCCCGTTGCGCTGAATCAGGCGCAAGGTCCGACCGACGCGGGGGAGATGGAAGAGTTTATGGACGAACTCTTCGCGCGCCACATGGAAGAGAATCACATCGCGGGCGCGGCTGTCGCAGTCGTCAAGGACGGGCAGTTATTCTTCGCCAAAGGCTACGGCTATGCCGACGTGGAGAACAACATCCCCGTTGACGCGGAGACGACGATTTTCCGCACTGGCTCGGTCGGCAAGGCGATCACGTGGACGGCAGTGATGCAACTCGTCGAGCAGGGAAAGCTGGATTTGAACGCGGATGTCAGCACCTATCTCGATTTTCGTATTCCCGAAACTTATCCACAGCCAATCACTTTGAAACACTTGATGACTCACACTTCGGGGATCGAAGATCGCTGGCTCGAGAGTGTGGTGACGGATTCAAGTGAATTGGTTTCGGAGCGCGAATGGCTGGTTGATAATTTTCCTGGGCGCGTGCGTCCGCCTGGGGAAGCGGCGGGCTACTCGAACTACAACGCCATGTTGGGCGGATACATCGTGGCGCGGGTTTCGGGCGAGCCGTATGAGGAGTACGTCCAGAACCATATCTTCGACCCGCTGGGTATGACCCATTCGACTGTCCAGCCGCAAATGCCTGCGGAACTGCTCCCGTTTGTCTCGGAGAGTTACACGTACGTGGATGGCGCGTTCCAGCCGTTCCCCGATTATCTGGTTCAACCGGCGGGACTGGGGTCGGGCTTTCACCTGACAAGCGTTACCGACATGGCGCGTTTCATGATCGCGCGGCTCGAAGGCGGATTCTACGGCGACGCCTCCACCGAGATACGCATTCTGGAAGAAGACACCGCGCGGCAAATGCTGACCACCCTCTATACTGCCGACCCGCGCCTGCGCGGCACGGCGTACGGCTTGTTCGATTTCAGCGAAAGCGGTCAGTGGGTACTTGGGCATGAAGGGTACGTGCCAGTGATGGAGAGTGAGTTGATGCTCCTGCCCGATGAGCATTTGGGCGTGTATGTGGTTTACAACAGCCTGGAAGCCAAGAATGGCGGATTAGCCACCAAGCACATGGGATTCCAGCGGGCGTTCTTCGACCGTTACTATCCCGCCCCTGCGGTCGAGACGCTTCAACCGCCAGCGGACTTCGATGCCCGCGCCGAACGTTATGTTGGTTTTTATCGCACTGCCAACAGCCACGCCACCACTCCCGAAAAAGTCATCGGACTTTTGGGCGGCTTCGCGCTTGAGGTCACCGCGCCTGGCGACGGCACATTGCTCGTCCCCATGGAAGGACTCGAGTTGCGGTTTGTGGAAGTGGAGCCGCTCTACTTCCGCCAGGTGGACGGCTCGTTCTCGCTCGTCTTCCGCGAAGACGACGCGGGAAACATCACCTACCTGTTTACGGACATTCAGTCTGAAAATGATTTTGTGAAGATGGACTGGTACGAAACGTCCGCGTTCAACATAGTCGCGATTCAGATTTGCCTTTTGCTTCTGCTGTCCATGCTGCCTGTGGGACTGCTCCGCGCGATTCCGAATCGCGCCGCTTCCCGCTCCGCCCGCGTAGCTGACTCGATCATCTTCGGAATCTGCTTGCTGAACGTGCTGTTTCTGGTCGGCTTGGCAATTTGGTTCCGCCCCATGCGCCCGTCGGAGTTGCACGGCATCTCTTTGATCGTCGAAATCGTGATGGGACTCGGTGTTTTGTCTGCCCTGTTGACTCCCGCCGCGCTAGTCTGCACCGCGCTGGCGTGGAAAGATCGTTACTGGGGCATTGCCTACCGTGTCTATTACACGCTGGTAACGATTGCCACTGTCGCGTTTGTCTGGTTCCTGCATACCTGGAACTGGCTGGGCTGGCGGTATTAGTCTGCAAACAATTCAAGGCTGGCGGGGATGCCATCCATCTCCCACCAGCCAAATAAAAGGAAAAATCTTATGTCACCCCAAAAGAAGATAACCATCTTCCTCTCTCTGACCGTTTTGTTCAGCGCGCTTTCGTACATTCCAATCATCGGCGCTGGCACGGCGAATGTGCAGGGCGGAATCTTTGTCCTGACCATGATGTGGTCGCCTGGACTCGCCGCCATCCTGACTCAACTCGTCGCGACCCGCAGTCTGCGCGGCTTGGGCTGGGGGCTGGGTTCGACGCGCTGGTTGGGCGTCGCCTATATCCTGCCAATCCTCTATGCGCTGCCCATTTACGCTTTTACATGGATCTCGGGGCTGGGGACGTTGCTCAACCCTTATGATTTCTCCACACTAACCAAGCAGTTTTCGTCTCCCAACATTGTCTCAGCCATTGCGGTCTACGCGCTGATCAAAGCAACGAAAGGCGTCGCAGAGGCTTTGCTCTTTTCGCTAGGAGAGGAAATCGGCTGGCGCGGGCTGTTTGTCCCCGAACTGGCAAAGGTGACCAGTTTCACAAGGACCGCTCTCATCAGCGGGGTCGTTTGGGCGGCTTGGCATATACCTGTCATCCTGTTTGCCGACTACCATAATGGAAGTACACCTGTCACGTTTGCGGCGGCCTGCTTTACCGTGATGATCATCGGAATCAGTTTCCCCTTCGCCTGGTTGACGCTCAAATCCCGCAGTTTGTGGACGGCGGTTCTACTGCACACCACGCACAATGTTTTCATCCAGGGTTTCTTCGATCGGCTCACGGGCAGTGGCAGTATCACCCCTTACATCACGGGAGAGTTTGGTATTGGGTTGGCTGTGACTGGTCTGGTTGTTGCTTACGTTTTCTGGCAGATGCGACCGGATAAATCGCTGTCCCCCTCAAAAGTTTTAACCGCATCTGCCAGTCAAGGATAAAAAAGGAAAATCTTATGTCCATTCAGCATGCAATTTCAACAAATGATTTGCAGACATATTCGACGAATTCCGAGCACAGTCAATACACTCTCTGGCAGATTCTCGCAATTTGGTTCGCGGCGGGCGCGCCGATGTGGATTCTCGGCTGGGTGGTGTACCCTGCCCTCAGCGCAGGTCTCGCGCCGCTGGACGCGGGTCTGCTGCGGACGAAGTTGCCGATCGTCGGGCTGGTCTGGCAATTCGTGCTGGCGATGATCATCCTCTACCGCGAAGAGGGGAACATCCGTCTGGGCACGATCAGCCATCGATTTTGGCTGAACCACCCCAAGTCCGCGCGCAGCGGGGAGACGAAGAAAACCTTGTGGTGGTGGCTCATCCCGTTGATCTTATTCTACGCCGCGCTGGAAATCGGTTTGCGCTCCACGCTCGTGGAGGTGTGGACGGGGATCTTTCCCTTCTTCTCCGAACCTGAGGGGTACGATTTCGCCGCCATGTTCACGCCCGAAATGCGCGCGCAATTGGTCGGCGCGTGGGGATTGGTCGCTCTGTACTTTGTGAGTTCGCTGTTCAACACGTTTCTGGGCGAAGAGTTCATCTTCCGCGGCGTGCTACTGCCAAAGATGGAAGGCGTCTTCGGCAAACGGGATTGGGTCGCCAACGGCGTGATGTTTTCCTTTTATCACCTGCACCAGCCCTGGGGCATCCTGGCGACACTTCCAGCAGATTTGACCCTTGCGTATTCGGGCAAACGCTTCCGCAGCAACTGGTTCCCCATCATCCTTCACTCAGGGCAAAGCGTGTTCTTCCTGTTTTTGATTTTGGGACTCGTGCTTGGTTTGGCGTGATCCCAAACGGAAAAAGTATGCAGGAGTAATCTCGTGAACGCATTAACGCGCGAATACTTCCAACAATGGATGGAAACCTATGGTCGAGCCAGCGCGGAAAACGATCCGCAAGCCTCGGCGAATCTCTTCGCACAGGATGCCCGTTACTACGAAAGTCCATTCGATGAGCCGATGGTCGGGCGCGACGCCATCTACGAATATTGGAGCAAGGGCGCGCAGACGTTGAAAGAGAAAGCAGCGTCTTTTGAAATTCTCGCCGTGAACGGCGACACGGGCATCGCTCGCTGGCAATCCAAATTCACCGTCATCGAATCGGGCAAACGGCTGGCGTTGGACTGCCTGTTTGTCGTCGAGTTCAACAATGACGGCTTGTGCCAAACCTTCCGCGAGTGGTGGCACATTCAAGAAAATTTAGTTGCATAATCGTTATGAAAACTTTGGAATACGACGACGTTGACCAATTGCAGGTCTTAAATCTCACTATGCTCGCGCTGGACTTTCCCTTCACGCCCGAACAGGCCGCGCACATCCGCCGCACCGACCCGCGCCCGTTTCCCTGCCTGACTGTGAATGCGGTTGAAAATGACAGGGTTCTGGGACAGGTGGGAGTCTTCCGCCTGCCGATGATTTCAACAAATGGACGTGAAGACGTGGGCGGAGTCTGGGCAGTCTCCACACACCCGCTTCATTCTGGACGTGGGGTTGCTTCGGCTTTGCTGGAAGAGGCTCATATCCGGATGCGTGACGCGGGTCTGCGTTTCTCCACACTCGGCACGGATCGCTTTCGCACCTCTTATAGGCTCTATCAAAAACATGGCTACGTGGACATGAACATCTGGGCGACCGCATTCGCACGCTGGGAGATGGCGCACCAGCCCACTCGTCTGCGCACCCAACCCGCGGGTGAGGATGGATTCGATTTCGTCGAAAAGATATTCGAGACCCTCGCAGGAGATTATCTTGGCTTTGCATGGCGGCATCGTCCGTTTACCCATCTGTGCGACAAAGTGAATCTGGAAAATATCTGGTTTGTCTGGGAGAACCGCGAACCTGTCGGGTACGTCTTTGCCAGCAAGGAAAACCTGTTGTTGAAGATCAACATCCAGCTATTGCGAAGGGATATCGATGCGTCGGAAGCGGTTGCCGCGGTCACATCCAATTTGCAGGCTTCTTATGTGCAGGTCACAATGAGCCGCCCATCGGACATTGCCAGCCTGCGTGTTGCAGGCTGGCAGATGGCACATCCGAATTGGAGCGCGTTTATGCTCAAGCCTCTGACCCCAGATGTGACCGTCGATGACGCGCGCCGACTCTTTGGCATCGGCACCGATCGCTTTCTGATCTCCTGGCTGGATACTACATAAGCGGGCTGCCACGATCCCGGAGAAGTGTTCAGATCGATCGATCTGCCAATAGCTCTCGCAAAAACGCCAACCCTTTCCGCGCCAACTCGTCCTGGCTGTTCGCCAACGGCCGCCAGATGGCCGCGGCTGCGGCGATGGCCGTCACTTTGTCGGTGAAGGTCTCGATGACGACGGGGCCGCGGTAGCCGATGGCCCGCAGTCCGTCGGCGGCCTCCTGCCAGGGGACGTGGCCCGCGCCGGGTGTGCCCCGGTCATTCTCGCTGGCGTGGAAGTGGTATACCCGATCCCCCGCGGCCCGGATGGCCGCGCCGAGAGAACGTTCCTCGATATTCATATGAAAAGTGTCGAGGAGCAGGCCACAGGCCGGGCTGTCCACCCGGTCGATGACGGGGATGGCCTGCTCGACGGTATTCAGGAAACTGGTCTCGAAACGGTTGAGGGGTTCGATGCAGAGCACAACCCCTTTGGGCCGGGCGTAGGCGGCCAGAGTGCAGAGCTGGCGCACCAGCAGTTCCGTGTCCCGTTCCCGCTCGGCGACGGTGGATTGCCAGGTGCGCCCCACCGCCGAGTAGATAGGCCCAACCACATTCTGCGCGCCCACTGTGGCCGCGGCGTCGATACAGTGGCGGACATAGGCCAGTCCATTTTCCCGAATGGCCGCGTCCGGGTGGATCAAATCCCGGTCCGACCCCATCGCCGCGCAGATTGTCCGGTCCAGCCCGGCCTGGTCCAGAATGCGGGCGGCCTGGGCGTAATCGAAGTCGCCGGGGCTTTCCACAGGCAGTTCGAGCAGATCGAAACCCATCTCCGCGGCGTGGAGGGCCAGCCGCGCCACGTCCGCGTCGGTGAGGGGGGATGTCCAAATCCAGGTGCTTGCGCCGAATTTGATGGTCATTTACGCAGCGCCTTCATCGAGTCAGGAGGTGTAGTTGCTTTGCCGGTCCATCGAGGCGTATGTCAAGAAAGTTGAGAATATCCCGTCCCAACACCGCGTCTCTTCCGAGCGGATCGCCAGCAATTCTAACACCAGGGAAAATCAGATTTGCGATTCTAACATCGGCTCGGTAAATGGTTACGGTTGGGCCAGCACGCCATTGAGAGCGGATACGGGCGGTGCGCTCTATGGGCAATTCCAAATCTTCGAGAAAAGTTTCTGGGATGATTGTGATGTCAGCCCCACTATCGACGAACATTGTAAATGGCCCAATCCAGTCAGTCTCCATCGGGGTGGCAATTTCCATATCCAACACCGGGAAAGGTGGAAAATAAGCGTTCCAATAGGGTTGAATCACCGCGGTTATTCCTGTGCCAGGCGCGGACTGCGCACAACAAATGTCTGAATTGGTTCTTTCAATACCGGCGTGATCAAAACCGGCGTGTTGCCAAAACGGGACCGGATACGTCTGCTCAATTCTGCGTCATCAACACCGCTGTCAACCACTTCGCCCTGATACATTGCAATATATTGACCCGCATACCGCTGAAACAGCTCGGGATGCTGTGCTTCGTACTTTTTTTGTTCTGCGTCGATCCGACGCTTCTGTTCTTCCAGCCTGACCTTCCAGGCAGGCATATCAGTTTTATCCGCCTGCGCTCTGACAGGCGGTGAAAGGGCAATATACTGCTCGACGGCCTCGGCCAGTACATCCGCCAGCTCGCTACCTTCCCGATCCGCGACGGCCTGTAATTTCTCTACGACTAATTCTGGCAAAGCGACTTGAATCATTTTTCTCTCCCTATCGCTGCTTCTCCCCGGCTTTGAGCAGCCCAATCACTTCCGCAATCCGCTCGGCGCGCAACTCCGGTCGTCGTTTAGTGGCGTCGATCCAGCGCAGATAGCCCTTGCGGTAGAAGGTCGCCAGCCCCTGAAAGAAGGCCAGTGCCTCCGGTTCGGCTTCTAAGGCGGCGGTGATATCGTCGGCCAGTTGCTCCATTTGTGGACCTTCGGGCCGCAGTTCCACCTGGACTGCCGCGCCCACATCCAGCCCGATGTCGCGTAGCCAGGCTGGGCCGGGGGAAAGGAAGTAGCCGTCGGCGTCCTGTCCCAGCGCGCCGCGGATGGAGCAGCCATTCACCGCGCCGGTGATGTGGTGGCGATCCTTCTCTCCCCACACAGCGTTGGGATCGAAGGGCAAGCGGATAATCGCTTTGCTGTCTGCTTTTTCGATAACAGTTTCGAAATGTTCTGGATTCATATTTTTCTTTACGAACTACAAATGTTTCAGCATGCGGTCATATTCGTCGTGAGGGCCGATCCAAAACCAAAGGACCTCATCACCTTCCAGAATACCAAGCGCTCGATAGTCCAGGCCAATACGGACAGAATAGACCGGACGCTGCCTGCCTACCCGCTTAAAATATAAGCCGTGGGCGTGGGGATTGAGCTGCCACAATTCATAGGCTCTGTCTGCCCGTCGTTGCGCATCTTCTGGCAGCGCGGCATAGAGCTTCCAGAATTGCGCGGTCGTGAACGATCTCATCCAGGCACGATCCGTCCATCGGTGCTAAATACCATCGGCTTTGTTTTGCCAACCCGATGTTCTGCCAGGGCTTCATCGGCCAGACTGTTGAGCATTGCCTGTCCGTCATCGCTGGACAGGAGCGCATCCCAACGGGCATTGTCTGCTTCTACTTCATTCTCGATCTCTGCGCCAAACAATTCTTCCCTGAGAAGCTGCGCCTCTAAAAACCGGGCAAAATCGATCAATTGCTCTGTTCGATCCGGCGACAGCACGCGCACAATATCCAACAAAAGCTGTTCTTGGGTATCCGCTGCGGCAACAGGCATAGGGCGATTTCCTTTCTATTTGGCATCCTGGCAGAATGTACTACCCTATTCTATCACCTTTGGCGTCGAAAAAGTGTAGTCGCTCGCGGTCAATCCCGAAAGAGATCGTCTCGTCCAGCCGGTGTTGGGTCATCCCGGAGACCATCGAAAGCAGTGTCACGTCCCCGCTGCGGATGTGCAGTATCGTCTCCACGCCCAGGGGTTCCACCAGCGCGATCTCGCCCCGCTGGTCGCCCTGGCCGGGGGTCACATCTTCGGCGCGCACGCCCAGCGTCAGGTTGGCGGGCAACCCATTGCCGGGCAGGGAGAGGGCGATGGCGCTGTCGGCCACCCGCAATTTCCCATCCCTGAAAGTGGCAGGGAAAAGATTGATACGGGGTGTGCCCACAGACTGGGCCACGAAGAGGTTGGCGGGCTTGTCGTAGATATCCCGGGGCGCGGCCACCTGAATCAGTTTCCCCTCGCGCAGGACGCCGATGCGGTCGGCCAGGGTCAGCGCTTCCACCTGGTCGTGGGTGACGAAAAGGGTGGTGCTGTGCTGCTTCTTCTGGATGTGCTCCAACTCCACCCGCAGGGATTCGCGCAGTTTGGCGTCCAGATTGGAGAGGGGTTCGTCCATCAGAAAGACCCGGGGCTGGCGCACAATCGCCCGCCCGATGGAGACCCGCTGCATTTCGCCGCCGGAAAGCCGCTCGGTCTTGCGCTGGAGCAGGTGGCTGATGCGCAGCTTCTCGGCGGCTTCCGTCACCCGGCGCGTGATTTCGTCGTTGCCCAGTTTGCGCAAGGGCGAGCGCAGGGGAAAGGCCAGGTTGTCGAAGACGGTCATTGTCGGGTAGAGGGAGTATTGCTGGAAGACGAAGGCCACATCCCGCTCGGCGGGGGAGCGGCTGTCCATCGGCTCGCCGTCAAAATGAACGCTGCCGGCGTCCTGCTTTTCCAGCCCGGCGATGACGCGCAGGGTCGTCGTCTTGCCCGCACCGGTCGGGCCGAGGAGGACGAAGAACTCGCCGTCGGCCACAGTAAAGCTCACATCGCGCAGGGCCGTCACCCCGCGGAAGCGTTTGGATATGGCTCGCAATTCTACATTTGCCACACATTCCTCCTGCAAAAAACGGACACGGATTTGCACGGATAGGAGGGATTGCCACGGATTCTCACTCCCTCACCTTGCCACCCTGTCAGCTTGTCATCCTGTCAAAATCGCCTTTTCCGTCTTTGGATCAAAAAAGCGCACCATCGCCGGGTTCAGGTCAAAGCGGACGGGCTGGCCGATGGGGTAGTGGGCGAAGCGGTCAGCCCGAGCGTGGACGACGCTCTCCGGGTTCTCTCCGTCCAGGGAGAGATGGAGGACGGCGTAGGCCCCGTGCAGGTCGTTGGCGTAGACTTCGGCGGTCAGGCTATCCTCGGCAGAAGTCCGACTTTTCGGAAAAAGTCGGACTTCTTCGCGGACAGTAGCTGCTTCCGGGCGAAAGCCGAGAATGGCGTCGTCGCCGGACAGTTGGGAGAGCGGCCCGCGCCAGGCTTCGGGCAGGGTATAGCGGTGGCCGCCAGGCAGCAGTAGCTCGCCGTTCGCCACCTTTCCTGGCACCAGATTCATACCGGGGCTGCCGATGAAGCGGGCCACGAAAAGATTGGCCGGGTTGTGGTAGACCTGGTGGGGCGTGCCCACCTGCTGTACCTCCGCCGCGGACATTACGACGATGCGGTCGCTCATGGCCATCGCCTCGATCTGGTCGTGGGTTACGTAGACGGTCGTGGCGTGCTGGGCCAGGTGCAGCCGTTTGATTTCGGCGCGCATTGTGTGGCGGAAGTCCGCGTCCAGCGCGCCCAGGGGTTCGTCCATCAGAAAGGCCGCAGGGCGTCGGACGAGGGCGCGGGCCAGTGTCACCCGTTGGCGGTCGCCGCCGCTCAGCCCACCGGGCCGCTGGTTGAGCAGATGCTCGATCTCCAACAGCTTCGCCACATCCCCCACCCGCTGGGCGCGCTCGGCGGGGGAGACATTCTGGGCTTCCAGAGTGAATTCGATGTTCTGGCGCACGCTCATATGGGGATAGAGCGCGAACAATTGGAAGACGAAGGCGATGTCCCGCTCGCTGGGATGCTTCCACGTCACATCCTTGCCGTCGATGAGAATGCGCCCGCCGGTCGTCGCTTCCAGCCCGGAGATCATCCGCAGGGTCGTTGTCTTGCCGCAGCCCGACGGCCCCAGCAGCACGACAAATTCCCCGTTCTCAATCGTCAGGTCCAGGGGTTTGACCGCGAAGACCTCGCCGAATTTCTTTTCAACTTGCCGTAGTTCAATGGTTGCCATAAGTCTGTTGTGTAGTGCGTAGTGCGTTTGAATCCTATAGGAATTCTGGAGGATGTTTGCCGAGGATGTAGAGCGCTCAGCGTAAATTGACAAGCCCAGAACGATTCATCTGCAGGACGTTGACGGTGGCCCGATCGATAGATGTAATGTATAAGGTGGCGAAGCCACGATTTGCGTGGGGAAACGGGAAGACGTGAAATGTGAGAGTACGTGACGACACCTCGCGTTTCACGTTTCAACAACGGCTGGAACAGGCCCTACTGACTCGCCAGGACTGAACGTGCCGGGGACTTTGGTCGGATATTCTATCCTTTGGAATAGCCGAACCGAAGGTTTGCTTCAACTGGAACAGCCATATTCCTCCACTTCCCTAAGATAGTCTGGCAAGGGAATCATACCCGATTCTGCCTTAGTTTTCAACCGCAACGGATGACAGGGGGTGTATCCCAAAATCGGGGTAAGATGCGCCCGCCGAATCAATTCGGCGTCTGCTACGGGGTAACTGCTCCCTCCCTCCCAACCTCCGCCACCGTGGGGGAGGAGTCGCTCCAGTTCCCTTCCTGGCAGGCTAGACGTCGGTTTGCCACCGACCCAGCGCCTCCCTGCTGATCCGGGCGGTTGATTCCTGACCTCCTGGGTTCCCAAAGAGCCAGCAGATGAAATGGTTGCCTGCGCATCTGTCAGATGTGGTACACTGAAGCTATCGACGTAACTGCTCACCCCCTCCCAGCCTTCCCCACTGTGGGGGAGAAGTCGTTCCACTTCCCTCCCTGGAATGGGGAGGGGTAGAATTGGGTAGCTGAACAGGTATCTATCGACAGGTAGCTGCGCCGGGGGCTGGAAAGGGACGGCTACTTCGTACCAGCGCGAGATCGACGGTATATGTGTCAGTTGCTCGGCCAGACCTACGAAATGTGAGTAACGAGGCAAGATTAGTGGCGGGAATGCCGGGGCTGATTGTGATGACCGCGCTGCTTCTATTCTCACCCCCTCTGAAAGGACTTTTATGTTGACATTGCCCTCGCTCTCCACAGCCCAGATGGTAGAAGTAGACCGGCTGATGATTGTGGAATATCACATTGAATTGCTACAAATGATGGAAAATGCCGGGCGCAATCTGGCTCTGCTTGCCAAACGGCTTTTAGATGGGGATGTGGCCGATCGGCCTGTGGTGGTGCTGGCTGGTCGAGGCAATAACGGCGGCGGTGGGCTGGTGGCTGCCCGCCATCTGCTCAACTGGGGCGCGTGGGTGCAATTGTTGCTCACCCACCGACCCGAGGAATACCGGGGTGTACCGGCTCACCAGTTATCTATTTTAACGGCAATGGATGCGCCCCTGGCCTGGGCAGAAGATGGCTGGGAACTTCCCCCGGCCGATCTGATTATTGACGCTCTGATCGGTTATGGCTTGCAGGGCAACCCAACGGGCAACGCGGCTACGCTCATTTCGCTTGCCAACAGCAACATCGCCCCCATCCTGAGCCTGGACGCACCCAGCGGGCTGGACAGCAACAGCGGTCAGCTCTATAATCCCCACATAAACGCCACTGCCACAATGACGCTGGCTCTGCCCAAAGCGGGTCTGCTGACAGCCCCGGCCCGACCCGCGGTTGGTCAACTCTATCTGGCGGACATCAGCGTACCGCCCGCTCTTTACCAGCGCCTGGGGCTGGATGTACCCCCACTTTTCGCTGCGGACCCAATCCTGCCCGTAGAGATACGGGACGGCATAGGGCTGATCCCAGATGTGTAAATAGCCGTCGTAGGTCGGACTGTTAGTCCGACGGGCCTGCAACTTTTTTATCGCATTCTGCTATAGTTTGTAGATAATGACTTTAGCCACAGGAGAATAGCCATGCAAGAAGTTCGTGTTGCCATTGTCGGGATGGGCATTGGAAAGGCCAACGCCCTGGCCATCACGCGTAATCCTCGTGGGCGGGTCGTCGCTCTCTGCGATCTGCTGGAAGAGCGGATGGTGGAGTTTGCCGCAGACCTGCCCGAACCGGTGCAGATGTTCACCGACTACAAAGAGATGTGCCGGAGCAGCGATATCGACGCTGTTTTTGTAGGCACGCCCAACCAGTTTCATGTGCCTGTGGCTATGGAAGCCCTGCGCCACGACAAGCACGTCCTCGTCACCAAACCTTTGGCCGACGGCGAAGGTCCGGCGAAAGAGTTGGTCGATGTGGCCGAGGCATCCGGTCTGGTGAATATGATGTCCCTCTCCACCCGTTTCAGCGTGGGCGTGCAGCATCTGGGCCAGATGAGCCAGCGGGGTGAGTTTGGCGAAATTTACTACGCCCGGGCCCGCAGCATCCGCCGCCAGGGTATTCCCGCCTGGAGTCCGGGTTTCATTTTGAAGGGGGGCGGCGCGTTTCGGGATATGGGCGTACACGTGCTGGACTCGGCCTGGTGGCTGCTGGGGATGCCCGAACCGGTCAGCGTGACTGGGGTTGCCGGGGCGAAGTTTGGGCCGCTGGGCAAAGGCTATTTTGGCAAAGGCACACCCCCCGCGCCCGACTATTACAGCAAATTCGCGGCGGATGATTACGGCGGCGGCTTCATCCGTTTTGCCAATGGCGCGGGGTTGCAGGTGGAGAGCTTCTGGGCCAGCCACCAGCCCGGCGATGTGAACATCGAACTCTTTGGTACGGAGGCTGGCGCGCAGTTGCGCCCCCTCACCGTCTATCGGATGAATGGGGACGAAGAGGAGAATGTCACCATTGATGTACCCGAAAACGCCAATCTGCTGGCCTGGGACAATGTGGCTGCCCATTTCATCGACAGTATTCTGGACGGCACACCCTGCGCCGCGCCCCTGCGCCACGGCTGGCAGGTGCAGCGGATGATGGAGGGGCTGCTGAAGAGCGCAGCGACGGGGCGAGAGGTGAGGCTATAGCGTATTGCGTATTGCATAAGGTGGCGCAGCCACGATTTGTGTGCAGAAACGTGAAGACGTGAAACGTGAGGTGTCATCACGCACCCTCACGTTTCACGTCTTCACGTTTCCGCACGTACGCTATTCCTGCTCAATCAGCGTCATCGCCGCCCGCATCCAGCCCAGGGCGTGGGCCATACTGGCGTGCCAGGGCGCGGCGCATTCCAGCAAAGGCGTGTGGTCGGGGATCAGCACCCCGTCAAAGCCGTTGCCGTGCAGAATGCGCAGTACCCGCAGCATATCCGTATCCCCGTCGTCGATAAACATCTCCCGGTAGTCGGGCGCTTTGCCCCGCACATTGCGCAGATGGACGTAGGCGATCTTGCCCGCGGCGCTGTAGCGCTCGACTGTTTCGTAGACATCCGTCCCCGGCATTTCGCTGATTGTCCCCACGCAAAACTCGATGGCGTTGGCCGGGCTGGGGTGCAGGTCCAGCACCCGCTGGAAGTGATCCCCGTGATAGACCAGCCGCCCGGCGCCGCGCAGAGTGGGCAGGGGCGGATCGTCCGGGTGGAAGGCCAGGGTCACGCCCGCCTCCTCGGCCACGGGCAGCATTTCAGCCAGAAAGCCCTCCAGCCGCCCCAGCACTTCCTCCGACGAGACCGGCGGCAGCACATCCGCCGGGTCCGCGGCGTTGAAGCGATCCACATCGTAAATCATATTCCAGACCATTCCGCCGGGGATAGGCGGCTGGGCCGGATTGTGGAATCCTACCGAACGCGCGCCGGCCCGGGCCGCGGGGGATTCGCTGCGCCCCCACGTCCCTGCTACTGTAAAGCAGTAGCCCATTGTGGGAATCCCCAGCCGCCCCAAATCCCGCACAATCTGTTTCAGGTGGGCCATCTGCTCGTCCCGCTGGGGGCCGCCCAGGAGTACGTCGTACCAGTGGGCTGGCGCGAAGTTCTCTAACGCTTCCAGCACCAGCCCTTCCGACTCCACCAGCACTTTCAGGTCACGCAGTCCCTCGTAGGTCCAAATCGGATCGTCGGCTTCGGAGATGCCAAAGCCCGCATCTGCGTTGTCGGATGTGATGATTTTGGCGCCGTCCCGCACAAAGTGTCCGGGCAGGTGGGCGACAATGTGGGTGCAACCAGCTTGCCGGGCAAAACGCAGATTCTCCGGCGTCAGCAGGGCGCGGTAGAGGCCAAGACCGAGTTTCATAGGAAGCTCCTTAAAGAAGTACACGGATGGACACGGATGGGAGGGATTGACACGGATTTAAGGGTAGAACGCGGATTAGGCGGATTGAGCGGATTTGCGCGGATAAGAAATTGAACAAACTTGGCACGCTCTCCCCTTTTCTGTTTGAATATATAGTTTTTCAGATAAAGATTTGCAAGGCATTCTCTCTGGTGATTCGTATAGTTGTCCAGGGAGAATCTGCAAATCTTTATCTGAATGTCTATAGTATACTCTTTGACAGGTAGTGATGAAAGCGCTTCTTCCTGTGTTAACCGGGAATTTGCCCTTTGTGGAAGGAGGAAACGATGGCTGAATCCGATGATCGCTTGTGGGAACTGCATGTGAGAAAAGCACGCGGTGAAGTGCTGAGAGTGTTGCAGAATTCGGAATGAGATGATTCAGCCTGGGGACATCTTTACAA
>JAHDWH010000425.1 GCA_023384455.1 Caldilineaceae bacterium | reverse complement strand
CCGTGCCTTAAAATCTTGCTCTGTTTTTATAGAATCTTGGGTACCAAATACTCAGGCTCAGGGTGCGACGCACTCGCCACACCCGTTTTGCAGTGGGAATCTACTCCTGGCGAGTGCGTCGCACCCTTAGTAGTTACGTCAGAAGTACAATCTCGGCTTGTAAACGGCCAGGGCAGCTACCGGCCATCCCGCTGATCGGGGATATTAACCGTCACATTCACATTCGGGCTGCGCCGGAAGAAGAGACGCCAGAGCAGAAAGAGCAGCAGAAGCCCACCACCCACATAGAGCAGATTTTGCCGGGTGGCATATTTGCGCCAGAAAAGCTGCCAGGGCACCTGCCCGTCGATCACCCGTTGGGTATCTTCGACAACCGTCGCCACCACCTCCACCGGTGACGATTCCCCGGCTTTCCGTTCGCTCAGAAAGGCCAGGGTCTCCTCCACATTGTCGCTCTCCACCACCGCCTTGCGGATATCCTCAAATTTCAGCTTGGGCATCAGCGCGGGTTCCCGCAGCAATTGGGAGACCAGTCGGTTGCTCTCCTGGGGCGTCAATTGGGTGACATAACTGGCTACCCAGCGTAGCTCCTCCGGGCTGAAAGCAACGACAGCCTGGGCCAGAGAGTTGGTGGGCAGGGCCAGCAGAATCTCCCGCTCCAGTTGATTCAGCTCCATCAGCGTGCGGATGGCCGGGCCGTCGCCCAGGGCCAGAACAGCTTCCAGCGCGGCCCGGTCGGCAAAGTTATCGGGCTGGGCAATTTTGTACAACTCTGTCTCCACCACAGCCGCCACCGATTCCCCGGCCAGGTTGGCCCAGGCGATGACTTTCTCCGTGTCGCCAGTGGTGCGCAGAATCTCGAAAGCCAGGGGCGGCAGGAAGAAGATACGCTCAAAGACGCCGCTGTTGATGCTCTGCTCGATCTGCTCCGGGGATAATTTGGCGTCGGCCACAGCCACCAGCGTGGCCAGCTTGCCCACCTGATCCGCGGTTGTGCTGTCCAGTAAGGTTTGGAAGCGGCTGTTGCTCTCGGCCAGGTCCAGCACCCGGCTGAATTTCTGGCGAAAGTCCAGCCACTCGGCGTAGATGTCATTGGCAACGGCCCGGGCCAGTTCGGGCATCTCCACGCCCAGTTCGGTTTTTACTACTTCGGCCACCTGGGCCCGGATGGCGCTCTTCACATCCGCCCCCTTCAACGATTCCCGGATCTGGGGCAGCGCGCCCTCGCCCGCTTCGATCAGGTCCCAGATAATCAGCCCGCCCCCAATAATCCAGCCGGCCAGGGGAATGATGGAGGTGGCGGCTTTGCCCAGAATACGTCCAGCCAGCTTGCCCGCCACCCGTTGGGCCACCTTTTTGGCCAGACTCTTGGCGATCTGGCTGGCAATGATCACCCCGACACCGGCCAGGGATTTGGTGCGGGTATCCAGAATGACAGAAAAGTCTGCCTCTGCGTCCTGGCCCACGCCCGCCTCGGTTACTTTCTGTTCAATATCCTCCTGAAAGACAGCAACCAGCGTTTGTGAAAAAGTGTCGCCGATAAATTCCTGGACACAGAGCAGCGCGGACGAGGCCGAGCGCGCGGTCATCGCACCGATCTCCCGGGCCAGTTCGTCGGCAATGGCTGCCGCAAGCGCGTCGATTTGGGTGCGAAAGGCATCCGAACCAAAGGCGTAATTGGCGACTTTCGTGGTCAGTTCCTCGGCTTTGGCCGCCGACCAGCCCGAGAGAAAGCGGCCCCAATAATCCTCCTCGCCGCGCACCCGATCCACCGCCGCATCCACCTGGGCATCGACCACCCGGTCCACATTCTGCTCGAACCAGGCGCTCTCCACCATCCCGGCGATGTCCAGTCTGCCCTGCTCCGCGGCAAAGACAAATTGGGTAATGCCGTTCAGTTCATCCCGCAGCCGGGCCTCCTCCACCGTTTCGCATTCCTGAAAGGTGTAGAGGGGGGGTGGCTCCTGGGCAAGGAGGCTTCCTTCCGGCAGCAGGGCGGAGAGAAGGGCAAAGATCAGGAGAAGGGCAGAGAGATTCCGTCGCATGGCGCTCCATTCCATTGGATAGACCCGAAGACCGGACCGATGCAGCACGACTATCATACCCCTATCGGCGCGGGACGCAAAACGTCTACTTGCGCCGCACCTGTTCAGCCACCCCACCCTACCCCTCCCCATTCCAGGAGCTTGTCGGAGTAGCACAGAACAGTTCTCCATGCGACGGGTTGCGCCACGGGGGATGAAATTTTGTATACACGGATCGGAAGGAACACAGACTTTTATTAATCCGTGTTCTCTTTTATCCGTGTATACAAGCCTTTTTCCAGGGCATGCCACACGACCGGCTGACACCGGTAACGACGAAAATATTGTACGTCGGACTGTCAGTCCGACTGGCCTGTTCCGTTGCAGGTCGGACTAACAGTCCGACGTACAGCGGCTATTTTCCCATCAGTTGTACACGAGGAAACACACCCATAATCAATGAAAATCAGAACGCAG
>JAHDWH010000109.1 GCA_023384455.1 Caldilineaceae bacterium | reverse complement strand
ACGGTTACGGGAACGCCGCCGACTGCCACGCCGACTGGGACGGCCACGCAGACGCCGACGCATACGCCGACGGTTACGGGAACGCCGCCGACTGCCACGCCGACTGGGACGGCCACGCAGACGCCGACGCATACGCCGACGGTTACGGGCACACCGCCGACTGCCACACCGACATCGACAGCAACGCCCACGCAGACGCCGGTCACACCCGGAGCGCCGACCCATACGCTGACCGCGACCGCCACGGCCACGCTGCCCAGCCCGGAGACAGCAACGCCGACGGCTACACCTTTGCCAGGGGTGACACCGACAGCGACGCCGACTTTGCCTGTCAATGCGGGTTTGCCCGGTGTGGCGCTCTCCATTCGCCTGCCGGAGAGCGGATCGGGCGCGGACGGGATTCTGGCGGTGGGGCAGGCGCTGACAATTACCGTTCTTGTGCAGAACAGCGGCGAGACGCCATTAGCCTCCATTCCGCTCGCCTATGGCTATGACCCGCAGCGACTGCATCTGCTGGCCGCCGCGCCCGCGCCGGCCACTTTGGCCGGGGGGCAGATCGGATGGACTGACCTATCGGGGCAAGGCGTTCTGCTGCCCGGCGATAGTATCGGTGTCCAGTTGGCCTTTCGGGTGCTCGCTTCTTCGGCAGCCCTATCTGGGCGGCTGGTGGAGAGTTGGGCCGAGGGGAACGGTGCAACCGACATCTACGGCCAGCCCGCGGCCAGCGGGGAGAGCCGTCTACTTCTGCGCCTGACCGACCCACAGGTGGCAGTGAGCAAAAGTGTCGAAAACGGCGCGGCCAGCATCGGGCTGGGATCCCCCGTCACCTTCACCGTTCAGTTGACAAACCCCGGCGATACGACACTGACCCGGGTCGGTATACGGGACATTTTCGAGCCGACGCAACTACGCTTTGTGGCTGCGTCTATCAGCCCACCCCAGGTTCAGAGCCGGGGCAGCCGGAGCGTTCTCTTTTGGGAGGATGTGACCGACGATCTGGGCACTATCGGGCCGGGGAGAAGCGTGAGTTTTACTGCCCAATTTGTGGTAGAGGGGCCGGGCATAGAGACCACAAATCAGGTAGAGACGGCGGCTGTGGTGGATGAATTTGGTGATGCCGCGCCGAATGTCTCCGGTGAAGTGAGCCTCTCCCTGCGTATCGCCGCGCTGGGATTGAATGTTACCTCCACCCCGCCCCAGGGCAGCGAAGTGCAGGGCGGCGACCGGATTACCTACACCCTGCGTATCAGCAATACGGGCGGTGTGGACCTTTCCGGGGTCTGGCTGCGCACGGAAGTGCCCACCAACACCGAATTTGTGGCGGGCAGCGCCCAGCCGCCGGTGGAAGAGGGGCGACGGCCAGCCACCGAACTGCTCTGGCGTTTGCCGGGCCTGGCACAGAACGGGGAATTTGTGGCTCACTACGCGGTGCAGGTGAAGCCCGACGAAGGCGGCGGGGTGGTGGTCAGCCGGGCGGAGGTAGCGAGTGATCAGACACCGGTCTCGCGGCGGGTGGTGGTGATCCACACCGCGCTGCCCACGGCGGTGGAGTTGCTGCGCTTTACGGCAGTCCCCGGCACTGACGGCGTGCTGGTGGAGTGGGTGACGGGCGCTGAGATCGGCTCTTGGGGTTTCCATCTCTGGCGCAGCGAAACTGATGGCTTTACGCATAGCCAGCGGATGACGGATGGGCTGATTCCAGCGATGGGGGCGAATGGGGGCGCGGGCTATCGTTTTGTGGATAGCAGCGCCGTGCCGGGGACGCTCTACTGGTATTGGCTGGAGGAGATAGAGACGGACGGGGATCGGTTGTTTTATGGGCCGGTGCGCGTTGCGTCGTCTCTGGCGCTGGACAGGGGGTATTGGCTCTTTCTGCCCGCGGTGGAACGGTAAGGATCAGTCCTTAAATAAGTTAAAGTAGAAAAACCCGTTGAGTTCCCCCGGTTTTTCTCATTTGACATTCCCCGACGATTCAAGTATTGTGAAATCCGCTTCGTCATTGTGGCTCCTCTGCCGCACTGCAACCCTCACTGGCTGTTACGCTGAACGTTAGCGATTTCTTTGCGGTACAACAGAATAAATCACCGAAGGAGGAATGTATGGCTATATCCAGACATAAGCTGTGGATGTGGACTTCGCTGCTGATTGTCATCGCTGTGCTGCTGGCCGCCTGTGGCCCGCGCCCGGAATTGCCCAGTGCTGCGCCTGCCGAACAACCTGTCGCGGCAGCACCCGCGGCTGAGGCGCCCGCTGCCGCTGCACCAGCCGCGGCGCAACCGGCCGCACCAGCCGCGGCAGAAGAATCCGGGAAAGAAGCGCCGATGCTGGCAGAGCTGGTCGCTGCTGGCAAACTGCCTCCGCTGGAAGAACGCCTGCCCGCGGAACCGCTGGTCGTGCAACCCTACGAATCCATCGGCACCTACGGCGGCACCTGGCGGCGTGCTTTCCGCGGCGTCAAGGATTTCCACGCCTGGGGACGTGTCAACTACGACCCGGTGCTGCGTTGGGCCCCCAATTTTGCCGACCCGGTACAGCCGGGGCTGGCCAAAGCCTGGGAGTGGTCGGAGGATGGGACTACCCTCACCCTCCATTTCCGCGAAGGGCTGAAGTGGTCCGATGGCGTTGCCTGGACAGTGGATGACATCATCTTCTGGTGGGAAGCCATCGAGACCGACACGGAAATCACCCCGTCACCCCACATCGAATGGACTGTGGGCGGCGAGCCGATGACCCTGGAAAAGGTGGATGACTATACCATCAAGTTCATCTTCCCCGGCCCCAGCGGCATTGTGGAAACAATGGGTCTGGCCTTCCACGGCCATCAGTGGCCCCTGGGCTTCGAGCGCTTCGGCGTCTTTGCTCCCAAGCACTACCTGGAGCAGTTCCATCCCAAGTACAACAAGGATGCTACCTACGCCCTCTTTGAAGAGAAGGTCTTCGACTACAACGTAGATCGCCCGGTGATCTGGGCGTGGAAACCAGTGGTTTGGGATGCAGGCGGCACAGAGATGATTCTCGAACGCAATCCCTATTACTGGAAAGTTGATCCCGATGGCAAGCAATTGCCCTACATCGACCGCGTACATATGGCCCTGGTCGAGGACAACCAGGCCATCGTTGTGCAGGCCGCTGCCGGTCAGATCGATATGCAGGCCCGGGGGCTTAGCCTGACCGATCTGCCCGTGCTGAAGGAAAATGAGAGTGCAGGCGATTACACCGTCAGTCTCTGGTCCACCGACGGCGCTTCCTCCCTGGCTATGCAGCCCAATCAGAGCTACGACGATCCGGTCTATCGCGAACTCTTCCAGAACCGGGACTTCCGCTACGCGCTCTCCCAGGCCATCGATCGCAACCTGATCAACGACATTGCCTACTTCGGTCAGGGCACGCCGACAACCCAATCGGTCGGTCCTTCCACCTCCTGGTATGTGGAGGAGATGGCGATGTTCAAGGGTGAGTACGACGTGGATGCGGCCAAGGCGCTGCTCGACGGCATCGGACTGGTGATGGGCGATGACGGCTTCTACAACTTCGCCGACGGATCGGACCTGACGCTGGTGGTCGAGGCTGTGGGGGGCGAAAGCGATGCCGCCCTCGAACTGATTGTCGAGCAGTGGAAAGCCGCTGGTCTCAACACCACGCTCAAGTTGATGAACCGGGACCTTTACTGGCCCCGTGCCATCGGCAATCAGGTGATGATCAATGTGTGGGGCACGGGCAGCATCTTCCCGCTGATGAACCCGGACAACCTGCTGGCCTTCAACGAAAAATCCTTCTGGGGACCCCAATTTGGTATCTGGTATCAGACCAATGGCGCTTCTGGTGAGGAGCCGCCTGCGGTGATGAAGAAGGGGCAGGAACTGATGAACGAGATTATGGTTACAGTGGATCCTGCCAAACAGGCCGAACTGGGCAAAGAACTGGTTCAGGACGCCACGGAGAATATGTGGGTCATCAATGTAGTCGGCAAGATGCCGGCACCCGTCCTGGTCAAGAACGACTTCAAGAACGTCTGGGTTGGGACGGACTACGGCTCGTCCTGGATTGCTATGTCGCCCGGCAACCAGAACCCGGCGACCTATTACTTCGCGAAGTAGCTAAGATCAGAAGTTCGACTTTTCAGAAAAAGTCGAACTTCTCGTGTACGTAGAGGCGCAGGTCAATACGCATCCTGACCTGCGCCTCCACTCCCCTCCAACTGCCCGTGCTGCCCGAAAGGAAGCGAGGACGTGATAGCATTTATCCTGCGGCGGCTTTTGTCTATGATTCCGCTCCTATTTCTCGTTTCCGTCATCACATTTTTTATCATCCAACTGCCGCCGGGCGACTTCTTCGATACGATGCAGGCCGAAATTGCCTCCACCGGCGGCGCTCAGGATGCCCAGATGTTTCAGGTGCTACGGATGCGCTACGGTTTGGACCAGCCTCTCTACGTCCAATATCTGCGCTGGGTTCAGGGCTGGCCCGAAGGCGATTTTGGCTGGTCAATGGCCTGGAACGCGCCGGTCCTGCCCCTGGTAATGAACCGGCTGGCCTACACGTTGATTCTCGGTGCCTTCGCCCTTCTGATTACTGTCACCTACGCCATCCCCGTCGGCGTCTACTCGGCCACCCACCAGTATTCACTGGGTGACAATGCCACCTCTCTGATCGGTTTTCTCGGCCTCTCTTTGCCCGGCTTTCTGATGGCTCTCTTTTGGATGTTTTTGGGGGCGCTGGTACTGCGCATTGATGTGGGGGGCGTGATGTCCTCCGAATTTTCCACCGCGCCGATGAGCTGGGAAAAGCTGCTGGATATGTGGGCTCACTTCTGGCCGCCAGCTCTGATTCTGGCCTTGGCCAGCACGGCTCAGATGCAGCGCATTATGCGCAGCAGTATGCTGGATGTGATGGGCCAGCAGTTCATCACTACGGCCCGAGCCAAAGGGCTGCGCGAGCGCACTGTCACCACCCGCTATGGGGTGCGGGTGGCCATCAATCCGATGATCAGCGTCCTGGCCCTGGAAGTCCCCAAACTCATCTCCGAATCGGCCCTGGTCGGTATCGTGATGTCATTGCCCACCCTCGGCCCGCTCTTTCTGCGTTCCCTTCAAACCCAGGATATGTATCTGGCTGGGACAATGCTGCTCTTTATGAGTCTGCTGCTGATGATCTCTAATTTATTCGCCGACATCGCCCTGGCATGGGCAGATCCCAGGATTGTCTACGAATGAGCTATTCGCAAGAATCTGAGAAATTGTTTGAATTGTACCGGGAACTGGATACGGTCTTGGCCAATGAACGCTATGGCGAGATCGAGACCGACGATGCCAAAACCGCGCGGGAGGAGGACGAGAACCGGTATTCCCTCTCCCAGTGGCAATTGATGTGGCGCAAATTTGTGCGCAACCGCTCCGCTGTTGTGGGGGGCGTTGTGATTGCCCTCCTCTACCTGATAGCCATCTTCGGCGATTTTATCGCACCCTATACCCTGACCACCCGTTTCTCCGACCGCATTTATCTGGCGCCTCAGGCGGTCCACTTTTTTGATGAGGGCCGCTTTGCCCCCTTTGTCTACGACGCCAAGACTTCGCTCAATATCCAAACCCTGGAACGGGTCACGGTTACCAATTTCGAGGTCAAACGCCCCATCAAATTTCTGGCAAAGGGCGTACCTTACAAGCTGTGGGGTCTGTTTGAGACCGATGTTCATCTCTTCGGCGTGGAGGATGGGGTCGTCAACTTACTAGGCACGGAGCAACAGGGGCGGGACCTCTTTTCGCGCATTGTCAAGGGCAGCCAGATTTCCCTGACGATTGGGCTGGTGGGTGTGGTATTGAGTCTCTTTTTGGGTACGGTGCTGGGTGTCACCTCTGGCTTCTTTGGCGGCTGGATCGACGAGTTGATCCAGCGTACTATCGAGCTGGTACGCTCCTTCCCCTCCATTCCCCTGTGGATGGCCCTCTCCGCCGCGATTCCGCCCACCTGGCCGCCCTTACGCGTCTACTTTGGGGTAACAATCATTCTTTCCCTGATCGGCTGGACCTGGCTGGCCCGCCAGTTGCGCGGCCAAGTGCTCTCCCTGCGCAGCCAGGATTTTGTGCTGGCGGCCCAGTTGATGGGCGCGGGCAATGGCCGCATTATCTTCCGCCATCTGGTGCCCGCCTCCATCGGCCATATTATTGTGGTGGCGACCCTTTCCATGCCGGGGATGATTCTGGCCGAGACTGCGCTCAGCTTTCTGGGGCTGGGTTTGCAGCCGCCCATCACCAGTTGGGGCGTTTTGCTGAAGGAAGTCCAGAATCTTCAATCGATTGCTCTCTATCCCTGGGTCTTTCTGCCCGTGGTTTTTATCGTCGCCACCGTCCTCTCCTTCAATTTTATGGGCGACGGCCTGCGCGACGCGGCGGATCCCTACACACGCTAGAGCAGGACGCTGATGACGCTGAAAAGAAAGATTGACGCTGCGGCGTCCTGAGCTTGTCGAAGGGATAAAATCTACACAAATCTGTTGTTTCCGCGCGAATCTGCGTCCCTATTTTCATTGCTACCCTGACACGGATATTCAATGACAGAGAACCAAGCACCTTTGCTTCGTATCAACAACCTGAAAACCTACTTCGACACGATGGATGGCACCGTCCGGGCGGTGGACGGGGTCTCCTTTGTCATCCAGTCGGGCAAAACTTTGGGGCTGGTCGGCGAGTCCGGCTGCGGCAAGAGCGTGACCGCCGCCTCGGTTATGCGCATTCTGCCCAAGCGCATCAGTCGCATTGCCGGGGGCGAGATGCTTTTTCGCCGGGAAGATGGCAGCAGTGTCGACCTGGCTAAGGTCAGTCCCGACAGCAGTCAGATTCGCAGCATCCGCGGCAACGAGATTTCGATGATTTTTCAGGAGCCGTTGACATCGCTTTCGCCGGTGCATACGGTGGGCGCGCAGATCGCCGAGACTGTCAAGCTGCACCAGAATGTGGGCAACGCGGAGGCCAAAGAACGCACGATTCATCTGCTTAGTCAGGTGGAAATCCCCAACCCCGAACAGCGCTTCGGCGAATATCCCCACCAATTTTCGGGCGGGATGCGCCAGCGGGCGATGATCGCCATGGCGCTCTCGTGCAATCCCCGGCTGCTGATTGCCGACGAGCCAACCACCGCTTTGGATGTGACAATTCAGGCCCAGATTCTCAACCTGATGCAGGGATTGCAGGCGGAACTGGGCATGTCGATTTTGGTGATCACCCACGATCTGGGGGTCATTGCAGAGATGGCCGACGACGTGGCCGTGATGTATATGGGGAAAATTGTGGAGAGCGGCGACGTGCGCACGATCTTTAACCGGCCTCTGCACCCCTACACCGTCGGTCTGATGCGTTCGATTCCCCAGCTGGGACGCCAGAGCAAACAGCGGCTCACGCCCATTCCCGGCAGCGTGCCCGATCCCTTTTCCGTGCCGGTGGGATGCGCGTTCCGGCCCCGCTGTCCGGCCCCCAAGCGGGATTCCTGCCACCAGGAAGTGCCGCTGATCGAAGTCGAACCGGGCCATTTTGTGCGCTGCACCCTCTATGAAAACGCCCCCATCCACTGAGCCAGACTGCGATATGCCTGAAAACAGAAACGCGATTCTCGAAGTGCGCAACCTCAAAAAGCACTTTCCCATCACCAAAGGTTTTACCCGGCGGGTAGTGGGCCATGTGCGCGCCGTCGATGGGGTCGATCTGACCGTCTATGAAGGGGAAACCCTGGGGCTGGTGGGGGAATCCGGTTGCGGCAAGACCACCACCGGGCGGCTGATCCTGCGCGCAATGAAACCGACAGAAGGGCAGATTCTCTTTCGCCATCACGACCAGATGGTGGATATTGCCACCCTCAGTGCTAAGGAACTGAAAGAAATCCGCCGGGATATGCAGATTATCTTTCAGGATCCCTTTTCGTCCCTCAACCCGCGCATGACTGTGCTGGACATCATCAGCGAGCCGCTGGTGATCCACGGCATTGCCCGGGGCGACGAACTGCGCGACCGGGTGCGGGACCTGCTGGAAATGGTGGGGCTGAAAGCCCAGCATATGAACCGCTACCCCTACGCCTTTAGCGGCGGCCAGCGCCAGCGCCTGGGCATCGCCCGTGCCCTGGCCCTGAACCCCAAACTGATTGTGGCCGACGAGCCAGTCTCAGCGTTGGATGTCTCGATCCAGGCCCAGGTCATTAATTTGCTGGAGGATTTGCAGGCCGAATTTGGACTAACCTATATCTTCATCGCCCACGACCTCTCGGTGGTGGAACACATCAGCGACCGGGTGGCTGTGATGTATCTGGGGGAAATTGTCGAAATGGGGCCGGCAGAAAGCCTCTATCTGGACCCCTTGCACCCTTACACCGAAGCCCTGCTTTCCGCCGTACCCCACACCAATCCGGATCACCAGTCCAGGCGCATTATTTTGCACGGCGATGTGCCCAGCCCGGCCAATCCGCCCTCTGGCTGCAAATTTCATCCCCGCTGCCGCTACGTCCAGGATATCTGCGCCCAGGAAAAACCCCAGCTTCAAGAGATCAAGCCGGGACATTCCGCATCCTGCCACTTCGCTACGGAGCTGCATTTGATTGGAATTGAATAACATCAGCTATAGCCCAGTGGGTATCTTCGCAATAGCCAGGGGAAAGAGCTGACAGGTGCGCCAGCGGAGAAGTTTGCCAGGCAAGAAAAGTCGGTCGGCCAACCAACTGAAACGTGAAACGTGAGGTGTCGTCATATACTCTCACGTTTCACGTCTTCACATTTCCCCACACAAATCGTGGCTCCACCACCTTATAACTTACGTGTCATCCGGTCGTTCAATCCCCCGGAATCACCAGCACCTGGCCCACATAAATGATGTGGATATTCCAGATGCCGTTGACTTTCGCCAGGTAGTAGACATCCACGCCAAAGCGGGCGGCGATGGCGCTCAGGCTGTCGCCGGGCTGGACGGTATAGGTCATCGGCGTCATCCCCGGGGTGGGGGTTGGCCCTGGGGTGGCTGTGGCTGCCGGTGTCGCCGTGGGCGCGGGGGCTGTGGCGCAGCCGGGAATCTGCAACACCTGTCCCACGTAGATGATATTCACATTGTAGATGCTGTTGTGGGAGGCCAAGGCCCAGATACTCACACCGTACTTCTGGGCGATCCAGGCCAGATTGTCGCCGGGCTTGACCACATACTGGCAGCTTGTGCTGGGCGGTGTGGTCGCCGTTGTGGTGCAGCCGGTCAGGCTGATGCTGTCCAGATTCAGGTCCATCTCGGTTTCTGTGGTGGCCCACTTCTTCCAGCCCCGGATGAAGAGAACGATTTCGCTGGCCGGTGCGCTGAATTTGACTGTGGCGGTTGCCATCGGGCCGGGCGCAGTGCGCTCGTGGATGGGGCCGAGATTGAGAATCTGCCAGTCGCTCACCTTCGCCCAATCCGTCTCGCCGCCGCTGGTGTAGCCCCACTGGGCGGCAAAGGCATGGGTATCGGGTCCGCCATTCACCCCCCGCAATTGCCCCTTGACCGTCAACTGATAGGTTGCGCCCTGCTTCAGGCCGCTGATCTTCTGGTAGATACCGGCATAGCGGTCGGCATCCGCAGGATAGAGGGCTTTGGAGTTGATTTCGATAAGTTGGCCGTGGCTGCCGTCGCTGACCACCGGCGGCCATTGCTCGTCGTAGAAGCCGTAGTTGGCTGCGCCGCCGTTGGTAAACCAGCCCCAACTCTTGCCCACATGACCGATGGCGGTGGCATTGAAGCCGCCTTCAAAATTGCCGTTGGCGAGAAGGTTTTTGTCGCTGCACGAGGCAACGGCAACGGCTGTGGCGGTCGCGGTCGCGGCTGGGGTCTCTCCCGGCTTGGTGGTCGGGGTGGCGGTAGCCGTGGGTCTGCTGCCCGCGGCTGGCCCGGTCAGGCTGATGGCGTCGAAGTTGACATCCAACTCCATTTCGGCCACGCCCCACTTTTTCCACACCCGAACGTAGACGGTCAGGTAGTCATCCTCGGCCATCAGTTTGCGGCTATAGCTGCTGAATGGGCCGGGGGACTCACGGGGATAATAGGTATCCCACCCCACATCCTGCCAGTTACTCACTTTGGACCAGTCGGCGGTCTTGCCCGCGCTCCAGCCCACCTGCACCCGATAACGCCAGGGGTCCCCGTCCATTTCGGTGGTGCGAATGATACCCTTCAGGTCCAGGGTATATTCGGCCCAGTCCACCACCGCCACCGTCTGGTAGATGCCGGCATAGCGGTCAGCGTCGGCGGAGAAGCTGCCTTTGGTGTTGATTTCGATCAACTGGCTGTTGGCTCCGTTGGCGACTACCGGCCCCCACTGGTCCTGATAGAAGCCGTAGTTGGCCCCGCCCCCATTGGTGAAACAGCCCCAGCCCGCGCCCACATTGCCACAGCCGGGTTGGGCGACAAAGCCATCTTCAAAATTGCCGTTGGCGAGAACGTTTACATTGCTGGCGCTGGTGCGGGTTGCGCTGCTGAGTGCGAAGAGGGCCAGCCCGATCAGAAGGCTGACGGCCAGAATACCCCAGGGCTGTTTGCGCGGATTCTGTGTCCAGGTGCGCAGGATTGACCAATTCATGGGAGATACTCCTTGCGGATGAGAGGGAAGATGTTGGAGTCTTCCGAAAAGTCGAACCTCTCGATTTCGGATAGCCAATTTCTGGATATATTCTATCACCACTTTACGTACAGTTCAAGAGGGGATTTTTGCGCAACTCCAGAGCTATTTCCACGTAGCCCGCAGCACCCGCTGCCAGTTGCCATTGGCGATCTGCGCCAGTTCCGCATCGCCATAGCCGGCTGTCTGGAGCGCAGCCATCAATTTGGGCAGACCGGCCGCGTTGACCAAATCCGTGGGCATTGTGGCGCCGTCAAAATCCGACCCCAGAGCCACGTGATCGATCCCTATCCGCTCCACCATATAATCCACATGGCGCACAATTTCGGTGAGGGGCGTATCTTCTTTATAGCGGCCATCGGCGCGCAGAAAGCCCGTATGAAAGTTGACCCCGGCCACGCCACCGCTGGCCGCGATGGCGTCCAGCTGCTTGTCGGTCAGGTTGCGGGGGGTGGCGCACAGGGCGTGTGCCCCGGAATGGGTCGCCACCAGGGGCGCTTGACTGCTGGCTTCCACATCCCAGAAACCCTTTTCGTTGAGATGGGAGAGGTCGATGAGAATGCCCAGGCTGTTGCATTCCCGCACCAGCGCCCTGCCCGCATCGGTCAAACCGGGGCCGGTGTCGGGGCTGCTGGGGTATTGAAAAGGCACGCCGTGGGCAAAGAGATTGGGGCGGCTCCAGACAGGCCCCAGGGAGCGCAGACCCGCCGCGTGGAAGAGGTGGAGCGCGTCGAAGTTCCGGTCGATGGCTTCTGCCCCCTCGAAGTGAAGAATCATCGCCAGTACACCCCTGTCCAACGCCCCAGCCAATGCGTCCGCATCGCGCACAATCGTCACCTGGCCCTGGGATTCGGCCTCCAGCCGCAGCATCCGGGCCACCATCCCGGTGGCAAGATTCATGGCGTAGGTGCGATGTAATGTTTTGGGGAGGGGAATGGCGTAGCTGTTGCCCCCGTCCTTTGTGCCGGGGAAGTCACCCATCGGCTCTTTGTTGGGGACAAAAATAGCGAAGAAGCCACCGCCCAGCCCGCCTGCCCTGGCTTTGGGCAGATCGATGTGCAGCCCTTCGTTGTCGCGGAAGAAGGAGTAGTTCTTGTCGGCTGACGCCAGATGTAAACGCAGGATTGTGTCGTTATGACCGTCAAAGATAGGGGGGTAAGGCATAGCTGTGCTCTCCGCTGATGGATGGGTCGTCGCTTCATTGTATCCAACTGTTCCGAATTCTGCTATTTACAGCAGGCAAAAAGCCTGCTATAATCTGACTACATTCCCATTTCATCACATTCTCTTCCCATCCCTCTACACTGTTGCCTATGAGCGAGCAGCGAATCCCTCAGCGAAAATCCGATCGTGTCCATTCTCCGGTTCGCCACCGGCGATCTGCCGCGCAGATGAACCCGGGGCCGGTGTTGCGGGCTGCCCTGGAGAATCCCGGCGCTTTGCACCCAAGCCAGGTGCTGCAATTGCAGCGGGCTGTGGGAAACCGGGCCACCGGGCGCTTGCTGACCCAACCCATCCAGCGGAAACTGGTGGTTGGCCCGGCAGACGACCTATACGAGCGGCAGGCCGACGTATTGGCTCAGGGCGCGGTGCGCTCGCCCGATCACAGAGAGAAAGCAGCCGTGCCATCGCCGGTGCAGAGAAGGACCGCGCATGGCGCAGAGGGCGGCCCGGTCGAAGAGACGGTTGCCCGCTCGATTGAACAGCGACGGGGAGGCGGCCAACAGCTGGACACAGGGGTTGCCGGTTCTATGGGCCGTTATTTTGACACAGACTTTAGCCGGGTACGGGTACACACAGGCTCAGAAGCCGATACCCTCAACCGCTCCCTCAATGCCAAAGCCTTTACCACTGGCAACGACATCTTCTTTGGCAAGGGTCAGTACAGCCCCGGTTCGGCAGACGGTCAGGAACTCATCGCCCACGAGCTAACCCATGTGGTGCAGCAGGGGGGCGGCGATGTGCAGCGCCAGTTCGTCATCCGCCGCGAGATGCTTGTGCAGCGGGACGACGACGAGCCGGGTCTGGTGGGCAATGCGATTGGCCTGGGCGATATCGGCGGCGCGCTGGTGGAGGTCTATGAAGCCTACAGCGGGGACGAAAGCGCCAACGCCATTCTCAAGGCCATTACCCAATTGGCGGGGGGACTGGCTGATACCACCGGCGGTGTGGGGGATACAGCCGAGGGCGTGACCGGCGAAGGGGTGGGTGCGTGGAGCAGTCTGGTGGGGGGTGTCACCAGTCTGACCGCCAAGGGCACGGGGCTGATGAGCACCCTGGCCGAGTATGGGCGCAGTGCGCTGGATTACGTCTCCTCCTTTGGTTATGGGTCGGACTATCTGGGCCAGGTGGGCGAGGCGTGTAGCTGGCTGGGCGGCTGGGCCAAATCGGCTTCGGACCTGGTAAATCCCTACGCCTTTTATATGGACCTGGTAGCCAGCGGCTCAAAGGCTGTCACAGGCATCAGCGATGGCTGGAAGGCGGGCAACGCGCTCTACGATCTGGCCGCGTTGGTAAAGAACGCCAGCAGTCGAGAGACGAAGAAGGCTGCGGAGCTACTCTTTAACCTGGCCTGGTGGAAACGGACGGAGGGCTATGCCAAGTCTGCGGTGGGCGCGGTGGAGGGAGGCGCGGCCATCTTTCTTGGCCCGTTGAGCAAAGGGCTGACCGCTGTGATGACCAAAGCCTATGAAGGCGGCTGGAGCAGTTACATCCTGCGGGCGATTGGCAGCAGCTTCACATCACAGGTCTTCAGCAATGCCCAGGTGAAGCAGCAGGTAGGTCAGGATAGTAACAACCTGGCGGCTACGGTTAACCCAATTGCCGCCAACGGAAAAATCAAAGATATCGTGGCTTTGTGCAGGGCGGCCATCCAATTGGGGATGGCTGATTTTGCCAAAGCAATTTTGGCCGCTTTCAATACCCTGTCCAGCGGTTCTGGGACACGCCACGCGCAGCGCAAACAGGCCTTTGTAGCCGAGGTACAGCGTGTGGGGTTGGCCAAGCAACTGGGGCTGTAGTGGAGGCAGGCAGGGCCGCCAGCGGATTTCTGGCGAAGTACCTGTTCAGCCACCCCAGCGAAGTGGATCGACTCCTCCCCCACAGTGGGGGAGGTTGGGTGGGGGTGAGCAGATTTCTGGCGAAGTGGGGAACGTGACATTCTGGATCGAATGGAGTGAGCAATGAGCAATTCTGCAAAACGACAAAAACAACAGTTAGCCGCATCGGGCAGCCGCACAGCCCAGCGCCAAGGCAAGCAGAGCCAAAACCAGCGTCTGCTTTTGCAGCGGGCACAGATGGCGCCTGGCTCATTGCGCCCGGAAGATGTCCACGCCGTGCAGCGCGCCATCGGCAATCAGGCCACCGGGCGACTGCTCGCCAGGGGATTGTCCATTCAGGCCAAAATGGAAGTCGGCCCGGTCAACGATGTCCACGAGCAGGAAGCGGACCGGATGGCCCGGGAGGTGGTGCGCCGCACCAGCAGTCCCCAGGCTATAGGGGAGAACAATGCCCTCGGTTTGCAGCGACAGCCTTTGGCTGCCGGGATTTCTGGTGTTCAGCGGGCAGAAGAAGACGAACTGGCGATGAAGCGGGACAGTATCCAACGCCAGGAGGAGGACGAACTGGCGATGAAACGGGACAGTATCCAACGCCAGGAGGAGGATGAACTGGCGATGAAACGGGACACTATCCAACGCCAGGAGGAGGACGAACTGGCGATGAAACGGGATGCTGACCCCGCTTACCGGGACGGCGGCGCGTTGGATGGTACTTTGGAAAAATCAATCCGCCAGGCCAAAGGGGGTGGACACAACCTGCATCCTACGGTTATGCGCCAGATGGAGAGCGGCTTTGGTGCCAGCTTTGGCGGTGTGCGTATCCACACCGATGCCAGCGCCGACAAACTAACCCGTTCTGTCCACGCCAAAGCCTTTACCACTGGCAACGATATTTTCTTCAAACGGGGCGAATACAATCCCGGCAGCAGCGCGGGCAGGGAATTGCTGGCCCACGAGTTGACCCATACGGTGCAGCAGGGCGCGGCGAGGGTGCAGCGCAAACTGGATCGGAGAGCATTTCGGGCTTAAGCGACTGAAATGCTCTCCATATAGGGTCTGAAGGCGGTATTAGTTCTGAGCCTGATTTGGAAATTCTTGAAATAGGACAGCCATGCGCTCGGCAATCGGTTGACCATCCCAGATAGGCCTTGTGTTGTGCAGTACTTTGCCATCTCCATATCGATAGTTGTAGAAGGGAATCTGCCCTACCTTAAAATCTGCATAAAGCTGCCTTGCTTCTTCATCCTGTTGGAAGTTGCCGTTTCCGTTTCCAGCCATACCGACCTCGCCCTGCAACCCTGGAGCAAAGGCGCCTTTTCCTTCAGGTACGGTGGTTGCCCAGTACTTGCACCACTGCCACCGCGTTGTAGGCTCGACTCCTTGTTGTGGTAGCTGATCCTGGTCGGTGCCTTCGTTTGGACACATAATGAACATCTGGAGCCGAATACCCCATACGGCGGTTTCAATTGGCACAGTTCGGCCAGTCTGTGCGGCAAATATCTCCCTCACCTTTAGCAATAACCGCTGGGATGCAAGACTTGTGGGGTTCCTTAACTCCTGCATGATTCTTGTTTCATAGTTGACCGCCGAACTCATGACGCCTCTGATGGTCGGATCTGATTGAGCCCCAGCGTAAAATTTGAATCCGTTTTGGATTGGCATATCTGTCTGCATATAGGCCAGTTTCAGTGCATTGTCGGCGTCGATCATGTACGGCTTTCCTTGATCATCCCAAAGCACATTCTCGCCGTGCTGATCGGTCAGTCCTGTGATTAAAATGAAGACGAGCGCTTCCTTCATGGCCTGGGATATTACGTTGGCAGGTGCCCCAAGTTTGTCGGCTTGGGTTGCAGCGACCTTTTCGCAGAGAGTGCCGTAGTTCGCATTCACATCCTGCTTGTATGTCGTGATTTGATCGTTCGGGGCGAGTCCTACTGCCGCATTGATTTGATTCGCCAGGCTCTCATTCTGGGTTCCAAACAGGGCCTTCTCGAGCATTCGAGCTTCTGGCTTAATGACAACCTCATGTTCACCCGCTGCATCATAGTCCGGATGCCCACCTATTGGTTTCGTGAATTTGACAAACATCACTCCTAAACCGGACTCATGGAGATCACTTCCAGACATTTTTATGGATGTGATTTGAACCTGATCCGCATCTTGGGGGAATAGTTGGCCTCGCCAATACGTCAGTGCATCCCTAACATATTCTGCACCTTCCTGAATTCGATGGAAAGGACCATCATCGGCAGTTGCCCATCGATACCACGCTACGTATGTCTCGCGCGTATACCCACTCCCGGTGTCAAACCGTAATGCCTTCGATCCTTCCGTGTCTGACATAAGCTTCTCGGCGTTTTCAGACGTAGCCAGTAGGTCTCGCCATGGATTTCCTTGGTTGGCAGTTCTCAAAATACCTAATATGCGGCCCTTTAGATAGTCCTTAAGAGCCGAGGTACTAAGCTGCAATTGTTCGTGAACATCCAGGTCTTCAATCTGCCCTGCGTTGCTTAAGCGCCAATAGGAGTTATTATATTTAACGATAAAAGCGCCTGGATGGGTCACGCTCTCTTCGATTACAACATATTCGCCAATATTGGGATTCCAGTTGAATCTGTATCCAAATCCGTTCTTGCGTAGGGGTGGCTTGTGGTCCAAAACTTCGGCTCTGTGTGGATACTGCTTATCTGCGCCAATGTGTCCATCCCGAATGTATGTGTTAGCTCCGCCATGCACATTCGGGTTCCATCTACTCCCTGGTACGTTAACAGCTTTTACCCATGTTGTATTGTTACCAAACCGATAACGTTTTGGTTCAATTTCAGTTTGATCCCTATCAACAACAATCTCGTCATCGGGCTTGATCTTATTCCCTACATATGTGCTCCATTGATCCCGATTCCGAAGGTGGGCATTACTGACCACAGATGCTGGGCGGAATTCTCGTTGGATATCGTCAGTATCTAGGTTGTCTGGCTGTACCAGATTCTGAGGCGAATCCGTCAAGTTTGGACTCGAAGGGGAAGACTGGTCTTCCCCCGCTTGCCTGTGCAAGCCCGCCGCGCCCTGCTGCACCGTATGGGTCAACTCGTGGGCGATCAACTCCTGCCCCCCGCTGCTGCCGGGGTTGTACTGCCCTTTGCCAAAGAAGATGTCGCTGCCGGTGGTAAAGGCCCGGGCATTGAGCGAACGATTGAGCGCGTCTGACTGGGAACCCGTATGCACATTTACACCGCTGAAATCTGCCCCAAACGCGCTCTCCATAGAAGACCGCACGCCGTCATGCAGAGGCTGGCCGCCCCCTCTGGCGCTTTCGATGGAGCGGGCCACATCCGTGTCCACATCCCCACCTTCCAATCCGTGATTGGGTGACGCCTGGAGTTCGTCCTCCATCTCCTCCCGCTGCACCTTCCCGAAATTGGGTGGCGGTGCGACAAAAGCCCGCTGCACACGGCTGATCCCTTCGGCCAGGGGCTTGGCCTGCATCATCTCCTCGTCCATATCTTCCCGCTGCACCGGGCCGATTCCGCCGGCCAGGGGCTTGGCCTGCATCATCTCCTCGTCCATATCTTCCCGCTGCACCGGGCCGATTCCGCCGGCCAGGGGCTTGGCCTGCATCATCTCCTCGTCCATATCTTCCCGCTGCACATCGGGCTGACGGCTGGCATGAACCACCTGCGCGGCCACCCGATCTGCCTCCTGCTCATAGACATCACCGACTGGGCCCAGCTTCAACTTGGCCTGTAACAGCTGCCCGGTAGCCCGATTGCCCACTGTCCGCTGCAACTGCAACACCTGACCCGCCCGGAGACTTCCCGGCGCAATTTCGGCCCGTTGCAGAAGGGCCTGGATACTCTCTTGTCTCTTGCCAGCCCCAGTCGATGGAGTGGACGAAGAAGATCGATCCGATGAGCTTTTGTGGGTTTTGGACATTTGTCCCTCCGAGAAACAAGAGATTGCTATACGCGGCCAGTGGTATCAGCGCTTGTCCTTCAAGAATTTCAACATCTCATCAAAAGGCTGGGTATTGATCACATCCGCCGGGGTGAGCCAGCCCCGCCGGGCCGTATGCACCCCATAGGGTAACAGGGCCAGCTCGGCCACGCTGTGGGCATCGCAATTGATGACCAGTTTGCAGCCCAACTCCGCCGCGCGCCGGGCATAGGGGGCGTTCAGATCGAGGCGGGCTGGATTGGCGTTGATTTCCACAATTGTACCCGTTTCCGCGGCGATTTGCAAGACCCGTTCCAGGTCAATCTCTGACGGCTCCCGGCGGCCAATCAGCCGCCCGGTGGGGTGGCCCAGAATGTCCACGTGGGGGTTGCGCACCGCAGCCAGACAGCGCTGGGTAATCTTCTCCCGCTCCTGGCGCAGCCCCGTGTGGATAGAGGCCACCACCACATCCAGCCCGCCCAGCACCGCATCGGGCAGCCCCAGAGAACCATCGGCCAGAATTTCCACCTCCGTACCCAGGAGTAAGCGAAAATCGCTCCCTGCTTCTGCGTAGCCGTGGTTGAGCCGATCGATGATGCGTCGCTGTTCCAGCAGTCTCTCCCCATCCACCCCCTGGGTGATCCCCAGGCCGATGCTGTGATCGCTCACATTCCAGTAACGGTAGCCCGCGGCCTGGGCCGCCGCGGCCATCTCTTCCATACTGTTCTTGCCATCGCTGAAGGTGGTGTGGCTGTGCAGTTCGCCCAGAATATCGCCCACTTCGATAAGCCGGGGCAGGCTGTGTTGGCGGGCCGCCTGCATCTCCCCGCTATTTTCCCGCAGTTCCGGGGCCACCCAGCCCAGACCGAGAAAGGCATAGAGTTCCTCTTCACTTTCAAAATAGCGTTCCGTGCCATCGGGAAGCTGGGGGTGGTCCTGGGCGGTTAGGGCATATTCGTTCAGACTCCAGCCCTGTTTCTGAGCCATTTCCCGCACCGCGATATTGTGGGCCTGGCTGCCGGTGAAATAGGCCAACGCTGGGCCCCAATGCCGGCTTTCCACCACCCGCAAATCCACCTGCATCCCGCTGGGCAGGGCAATACTGGACTTGCGCTCCCCCGCACCCAGGATTTCTACAGCCTGGGGCAGACCGCGAAATGCCTCCATCACTGCCACCGGTTCTTGGCTGACAGCCAGAATGTCCACATCGCCGATAGTCTCCCGCCAGCGGCGCAGGCTGCCCGCCACTTCGATTTTCTGGATGGTGTGGGGGGGCAGGGCTGCCAGCAGATCGGCCACCAGCCCATCGGCCAGGGGGCGGGCGTCGCCGAGAGGGGTGCGGTCGTCCTGGCGGCGGGCCAGCAGTTCAATGCCCTTGAGAATGCGCTCCTCACTCTTGACGCCGAAGCCTTTCAGCGTGCGGATGCGCCCGGTCTGGGCCGCGACTTTCATCTCCTCCACGCCGGTAATGTTCAGTTCCTCCCACAGCCGCCTGGCGCTCTTTGGCCCCACATCGGGCACCCGCATCATCTCCACCACGCCTATCGGAACCTGCGCCGATAGTTTTGTGTAGTAATCAATAGCGCCCGTGGTCAGCAACTCGTCGATTTTGTCCCCGATGGCTTGACCGATCCCCGGAATGGAGCGCAGCTCGCCCGCGGCGTGAATGCTGTTGATGTCCCGGTTTAGCTCTTCGATGGTGTGGGCGGCATTCTGGTAGGCGATGATTTTGAAACGGTTGTCGCCCAGAATGAGCAGCATATCGCCAATGGCATCGAAAATCTCGGCTACCTGGTAGTTGTTGAAGCGGGGGGGAGGAGCGGACGGCATAGGCTATTCCTTTGGGTCGATAAAGCGAAGGGATGAAGGGATACTGGACTTCGACGTCAGGCTCTTATCATCCCTTCATCTGCTCAGAAGTCCCAACGGGTCTACACGTCTGCCAAAATCCCGTATCTCAAAGTGGAGATGGGGACCGGTGCTGTTGCCGGTGGAGCCAACCCGACCGATCAGTTGGCCCTGGGCTACCACCTGGCCTTCGCTGACCAGAATCTCGCTGAGGTGGGCGTAGAGGGTAATGTAGTCGATTTTGTGGTCGATGATGACAAAATTGCCATAGCCGATGTCGCTCCAGCCGGCCCGGATGACGACACCCCGATCCGCGGCGGTGACGGGGGTGTCTGTCCAGGCTGCGATGTCGAGGGCGCTGTGACCCGTACGAAAGCCCTGGGAGAGCCAGCCGTAGATAGGCCAGGCAAAGTATCCGCTGCCGTAGGGCCAATGGGCGGGCAGGGGCAGTGGGGCAGACGGTGGCGAGGTGATGGCGAGTTCACCGCCGATAGCCAGTGGCGGCAAAGGCAGGTCATCTGCCAGGGGAATGCGCAGGTGGCGGACGCTACGGCCCCCTTGCGTATTCCAGGGGTCCTGAACAATTTCGTCCGGTGTAGTGGCATAGCGGGCCGCAATGGCGGAGAGGGTTTCGCCGGGCTGGACCTGATGACAGAGAAAGGGGCGCTCTGGCACCGTCAGGGTGTCGCCGATCACCAGGGGCTGCTCCCAGGCAAAGGAGCGGGAGAGGAGACAGGCGGTCTGCTCCACATCCAACCCCAATTCCAGGGAGACGGTCAAAAGGGTGTCGCTAGGCTGCACTGTGTATTGGACACCCGCAGGCCAGCCCCCATTGACCGGAGCTGCTTCCTGGGCCGACACAGCAACAGGCAAGACGAGATAAAACCACAAAGGCACAAAGAGACAAAGGAGATTTATCAATTTCTTCTTTGTCTCTTTGTGCCTTTGTGGTTGCCGCGAATCTTTCATTCGGCACGCAGAAAGAGTGAACTCTTCTTCCAATCTTTGCGCTTCTCCTGCACGGACTTGAGATAAGAGCGCCCGTCTTTGTCCTGAATGTTGTGGAGGCTGTGGCGCAGAAGGGTGACGGCCACGCCCCCTTTCATACTGACGTGAACGTCATAGCGGCTGAAGCCGGTGACCAGCCCCCGGATGACCGAGCCATCGCGCAGGGTGAAAAAGAGGACAGCCCGCTCCTGCATCAGCGGAAAGAGGGTTTTGTTCTTGACGAACTGGCGTTCCCGGTGAAAGGGGGTCGGCGTCAGTCCGAGTTTGTCCACAGCCGGGTCGGGCTTGATGAGCTTCCCCACCGCGGCGGCCCGCTCTGCCGGGTAGAGATAGTGGATGTCGTGCTTGTGTACCGTTTCCGGAGCGCCTTCCTCTGGGGTCAGCGTGACTGTATAGGTTTCCAGCCCACCCAGCCGCGCCCGGACGACCCTGCCCGGATGCAAGCGGAAGTCCCACAGCGCGCCCGAAGCCAGCACCTCATCAAAAATCGAGAGGCTGTCGTGTTCGGCCAGATATTGCTTAAGACCGACCAATTGGCCGGATGGGATAGATTGGGTCATCGGTTGATTGGGTAGGCAGCAGGGCGGTTGTAGTGTGCGTAATCTGGGGGCACTGTAGCATAAATGAGGATCGAGGGCAAGTCGGAAATGTAGCTGTTTATTACACTTTCAAAAAAATTTCCAGCAGCCTGTCGGAGAGAGAAGAAATAGAACGCGGATGACGCGGATCGGGCTGATTTTCACTGATAAAATCGAGAAAGATCCGGTTTTTTCCGCACTTTCCGCCCTATCCGCGTTCCATTCTGTGCTACTCCGACAGGCTGCTGGAAATTTGCGGAATCAGAAGCAAGGCGATCAGCCCGGCCAGTGAGCGCTGATTGAGTAGCCGAGTCTGCGAGGCGTATCGAAATCAAGCGAACGGGTCGACGAGAAGATTCCTCCTACCCGCTGGGTTTCGATACGGCGGGAAACAGCCCCCGCCTACTCAACCGGCGCT
>JAHDWH010000108.1:13983-21459 GCA_023384455.1 Caldilineaceae bacterium | reverse complement strand
TGAAAGTGCGGTTGCAAACCGCACCTACGTTTTACCATCTCGTTGACCAGTACAGAATCTGTGGAAATCTGTAACTGTTCTGCCCTGAAAAACAGAACACGGATGCACACGGAAAAAACGGATTTGCACGGCGCTCTCCCTTCGATGAACTCAGGACATTGCCTGAGCCTGCGTTGTCCTGAGCTTGTCGAAGGGTCGAAGGGATTTTATCTGTGTACATCTGCGGTTTCTGCCGGGTGCCCTCTGGACGCTGCGTCCCACTTTTCATCCCCCGTGGCGCACGACGGCGCATGGAGAACTGTAGTGGGTATTCAGAAAATCGAGTAAAAGGGCGCTTACTTCGTTGGTTCGCTCGGCCATCATAAAATGGCCGCCGTCTTCGATGACTGCCAGTTGGCTGCCGGGGATGGCCCCGGCCAGGGCCTCACTCCGGGCCAGGGGTATCATCCGGTCCGATGTACTGCCGACAACGAGGGTGGGCGCGCTGATTTCCCCCAGCCGCTCGCCTGCATCAAATGCGTTGCAGGCGGCGAAATCCCCATAGACCACCGCCGCCCCGGCGGCCAGCATATGCTGGGTTGCAATCTCCCGATAGATCGGGCGGGCTTCCCTGCGCCAACTGAACTTCATAATCAGGCCGACGGTCTGGGCAAAGTCGGCAGCCAGGCCGTCCAGAATGGCGTCGCTGACGGGCATTGACGGCCCGCTACCCAGAACGACCAGCCCGGCCAGGTTGGCCGGTTTTCGCAACCCCACGGCCAGGGCAATCGCGCCCCCCATCGAATGGCCGATAATCACCGCCCGCCGAATGCCCACGGCTTCGATAAACCCAGCCACATCCGCCGCGTAGTCGTCAACGCTTGTGCGGGCTGGGGGCCGGGAACGCCCGTGGCCGGGCAAGTCGAGAAAATAGCGGGGGTAGTCGCTGATCCAGCGGGGCGCGCCCCGGCTGGGTGGGATGCCGGTCTGCTGCCACTGATAGGGCCAGTCCGCGGCGCAGCCCCCCGCGCCGTGGACAAAGACGAGGGCGGGCCGCTCCCCGGTCCCGGGGCTATGGGTGTAGTGGAGTTGGCTGTTGCTGGCGGAAATGGAGGGCACGGATGCGAGGTTCCGGATCGGGCGTGGTTTACTGGTGTCCGTTTGCCTGCTCTGCGCCCAGTTGCAGGACAAATGCGTCCATATCCTCGGATTGGACAGCCGCCGCCAGTAGCTGCTGCAATGATTCTTGCTCTGTGTAGGCTTGCAGTTGGCGCTGGCATTGAAGATAGGTTCTGGACGGGGGATTGAAGCGCAGAACAAGGACGTTCAGCACGGCTGCGCGCAAGCCTTCCAAAATGCCTTCCTGTTGGCCCAGAAGAATCCCTTCGACACGCCCTCTGGATGCACCCTCGGCCACACCCTCAGCCAGTGCTTCCTCCCTGGCCTTCTGGCGCATACGGCGCATGTAGGGTAAGTCCATAAAATATTCATCGGTGGGATCGATCATCTGTTCGATCATGGCAATTATCTCCTCGTCACTTATCAAATTTACGAGCGCTGTCATCAAGCGCCTGCGCTGCAACTCGTCGGCGACTTTGTGGATGCTTTCCACTACGGCGGGTATGACTTGGGCCGGCTCGCGCATCTGCGTCTGCCCGACCAGAGGCAAAAAAGCCGTGCTGCCCAGTGTCAACAGTTCGTCGGCATCCATCTGCCAGAGCCGGATAGGCGTATAACGCCAGATCAGGCAAGGCTCGCTATCCAGTCCCAGGATTTCGTAGCGTCCGCTATCCTCTCTGCCTGCGCCCTGGCCTATGTAGAGTACGACGCTTTGCAGTCGGGGCGCTTTGTCCGGAGTCTCGTTGCCTGCCTCGCGCAGGATTAGCCGGGTCATATAGTCCAGTTCCCGGAAGGACATCGGCGCGTGGCTGCGTCGCCCCTGCAACTCGATATGGAGCAACACAGATTGCCCATCGCCCATTTCGACAGCAAAGATGAGGTCGCCGCTGGTGACTGTGCCGGGAAACTCTACGTTGAGGGGACGCACCCGGCGCACAGGTCCGCCCAGCAGCCATTCGGCGAAGGCTTGGCTGAAGGCGGTGATCAACATTTTGAGCGGATTGTCAGTCTCCATCGCCAGAGCTTTTCCGTATGATTGTTTTGAAGAACCCAACCACCCTCACACCCCAGCGAACGGGATGTGAGGGTAGTATATCACAACAGTTTTGCCACGGGTATCGCTTGTGTGCAGATGCTTAGATCACTCATTGCCCCTCTAAAAATGAATGCAACATTCATTCCCCTACGGCTTCACAAACCCCTCTGGATAGAGCGCCACTTCGATATAACGGTCCGCGGGCAGGAACTCCACGGCGGCGGCTTGGATGGAGGCGGCGTCGATGGCATCCAGCCGCTCGGCCAGATTGAGCGTTTCTGCCGGGTCTTGGCCCTGGGCCGAGGCGTAGGCGGCCAGCAGATCGAGCCAGAAGCCGTTGTCCTCCAAATCTTCTTCCCGCTGGCGGAGTAGCTGGGCCTTGGCCTTCTCCATCAGATCGGGCCGGGGACCGTTGACCTGTACATCTGCGATGAGGGCAAAGAGCGCGTCCACCAACTCATCCACCCGCTCCGGGTCCGTGCCAAAGACGATACTGACTTCGTAGAGTTCGTCTGGCTCCAACAGCAGATCCGCGGAGACCGACGAGGCGTAGACCCCCGAGCGCTTCTCCCGCAGCTCCTCCCGGGCCAGAATGTCCAGCACCCCTTCCAGCAGACGCAGACGCAGGCGGTTCTCCGGGGTCGGTTGCACAGGACCGGTAAAGAGAATCTGCACCAGACTCTGGGCTTCCTGGCCTTTGAAAACGGCCTCTTTCACAACACCAGTCGGCGGGTCCGGCGAGACATCCACCCACGTCTCTTCCCGGCCTGTGGAGGGCAGATTGCCCATGTAGATTTGTGACCACTCGACCATCTGCTCGATGTCGAAGTGGCCGACAAAGACGAATGTGAAATCGCTGAAGTCGGCGAAGCGTTCGTTGTAGATGGCGAAGGCCCGCTCCCGATCCAGCGCTTCCACCTCGGCCAGGGAGAGCACGGCCTGGCGGATGGAGTCGCCATAGCGGGCCTGGGTGATGGCGTCTTGCCAGGCCGCGTTGGGCTGGGTGGCCCGGTTGCGCAGGAAGGCCCGGGCCTGATCCTGCAAAGTGGAGAAGGCGGCTTCGTCGGCCTGGGGCGCAGTGCCGTAGAGATAGATCATCTGGAAAAGCGCGGGCAGGAAGTCGTCCCCCGCGCCGCCCACAAAGCCTTCTTCGGTCTCGTCGATATAGGGCGAAACGTTGACCGACTGGCCGGAGAGGATGCGCAGGACTTCGTTGTAGCTGTAGCCGTTCAGCCCGCTCTGGGAGACGACATTGGCAATCAGCACGGCCTCGGTATAGTCCGCGTCGCTGACCAGGGAGGAGCCGCCGGGGCTGAATGCGCTGAAGATTACCTCGTCCTCCTTGAATTCTGTGGCTTTGAGCAGCACCCGCACGCCGTTTGCCAATTCCAAATCGACCGTATCGATGGCTTCGATGGCTGTACGGCTGGCGATGGCAACCGGCGCAGGCGTCTCGGCCAGCAGGGCGTCGGCCACTTCTGTGTCCGTATAGGCGGCAATCTCTTTGTCGTCGATGCTGGCGATGACACGGGCCAGGGCTGTCTCGTCGGGCAGGTCGGCCAGAGCGCTCTGGGGTGCGATGACCAGCACGGCCCGCCCCTTTTCACCCACATAACTATCGGCCTGGCGGTTCACCTCATCAATCGTAATTTCCGGGACAAAGCGACCGGCCAGCAGATATTCGTAGGCAATGCCGGGGATGGCCTCATCTTCCAGAAAGTTGCGTTTGTATTCGTCGGCCAAGTTGCCGCTTTCGCTGTTGTTGCGCTCGTTGTAGAGCCGCTGATAGCGGTTGAGAATCTCCTCTTTGGCCCGCTCCAATTCCGACGAAGTGAAGCCGTGACGACGCACCCGTTCGACTTCGGTCAGAATGGCCTCCAGCCCCAGCAGCACCTCCTCGTCCTGCACCTGGGCGCTGACGCTGAGGGTTTCCAGGGTGCGCACCAGATTGCCGCTGCCTACCCCTGCCCCAACAAAAGGCGAATCGGCCTCCCGGCTGATCTCCTCCAGGCGCAGGTTGAGCATCCGCTCGAAGAGTGCGCCCACCAGCATCTCCCGATAGGCGCCGGCGGTGTCCAGGGCGCGGCTGGGCTGGCGATAGTCGATCTCCACAATCGTTACGGGAAACTCTGGGTCGGTGACGATCAGATAGGTGGGTTCCTCGTTGTCGGGAACGGTGTGGATGGCCCGCTCTCTGGGGGTCTCCGGGCTGGGCAGATCGGCGAAGCTCGCCCGAATGCGCTTCTCGAACTCATCCACGTCAAAGTCACCCACCGCGATAATCGCCATCAGGTCCGGACGATACCAGTCGGTGTAGAAGCGGCGCAGGGCCTCGCTGGGCGCGTTGCGGATAATCTCTACCTGGCCGATGGGCATACGCTCGGCATAGAGAGAATCGCCCAGGAGAAAGGGGAGAATCTGTTTGTTGATGCGCCCGCTGGCGTTCTGATCCCGCAGCCGCTCCTCCTCCACCACAACCCCCCGCTCCAGTTCCACCTGGGCGGGGTCGATAGTGGCGTAGCCCGCCCAATCCTCCAGCACAGCAAAGGCGTTGTCCACAATCTGCGGGTCATCCATCGGGAAGCGCAGCATATAGACCGTCTCGTCGAAGGAGGTGTAGGCGTTGATGTCCGGGCCAAAGGTCATGCCCACGCTCTCGAAGAAGTCGATGAGCGCCTGTTCCGGGAAGCGCGCTGTGCCGTTGAAGAGCATATGCTCCAAGAAGTGGGCCAGCCCCTGCTGGTCGTCGTCCTCTTGCAGGGAACCGGCGTTGATGGCCAGCCAGAGTTCGGCCCGGTTGACCGGCTCGCGGTTGGCGCGCACGTAATAGGTCAGCCCGTTTTCCAGCCTGCCCGTGCGGATGGCCGGGTCGATGGGGATGATCTGGTCCAGCCCCACTTCCAGGGGGCCAGGCGCGCCTTCTCTGCTTGCGGCTGCCGCGGCCAGGTCGGGATCAGAGATCGCCGCGGGCGGGGGGAACTGGCAGGCGGTCAGGAGCAGAAGGGAGAGAAGGAGGAGGAGAAGACGGTTTGTCATTGGGAGACTCCCGGTTGGGTAGAGGGAAATAGTGAATGGTGAATAGCGAATTGAGAATTACGAATTGAGAATTTTGAATGGGCGGGATGCGCTACTCTGCCCGCAGCCAGTGGTCGATGACCCGGCCCATTCCCACATCCCAGGGGGTGAAGCCGAGCTTTTCGTAGAAGGGGCGGACTTGCTCATCGGCTGCCAGGTAGACGTGCTGACCGGGGACCCGCTCGCCGATCATTTCCATCATCCGCCGGGCGATACCCCGCTTGCGGTAGGGAGTCTTTGTCCAGATATCGACGACGTAGGCGTTGCAGACCCCATCGGAGAGGGCACGGGCTGTGCCGACAATCTCACCACCGGCATAGGCAAAGATATTCACCGCGCTGTTTTCAGACGAGATACGCATCTGCTCGGCAGTGCGCCCGTTGTCAAAATCATCGGCGGCCACTGCGGTCTTCAATGCGTTCCAGTCTACACCTGTAAGGTCGGTGGTGTATGTAATCTCCATCATCAGCGGCCCGTCAGGGGATTTGCCAGGGGTGCGGGCAGCCCGTCCAGACTGACGGAATTTTTCTCGATCTGATATTGAGCCATTGCTGCTTCGCCTTTGGCTTCCGCAGAACGCAGGAGCGTTTCCCGCTCGTCCACAAATTGCATAAAAGGGACGGCAAAGCCGCAGGAGGTTTGGGCCTGGTAGATGTGGGCGGCGATGATCTGGCGCACACCCGCGTAGCCGCCGGGGAAGTGGCCGGCCAGGGCATCCCACCCCGCGCTGCCGGGCAGAATCGTCTCGCCCCGTCCAAAGAGCCGGGTGATGCGGGGCATTTTGTCGAAGGAGCAGAACATAAAAGTAATGCGCCCATTCTCGGCCAGGTGGGCCGAGGTCTCGTTGCCGCTGCCGATCAGGTCCAGATAGGCCACCCGGTTGGGGCCGAGGACCCGGAAACAGTCGAGTCCTTTGGGCGAGAGGTTGACGTGGCCTTCCCCGCTCAACGGCGCGGAGGCGACGAAAAAGATGTGCTGTTGCTCAATCCATTCTTGCAGAGCGGGGGAGATGGAGTCGTAGAAAGTTGCCATAAGAATCTTTCTGGGGTGGTGGAGACTCAGGGAATCGCTTGCCTTTGGGCTGTCTGTAAATGCTGTTTTTGCCGTGGGTCTGGCCCGATGAATCAGACAGAAAGCGGCTCCCAAAGTATAGCACAATCACCCGCGAATTCTGTTCCAATAGAAAACAGGGCCGAAGATGTAGACATCCTACGGCCCTGTTGGATTCTTTTCTCTGTGGCAGACGGGATAACCGGCTCAGCGCGCCGCGGCAACTTTCTTGGCTCGAAAAAGTGTGCCCACATCTTCGCCGGGCAATACTTTTTTGTCGTCAAAGAGATAGCAGGAAGCCACCCGGTTGTTCTCATCCGGCCAATAGAGAGAGGGCGGGCTGACTTTGCACTTCTCCATCACATGGGGACAGCGCCCGGCGAACTTGCAGCCCACACGAGATTCCTCGGATTTGTCTTCCTCGATATCGATGACAGCGATGTCTTCACCCCACACCCGGTCCAGATCGGGCCAGGGGATGGAACCGATGAGCAGTTGGGTGTAGGGATGCTGGGGATTGCGGATGATCGATTCTATATCCCCCGCCTCCATAATCGATCCCCGGTAGAGAATCAGAATGTAGTCGCTGACGTGATAGGCCGTGGTCAGGTCGTGGGTGATGTAGAGGACGGTGATGCCGAACTCTTTATTCAGCTTATCCAGGGCTTCCAGAATCGTGGCCCGCAGGGAGGCGTCCACCATCGAAACCGGCTCGTCCGCAATCAACAAACGGGGGCGCAGCAAAAGGGCACGGGCCAGGGCCATTCTCTGGCGTTGACCGCCGCTCATCTGGTGAGGGAAACGTCCCAGCGTCTCTTCCGGGCGCAGACCCACACTGATCAGCGCCTGTTCCATCATTTCCCTGGCTTCGGTCTTGTTGCTCGCCATCTTGAAATTGGCAATCGGCACTTCCATAATGTGGTCTACTTTGTAGAAGGGGTTGTAGACCGCGAAGGGGTCCTGGAAGACCGCCTGCACCTCTTTGCGGAAGTTGACGCGCTCCTGGCTGTTCAGTTTGGAGAGGTCTTTGCCCTTATAGTTGATTAGACCTGTACTGGGTTCCAGAAAGCCCAGCGACATCAGCCCCAGGGTTGTTTTGCCGCTGCCGCTCTCGCCTGCCACGGCAATGATACTGGGGTTATCTGCATCGACGGAGAAGGAGATGTTGTCAAGCGCGACTGTGCCACCCTTGAACTGTTTCGTTACATTTTTGAGTT
>JAHDWH010000108.1:0-13973 GCA_023384455.1 Caldilineaceae bacterium | reverse complement strand
GCGGGCTGGCTCGCTTTCGTTCTCGTACAGGTGGCAGGCGACCCACTGGTTGGGTCGGTGTTCCAGAAATCGGGGTATAACCTTCTGGCAAGGGGCAAAGGCTTTGGGGCAGCGGGGATTGAAAACGCAGCCCGGCGGCAAATCGCGCAACAGCGGCGTGATACCGGGGATGCCTTGGAATACGCCCTTGGCTCCCAGCCGGGGTAGGCTCTCGATCAGCATCTGGGTGTAGGGGTGCATAGGCGTACGGAAGGCCCCTTCTTTGTGCGCAACCTCGGCCATCTGGCCTGCATACATCACCGCCAGCCGGTCCACAAATTGGGCCATCAGCCCCATATCGTGGCCGATGAGAATGACTGCCGCGCCCATCTCCTCCTGAATATGGCGGATGGTCTGCATCACCTGGCGCTGGGTCACCACATCCAGCGCGCTGGTTGGCTCGTCGGCAATGATCACTTTGGGTTTCATGGCAATGGCGATGGCGATACAGGCCCGCTGTTTCATGCCGCCGCTCAGTTCGTGGGGATACATTTTGCCCACGCCGCGATCCAATTCTACAGCTTCCAGGGCGTCCCCGGCCATCTGTAGCATATCGGCTTTGCTCAGCCCCAGTTCGTGATCAATCATCGAATCTATAATCTGGTCATTGACCCGCATCACCGGGTTGAGCGAGTTCATGGCGCCCTGGGGAATCATGCTGATCTCCCGGCCTCGCACCTGGCGCGTCTCCTCTTCGGTCAGTTTGGTGATGTCCCGACCGTCGAGCAGAATCTGACCGCCCGCAATGCCACCGGGCGGTTTGATCATACCCAGGATTGCCAGGGCCAACGTGGATTTGCCCGAACCGGATTCGCCCACCAGACCCAGTCGTTCGCCAGCCTTCAACTTCAGGTTGATTTTGTTATTCGCATAGACAATACCGGCATCCGTATAGTACTGGACGTCCAGATCGTTAATATCCAACACTACATCATTACTCACTGCGCCCTCCGCACCCGTGGGTTGGCCACTTCATCCAGACCAATGGAAATCAAGAACAGCATGACAAAGATGAGGGCTACAATGCCGATGGGGACAGCACCCCACCACCACAGACCACGCAGAAACGCGCTCTGGTTGATCACCCAGTAGATGGTCACGCCCAGCGTGGGTTCGCGCAGGGGGCCGAGGCCGAGCGCCGCCAACCCCATCGAGGCAAAAATCGCTGCGGTGACCGCACCCACCAGGCTGGCTCCCAGATAGGGGAGCAGATTCGGCATCATTTCCCGAAAGATAATGTCCATGCCACCCATCCCGTTGAGCCGGGCCATCATCACATAGGACTGCTCCCGCATACTGAGCACCTGGGAGCGGATCACACGGGCTGGACCGCGCCAGGAAATTGACGCAATGATTATCCCCATACCGGTTACGGTGATCTTTTGCTCCCCCAGGGAGGAAGCGATTACCACCAGTAGGAGAAGACCGGGCACAGTCAACATCACATCCACGGCCCAACGCACGATCAGATCGTACCAGCCGCCATAGAAGGCAGAGGTGAAGCCCAAAAATGCGCCAAGCCCCAGCCCGATAATGCCAGCCATCAACCCAATCTGAACAGTCATCCAGGTGCCGGCTACGGCCACGCCGTAGAGGTCCCGCCCCTGGGCATCCGTGCCAAAGATATAGGCCTTCGGTTCGGTCGTCTCACATTCCGGGTCGCTGCGAGGACAGTAGTTCAATGTGGGCGGCGAACTGCCCGGACCGGCCAAAGGATAGGGATCGACTTTGGGATCGATGATCATATATCCCGTAACTGTAAAGAGTACCAGGAAAACCAGGATGCCCAATCCAATCGCCAAACTCGTATTACGTCGTAAATAGCGCAGACTTAGCTGTAGTCGTTCCATAGGTTAGCTACTCTCATAGGAGATTCTGGGATCCAGAAAAGGATAGATCATATCCATAATAAACATTGTGATGGCAATGCCGGTGATGATGACAAAGACGATGCCATAGATCATAAAATAGTCGAGCTGATTGATCGAGCGGGCCAGCAGTGTCCCAATACCTGGATACCCCATCACCAGTTCCACCAGCACCGAACCGGAGACGATGAAGCTCAAGGCCAGGGCCAGCCCGGTGACTTGGGGCAGGAGCGCATTGCGCACCGCATAGCGATAGAAGAGCCGCCAATTCTTCAGCCCCTTGGCCTCACCAAAGGTCATATAATCTTCACCCTGGATGGTCACCAGCATCCCCCGCATACCGATTGCCCAACCGCCCGCCCCGGCCAGCACCAGTGCCAACGCAGGCAATATAGAGTGGACCAGCACATCGCTGATGAATCCGATATTGAAGCCGGGGAACATCCCAATGCTATAGCCACCCCCAATCGGCAAGAGCTTCCAGCGGAAGGCGACAAAGTAGATGAGGGTAAGCGCGATCACATAGGCTGGGATAGCCCCAAAGATCAATAGGGAGGGGAGAATATAGCGGAACAAATTCGATGCCTTGGGCCAGGCCATCAACGCGCCAAGAAGTGAGCCAAGCAGGAATGCAATGATCGTCGTGGAAAGCAGCAGCCCTACCGTCCAGGGTAGACCTTCCAGGATCAGTTCCCACACGGTTTTGGGGTAATTGGAGATGGAAAAGCCCAAGTCCCCCCGCAACATATCCTGCATATAACTGATGTACTGCGACCAGAGGGGGCGATCCAGTCCAAATTTGGATTCGTAGGCCTGCACCATCTCTTCAAAGCCCGGCGGAATATAGCCGCTGCGGCTGGCCTCCTGGAGCAACTTTTCCCGCAAGGGGTTGCGGGGGGTCATCTTGGGGATGAAGAAATTTAGGGTAGCGCCGCTCCAGATGATCAGCAACATCAGCCCGAATCTTCTAAGCACAAAAGACCATGAATATCTCATCTGAGTCCTCGTTCGTTATGACAGCCAGCTCATCGTTTGCCTGGATCGGAAGGTACGCAGAGTGTGCCATACGGTTGATGGGCAAAATAATGGTAATGGAATTGGAATTGGCTAGAAGGAAATACCGTGTGGATAGGCAGCAGTGGGGAGGGAGACCGATGAGCTCATCGGTCTCCCTCCCCACTGGCAGGTATTACGCCTGGGTCGGTTTCAGTCGGTTGAAGATCAGACCAACTGTCTCGTGCCAGAAGGCGCCGTTGACATAATTGTTGTCTGCTGTGGGCCAGTCGGTCCAGTAGGTGGTGTTGTACGGAATGCGGTGCAACCACTGCTGGATCGGGGCGTCGATCAGGTCGCGCAGGTAGATTTCGACGGCCTTCAGATAGAGGTCCATATAGACCGGATCATCCGGGGAGGGCTGGAGTTTCGCCATCTCGTCGATCAGCGCGTCATACTCAGGATTCTTGTAGCGGGAGTTGTAGCTGGTCGGCTCGCCAATGGGTGCCCAGTAGCGGCTGTGGTACATCTGCAGGGTGTCGAAGGGATCGTTGATGCTGCCACCGTGTCCGTTCAGCCAAATCTTCTGCGTACCGTCAGATTCCCGTGTACCCGTGTCGGCTGGTGTGGAGTAGTCGGACACGAAACCGCCCTGGCGCAACTGCTCGGCAATCACCGGGCCGATGTCGTTGAAGATGGTCCAGCCAACCATAGCTGCCTCCACCCGCTCTCCATCCTTGGCCCAGAAACCTTCGCTGTCCTTCTCATAACCGGAGGCGGTCATGCGCTCGGCAGCCTTCTCCAGATTAAACTCGCTGGTGTTGTACTTCTCCAGGAGCGGTGCCGTCGCCTCGATGTAGGGCATCAGGGGCGCATAGTAGGGGAAGGGCAGTTGGGTAAGAATACCCGAACCCTCCAAGGCGATGTCCAACATCTGCTCCCGATTGATGGAGTAGCTGATGGCCCAACGCACGTTGGGATCGGTGAAGGGGCCATCCTCGTGGTTGAACCACATGGAGGTGGGCCACCAGTCGATATAACCATAGGGCTTTTCGCGGCCAGAGTGGGTGATGACGGCCGGATTCTGGGCAACCACCTGGGAGATGGTCGTGGCCCGCAGGTCCAGGCTGGAGTCAATTTCGTTGTTGATCATCATCTGGGACATGCGCTCTTCGCCAGCCACAGGAATGGTGATCACCCGTTCGATCTGGGGCAGTTCGGCAAAGCCAATCTTGGCCGCCCACCAATCGTCACGGCGATCCATCACCTGCTGCTGGGGTGTCCAGTTGACACAGTTGAAGGGGCCAGTGACTACCGGCCAGCCCTTCTCTACATCGAAGAAGCCAAAGCCCTGCACCTCTTCCACATCCTTGTAGATGTGCTGGGGAACCCACCAGATGCCTGTATCGAACTTGCCATAGAGCTTGTCGAAGAGGAAACGGGGGCGGGGTTCAAAGAACTTGAGGACGACGGTCTGGTCATCCACTGCCTCAAAGGATTCCATCCAATCCCGCACGATTGTAGAGTCGCGCAGGAGGGGGGCATTGTCCTTGAGCATCTGGAAGGTGTAGGCCACGTCGTTGGCCGTGAAAGGCGTGCCGTCGCTCCACTCCACACCCTCGCGGATGGTGACGGTCAGCTGGGTGAAGTCGTCGTTGTACTCGGCTCCCGTGGCCAGCCAGGGAATGGTCTCGTCGGCAAAGGCCGAGAAGTAGAAGAGGGGTTCAAAGGAACCCACCACAGCCCGGTGGCCGTTCTTGCTGCCTGTGGCATAGCCGTTAGCCAGGCCCACATCCGTATATTGTCCTTCGGTACCGGCCCACATCAAAATGAGGGTCTTCTCGCGGGGCACGTCCTTCAGGCCAGCCGCGGCGGCCGAAGATTGCTGTGCAGAGGCCGGCGCGGCTGCGCCACCAGCGGACGGTGCGGCAGCCGGCGCTGCTGCACCACAGGCCGCGGCCAACACGCCGGCGGAGGCAATACCGCTCAGGCGCAGAAAGTCGCGACGATTAAGATTCTTCTGTTCTTGCATGGAGGTTCCCCTTTGTACTGGGTTTGGGAATGAAAGAAAATACAACTACAGGTATAGTATTCACAGATTGGGTAAGACCAATCGCACGTTGGTTAGGAGTTGGGGCAAGCCAAATCCGATAGGTGCGGACGGCCAGGACTCTGGAGTGCAAACCGAGGAGAAGGGTTTGTACTCATACGGAATCTTCCGATTTAATAATTTTTTTCCGCGCTACAATGCCTCCTTTTCGGTGGAAATATCAGGTCAATAGGCTGATCAAAGAACAACGGCAAATGGTCTGCATTCTTGACGCTATATTAGGGGAAAGACGAAGGCGGTTATAAAAAAGTCGGAGAGACCGACGTACGGGAGGTCTCCGACTGCGCTGTCGGTAATTGTCGAACCCAACGGTTTGAGTATATGATAGAATCCAGTGAGTGTCAAACTGTAACAAAAAATAAACCAAACCGTGCCCCGATGACAACTTCCCAACAGACGCGACCTTCCGTGCAGCCCGACCAGACCGCCACCCAATTGCCGTTCTTTCAGGTTTCTGGGATTGGGCTATGGCGCAGCCTCAACCGCACCGCGGGGCTGGTCATTCTCTCCTTGCGCCGCCTGCGCTACTACCTCGGCCTGAATCTGCTCGCCCTCATCGGCGTCATTCTGGCCGTGGGTCTTGTGACCAGCGCAGGCTTCTTCTCCCAGGCTGTGGACACCGTTGTCATGCGCCAGGAGTTGGCCGAATACAGCCGTATTACGGGCAAACCCCCCTTTTCCATACGCGTCTTCAACTCCTCCACGGCGGCTGTGCCCCTCTCGCTGGCATGGGCCACAGAGCTGGGCAAAGGCATCGCCAGCACCCTTTCCCAGGAATTGAACCTGCCAGTGAGCGATCTGCTCCTCCAGGCCAACAGCGGGATTCTCTCCTTGCATACGCAGCGGGGCGGGGCCACGGCCAGCGCCAATGTCAACGTATTTTATCAGGACGGCATTGCCGGGTATATGTCCATCGCCCAGGGCGTGGCACTGGACGAAAACGTCTCCTCTGCTGAACAGGTGGATGTGTGGGTCCACACACGCCTGGCCGGGAAGATCGGCGTGGATGTGGGCGATGCTATCTCCCTCTCTATCAGCGGCAGCGAGCAATCCGTGCCGGGCCGGGTGGCCGGCGTCTGGCAGGCTGCTGATCCGAAAGACCCCTATTGGCTGACCGACCCGGACCAGGCCTTCCAGGACGGGCTGGTGGTGCGCCGGGCTGATTATATCGGGCGCATCGAGCCACTGTTGCCGATCAAAGTGCGGGCCGCCACCTGGCGGGTAACACTGGACGAGAGCCAGGCCAACCCCGCGGATGGGCGTTTGTATGTCAGTGGGCTGGCACGAGTACCCATTATCATTGACCGTTTTCTGCCCGGCGCACGGGTGACTTCGCCGGCCCTGCCCCTGGAAAAATTTGTCAACCGCCAGACCAGCCTCACGACTCTGCTCTTGGGTTTCAATGTGCCGGGCCTGGGCTTTCTGCTCTATTTTCTCGTCCTGACCTCGGCGGTGATCGCCTATTGGCAGCGGCGGGAGATTGCTGTCCTGGTCAGCCGGGGGATGGGGCGGTTGACGGTCCTGAATTTCACGATGACCGAGGCGCTGCTGCTCTTTCTCTTCGGTCTGCCCCTGGGGCTGGCCTTCGGCATCGGTCTGGCCCGGCTGATGGGCTACGTCTCCAGCTTTCTGACCTTCACGGATCGCACACCCCTGCCCGTCTCCTGGCTGGGGATCAACTGGCGGCTGATCCTCCTGACCCTGGGCATTGTCCTTCTGGCCCGGCTGTGGGCCTCCTTTGGGGCCAGCCGGGAGAGTGTCGTCTCTCAGGAACGGGAGAATGTGCGTCCCCAGCAGGGGCCGTTCTGGTATCGCTATTATCTCGACCTTTTGCTGGTAATTCCTACTTTCTACGCCTACGATCAGTTGTCCAAGACTGGCTCCCTGGGCCAATTGATCGAGAACCGGCCCGAAGATATTTTTCAAGACCCGCTGCTGGTGCTGGTTCCCGCCCTCTTTGTGGTGAGCTTCAGCCTGCTGGCTATGCGCCCCTTTCCTCTGCTCATGCGCCTGATCGACAGTCTGGTAAGCCGTCTTCCCTCCCTCTCCCTGCATATGGCCCTGCGCCAGCTCAGCCGCCAGAGCCACACGTACATCAATCCGCTCCTCCTGGTGATTGTCTCCTTGGCGTTGGGCGTCTACACTTTTTCTATGGCCGCCAGCCTGGACCAGTGGTTGCAGGACCGCATCTTCTACAGTGTGGGCGCGGATGTGACTCTGGAGCCGTATTCCGAAACCGCGGCATTGTCATCTATTCCCGGCGCAGATTGGATCCCCCCAACCGGTGACTACGCGGCTGTGCCTGGGGTGGCCGCGGCCACCCGTGTAGGTGACTACCGATCTGAGGTGATTCTGCCCAGCGGACAGCTCCGTGGGCGCTTTCTGGCCGTGGATCGCAGCGATTTTCCCAATGTGGCCTGGTTCCGCAGCGACCTGGCCCGGGAGCCGCTGGGCGGGCTGATGAATCGGTTGGCGGTTGGTGGGCCAAATGTGCTGGTGTCGGAGAGGTTTTTCACGGACAATCTGCTATCGATTGGGGATCGCATCGGCCTGCTCGTCTTTACCGATCCGGGGTCAACTGTGCGGGATGAATTTGTGATTGCGGGTGTCTATGAACACTTCCCGACTGTATACGAGGATGAGGTGGTGGTGGTCGGGAATATGGACTATCTCTTCTCCTATTTCCCGGTTACTATGCCCCACGACATCTGGCTGCGTTTGCAGCCAGGGGCAAACAGCGCAGACGTTCTGACGAGCATCCCCACAGAGACCGGTGTGGACGCCATTCGCACTGTCGGCGCGGACGCGGCCCTGGACAAGCAGCGGGCACAGATGGAGCGGGTGGGCGTCTTTGGAACCCTGACCGTCAGCTTTGTGATGTCCGCACTGATGGCCGCGCTGGGACTGCTCACCTACAGCTACGCCTCGCTCAACGAGCGCCTTTTCCATTTTTCTGTGCTGCGGGCGATTGGGATGCGCCGGGCCGCGGTGGCCGTACAGGTGATGTTGGAATATGCGATTCTGACCGCCTACGGCGCAGTGGTGGGGGTGCTGGTCGGCTCCTACGCCGCACAGTTGTTTGTGCCCCTTTTCCGTGTGGGGTCCGGGGTCAACGCGCCCCTGCCGCCTCTCATCCCAGTCATCGCCGGGGAGGAGATTCTACCCCTCGTCCTGGCCTTTTCCGGGTTGATGGTGCTCTTGGAATTGGTCGTTCTCTCGTCCGCGCTCTATCGGCGCATTTTCGTGGCGCTGCGGATGGGGTATGGTGGGTAGGGGGACTGGGGACTGGGGGCTGGGGACTGAGTACCCTACTTTCCGCCACTCGCCGGGCGTATACGGAACTTGACATATTTTTACCTGACGATATCGCAAAAATCACGCGCCAGAAACAGATAGAGGTCGAATGGTAATCCCAAATCGTGGTGAGATGAAGAACCTTTCCCCCCTGCGTACAACCGTCATCGGCAGCTACCCGTTCCCTTCCTGGCTGGAATACGCCAGCCTGCATCTGGACGAATTCGGCACGGACGAGATCGCCGAGATGCAGGAAGACGCGGTCATCTGCGCCATCCACGACCAGACAGCCGCCGGGCTGGATGTGATCACCGATGGCGAGCAGACCCGGCTGGATTTCAACCTCTCCTTCTACGGCTTTCTGCACGGGCTGGGCGAGGCCGAGCCGTCCCGCCGCATTTACGGCCCGCCTGCCCACGACCAGCGGGGCAAACATACGGTTGTCGGTGAACTATCCGCGCCCAACGGGCTGGGGGTGGTGGATGAATTTCAGCGTCTGCAACGGTTGGCCCCGCCCGGTTTTGTCCTGAAAGCCAGCGTGCCCGGCCCCTACACCCTCAGCGGGCGGCTGCTGCCCAACCAGCAATACCCGGACCGCTGGGCCCTGACCGAAGCCCTGGTACCGCTTGTGCGCCAGGAGTTGGCGGATTTGGTGGCGGCAGGCTGTGGGGAAATCACAGTGGACGAGCCGTCTATGTCCTGCTACGCCTACAAATCGGACACGGCCCGTTTCGTGGACATCTTCAACCGTACGGTCGAACCGGCGGTGGGCCACTGTTTTCTCTCCACCCACCTCTGCTTTGGCAACTTCAAAGGCCGGGCTGTGGGCAAGCGGGAGTATCACCCGATGTTCCCCGCCTTTCTGGGCATGACCGTCGATGAATTTCATCTGGAAATGGCCTCGAGGGAATTCAGCGAATTGGCGATTATCGAGCAGATTGCGCCGAGCCACCGGGTGGCCGTGGGTATTGTGGATGTGAAGAGCTATTACATCGAAACTCCCGACGAGATTGCGCGCCGGGTGCGCCGCTGTTTGCAATACGCCCCCGCCGACAGACTCTCCTTTGCACCCGACTGCGGTCTGAGCCAGACGGCCCGCTGGGCAGCCAAAGAAAAGCTGAAAAATATGGTAGCCGGGGTCGAAACCGTGCGCCAGGAGTTGTGATGCACCCCCCCTTCCTGGCTGACGACGCCTTTTTGCAGGACGTGAAAAGTAGGGCCGCGCCCGGTCGTCTCAACCTCTGGTGGCTGGGGCAGAGCGGCTTTCTGGTACAATACGGCGACGCCCATCTGTTGCTCGATCCCTATCTCTCCGATTCGCTTACCCGCAAGTATGCGGCCACCGCCAAACCCCACGTGCGTTTGACCGGGCGGGTGATTGATCCAGCCCGGCTCGACTTTATCCACGGCGTAACCTCCTCCCACAATCACACGGATCACCTGGACGGGGAGACCCTCGGCCCGTTGCTGGCAGTTAACCCGGGGCTGACTGTGGTTGTGCCCCGGGCAAACCTGACTTTCGCCGCCGACCGCTTGGCCGTCTCCCCGGCGCGGCTGATGCCCATCCGCGTGGGTGAACGGGTGGAGATCGGGCCGTTTACCCTGCGCGCCGTACCCGCCGCCCACGAAACGGTGGAAACCGACGCCGCGGGGGATCACAAATTCGTTGGCTATGTCGTATCAGTCGGTGAATTTACGCTCTATCACAGCGGGGATACAGTGCTTTTCGATGGGCTGGCCGAGGCCGTCGGAACGAAGATCGACATCGCGCTGCTGCCCATCAACGGTAGGTACCCGGTGCGCGGGGTAGCGGGCAATCTGTCGGCGGCGGAGGCGGTCCAACTTGCCCAGGCCATCGACGCCTCTCTTCTAATCCCCTGTCATTTCGATATGTTTGCGTTTAATACCGTCTCCCCGGCTGAATTTGTGGCCGTGGCGACCGCGGCCAACCAGCCCCACGCGCTTTTGCGCAACGGCGAGGGCTTGACATTTCCACACCGATCGACGAGAAAGGCTTAGCTCCCATGACAGCGATTCGAGGTATGCTCACCCCGGATGATCTGGCCGGGAAGGTGCAGAGCGGGGTCATCGACACAGTGCTGGCCGTCTTTACGGATCACTACGGGCGTTTTATGGGCAAGCGCTTTGACGCCGAGTTCTTTGTGGAGGATATCCTCCGCCAGGGAACCCACGCCTGCGACTATCTCCTGACGGTGGATATGGAGATGGAGCCTGTGCCCGGCTACGCCTTTGCCAACTGGGAGCGGGGCTATGGCGACTTCCATCTGCTTCCCGACATTTCCACCCTGCGCCTGGCCTCCTGGCTGGACAGGACGGCCCTGGTGGTCTGCGATGTGGAGAACGAGCGGGCACATAAACTGGTGGAGCAGACCCCCCGCACGATCCTGCGCAAACAGATCGAGCGGGCCGCGGCCCTGGGCTATACGGCTATGGCGGCCACGGAGTTGGAGTATTACATCTACACCGATTCCTACCGGGAGGCTCACCGTAAGGGCTACGCCGGGTTGAGCGCGGCGGGCTGGTACATCGAGGATTATCACGCGCTGCAAGGCAGCCGGGAGGAGTTCTTCAATGCGGAGGTGCGTCGCCACCTGAAGGCGTCGGGTATTCCGGTGGAGAATTCCAAAGGTGAGTGGGGGTTGGGCCAGCACGAGCTAAATGTGCGCTACGCCGATGCGCTCACAATGGCGGACCGCCACGTCATCTACAAACAGTGTCTGAAAGAGGTGGCCGACTCCCTGGGAATCAGCGTGACCTTTATGGCGAAGATCGACGAAAAGCAGGCGGGGAGCAGCAGCCACATCCACCTGAGCCTGTGGAAGGATGGGCAGGCCGCCTTTGCCGGGGATCAGCCCATTGGCCCGGTACTGGGGTCGGATATTTTTCGCTGGTTTCTGGGGGGGTGGATTGCCCACGTACCGGAACTGATGCCCTTCTACGCGCCCACTATCAACTCCTACAAGCGCTACCAGGCCGCTTCCTGGGCACCGACGCGGCTGGCCTGGAGCCACGACAACCGCACCGCGGGCTTTCGGGTGGTGGGCCGGGGCAAGAGTCTGCGCATCGAGAACCGCATCCCCGGCGCGGATGTCAACCCCTATCTGGCCCTGGCCGCGGCCCTGGCCTCCGGGCTGGACGGCATCGAAAAGCGCACGGAGCCCCCGCCCATCTTCCAGGGGGACATCTACAGCGCCCAACACCTGCCCCGGGTTCCTCACAACCTGCGGGAGGCCACGGACAATCTGGAGCAGAGCACCTTCGCCGCTGAGAAATTTGGCCCGGAAGTTATCGAACATTACGTCAAAAGCTTCCGGGTGGAGCAGGCCGCCTACGACAACGCGGTGACCGACTGGGAACGCAAGCGCTACTTCGAGCGGATTTAGTGATGGAGCTGGGGACTGTATACTTTCCCAGTCCCCAGTCCCCAGTCCCCAGTCCCCAGTCCCCAGTCCCCAGTCCCCAGCCCCCAATCTACCGCCCCCAACTAATCGACTGCTCACTCTGAAACCGGTAGGTCATCTCCACCGCCACGGGCAGCCGCCGCTGGTTGCTGCCGTCGGCATTCATCGCAAAGACCCCCCAATCCCCATCCCGATTGCTCAGAAAGGCGATCTGCTGGCCGTCAGGACTCCACACCGGCGCTACATTGTGGGGAAATTCCTTGAGCAGCGCGGAGGCTGGCCTGGTCAGGGCTGTCATCCCGTTGCCGTTGGGATCCACCACATAAATCTCCCGGTGGACCGGTCGGTCATCCACAAAGGCGATCAGCCAGCCGTCGGGCCGCCAGGCGGGGTCCCGGTGGATATACAGATTCGTCACCTGCCGGTTGACCGGATTGCCCTCTTTGTCGTGGGATGGCCCATCCTGGGTGATTTGCAGACCGTCGCTGCTCTGGTAGACAATCCCCGCCTCTGTCCAACTGGGCGACATAGCCGTCTTTTGGGAAGGAATGTCCTCAAAATCCTTGCTATCCGTCCCAATCCGGCTGATGACCCGCAAATCTTTGATGACCAACGGGTAGTGGGCAAATTGGGGCACATCGGGCAAGCAGAGGCCAAAGCCCGGATCCCGGCACGGCTCCTGGCCGTTCACCCGGCTGAAGACGACGTATTGGCCGTCTGGACTCCAGGCCGGGGCGCGCAGCTCCACCCCGTTGTAGAGCATCCGTTCGTTGCTTCCGTCAATATCCATCACCAGCAACCCCTGGCCGCCCCGCAAAAAGGCCACCCGCTGCCCGTCCGGGCTGATAGCCGGGTCGAAGCCATTGGTCAGACGGGAGGTCGCCCCGCTCGTCAGATTGTAGAGCACAATCGAGCCGTCGGCTGCGGCCAGGGCCAGTTTGCCAGGCAACCCCGCGGGTTGAGAACGAGCACTCTGGCTGGCTGGGGCCGGGGCCGGAAGGCTCTGGGCGGCCTTTGCCCCGCTGGTAGCCGTGGAGATGGGCAGGGATTCGACGCCCCCCTTTGTGGTAATGTAGCGGGCGGACACCCACCCGAAAGCGCCCTCTGCCAGCGCCACCTGCACCCAACTGCTATCCCCGCTGCGGGCCAGGAGCGAGACAGACGCACCATCGGTCAACTTCCCGACGATTGCATAGGCTGCGCCGGGGCCGGCGCGCACATTCAGCCGGGAGCCGGGCACAGCAACCGTGCCGGCCAGGGAAGTGCTGCTCTCCCCGCTGGCCGCGACTGCTTGCGCCGGGGACGGGCTGGCGGACGGAGGCAGCGCCACCACCGGCACACTTTCCATAGAGAAGACCACCAATCGTCCCCGCTCCACCCAGCCGGTGATACCGCTGCCGCTGGTCACCAGCACCCACGCGCCGTCCGCGCTGCGCCCCACAACCGTTACCCCAGTGCCGGTGGTCAAGGACTCCAGCGCCTGGCCCTGGGGCGCGCTGACCAGCTCCACGCCCCCGCTGCGCACAACCCCCGTGACCGTACGCCCACCGCTGGGGGGACGCACTGATGTGGGCGTGGGCGTTGGCGTAGGTGGCGGCGGCGGGGGTGTGGCCGTCGCTGTCGCGGTGGGCGATTGGTTGGCCGGGGCCGGGGCTGGCTGGGCCACCGGCGCTGCCATACTTTCCACCACCGGCAGAGTCAGCAGATCGTAGATGATCACATCCTCGGCGCGCAGCCAGCCCGCCACACCGTCGGCACTCTTTCCGATGATCCAGAGCGCATCCTGCGTGCGCCCCGTCGCGTCCAGCCGATCACCCGGGGCCAGCGTCTGCACAACCTCGCCCTCGGGCTGTGCGTACAGCGTTGCACCCTTCCCCCGCACCAGTGCCAGAATGCTGCTGCCCTGGGCCTGTAGGGCGGGCCCGGGGGCAAATGTCACCAGCAGCCCCAGAATCAGAAGCCAACGCCAAGTGTATATCCAGTTCCGTCGAATTCCCACGACTATTTCCTCCATCGCTGTAAGGATTTGAGATAAATTTCGTATCTATACTATTTACGTCCCCGATTCCATTCTCTGTATCCGATCTCCCATCTTCACCCATTCTCCAGAATTGTGCCAATATGCCACTGCCCATTTTCAACAGACCCTAGACGGTGGCCCATCGACCACGCACGGCATCTGACGTGAAATCGCCATTCGTACGTCGGACTGTTAGTCCGACCTGCAACAGAACAGACCAGTCGGAC
>JAHDWH010000107.1 GCA_023384455.1 Caldilineaceae bacterium | reverse complement strand
CCACGAAATGACTCTGGTCCGCAACCTCATCTGGACAGTGCGACGCACCAAAACGGAAAGTTATTCTTTGACAAGCCCTTAGCGCTTTCGCCCCAGACGGACGAGAAGCGCGACAACTGCGATAAAGAATAGACCGATGCCAAAGGTGATTTGGGTAATCGCATATTCGGGGGTCTGCTTTTCCAGAAAAAAGAGCAGAACGCCCGCGGTAAAGGCAATATAAAAGCCCAGATGAAAGGCTGCTTTGCCCAGCCAGGGATCAATCATGCCGCAACCAACTCAATCGACTCAAATTTACGTACAGGACAGGCCACGCTGCCCCCTTCGGGGATGCGTTCCAGCCGGGGCGCGGCTCCGTCACATTCGCCGGGGACAAAGTAGGGGCAGCGGGGGTGGAAGGTGCAGCCCTTGGGCAGAGCCAGCAGGCTGGGAATCTCCGCGCTGCGCAGTTCGATGTGGCGTTTCTTTTTAGCCAATTCCGGATCGGCTTCGGGCACGGCAGCCAATAGGGCCTGGGTATAGGGGTGGCGGGGGTCGGTGATCACCCGACTGGTCGGCCCCTCCTCCACAATGCGGCCCAGATACATCACTGTAATCCGTCCACCCTCCCAGGAGAAATACTTGGCCAGGGCCAGGTCGTGGGTGATGAAAAGGAAGGTCACATCGAATTCGGATTTGAGCCTCGAGAGCATATTGAGCAGGCTGACCCGAATCGAGACATCCACCATCGACACCGCTTCGTCGGCCACAATAAACTTCGGCTCCACAGTCAGGGCACGGGCCACAGATACCCGCTGGCGCTGGCCGCCGCTGAGTTGGTGGGGGTATTTGTTGAGAAATTCAGGCACAGGCGTCAGGTCTACAATCTCCAACAACTCCGCGGCCCGACGTTCCGCGTCCGCGGCGCTGGTGGCCTTTTTGTGGCGCAGCAGGGGCGCGGTGATCATCTGGCGCACGGTCTGGGTCGGATTAAGCGAGGCGTAGGGGTCTTGGTGGATGATCTGCACGGCCCGGCGGTAGGCGGAGTAGTCGCTCCTCGACATCTGGCGCACGTCCTGGCCCTGGTAGAGTAGCTGCCCCTGGGAGGGCTTCAGCAGGTCCACCACCATCCGGCCTGTGGTGCTCTTGCCACAGCCGCTCTCCCCGACCAGGCAGACGATCTCTCCCTGCGCGATGGGAAGGGAAATGTCGTCCACCGCGGTTACGCGCTCGTTGCCTTTACCAAAAAAACGGCTGACGTTCTGCAATTGAATGATCGGTGTCATTGTATCTCTGCGGGGTCAATGCCCAGCTCCCGTAGACGAGCGGCCAGCTTCTCGGCCCGCTCCCGTTGTTCTTTGGCAATCTGCCGTTCCTGTTCTGCCAACTGGCGCTGCTCCTCCGCCAACTGGCGTTGCTCCTCGGCCAACTGACGCTGTTCGTCAGCCAACTCTGCACCCGTGGGAATCAGCGTTCCATTGAGTTCAGCCCAGCGTAGCCAGACATCTGGCATGCCTTCGTACTCGTGTTCCCACAAGCTTAAGCTAAGGCCAATTTCGGGCAGGTGGTAATCTGGCCGTGCCACATATTTGCCAACTACCAATTCATAGACAATCAGGGGCAGATTTTGGACTCTCTTTGCCGGATCGTAAATCACATAATAGAGGATGCCCAGACGGGCGTAGGCACTCAGTTTGCGGCTAACTTCTCTTCCCTCGCGGTTGGAGACCACTTCGATTACTACTTCTGGTGGCTTTCCATACTCCCATAAAAAGTAGCTGCGATGCTCCTTTTTCCAGGCATCTTCCTGGGGAGGTGTAACGCCGAGGCTGAGAAAGACATCCGGGACCAGAGGCGATTCGCGCAGGGAAGCAAAAATACCTACATTGGAGTCCGCGAAAAAGGGCTGATCAATACGCCAGCCGCTATGGATAGACTCCACAAGTAGGCGTTGCTGCTTGGCAGAAAAGATGTTGTCCACGGGTTCGTCATCCTCGGTGATGATGTGGCTTATATCCGGTCTGGGCGCGTAGAGACTTTCGCCTTGCCGTGTGTTTATCTTCTCCGATTTGAGTGGCTCTGCCACTGTTCTCGCTGGCGGATCCAGGACTGTCTCAATCATCTGGGCCATTGTTTATCACTCCTGTCACTTGCGCAGCCGCAGCCCGTTGGCCGCGATATCTGCCTCCACCGCGTCCGTATGCCAGCAGGCCGCCTCGTGCTTCTCTCCCACTTTGAGCAGACCCGGCTCTTCCGTCTCGCAGCGCTGGGTGGCATAGGGGCAGCGGGGATGGAATTTGCATCCCGTGGGCAGATTGATCAAATCCGGCGGCGAACCGGGGATGGAGGAGAGCGCCTCGAAACCGCCCGTGACGGTTGGCACAGCCCGGATCAGCCCCAGTGTGTAAGGGTGGCGGGGTTTGTAGAAAATGTTGCGAACCGGGCCGAGTTCCACAATCTGCCCGGCGTACATCGTCGCCACCCGGTCGGCCAGCTCCGCGGCAATCGCCAGGTCGTGGGAGATGAAAATCATCGTAAAGTGCTGTTCTTCTTTGAGTTTGCGCAGCAGGTCGATGATTGTGCGCTGGGTCAGAATGTCCAGGGCGGTGGTCGGCTCGTCCAGAATCAGGATTTGCGGGTCCAGCAGTAGCGCGATGGCGAGGAGCGTGCGTTGACGCATCCCGCCGCTCAGTTCGTGGGGATAGGCGTCGATCACCCGGTCTGGGTCTAGCTGCACAAAGCGTAGCAGGTCCATAAAGCGGGCGCGCACCGCGCCTCGGTCATTCCAATTGTGCGCTTTGGCCGTATCCCACACCTGATCCCAGACCTTCAACACCGGGTTGAAGGCATTGAGCGCAGACTGAAAAACCATTGCGCAGTCCCGCCAGCGGAACTCGCGCAGGGGGCCGCTCTTTAGCCCCAGCACATCGATCTCTGTTTGCTTGCGCCGATAGATAATCTCCCCCGGCTTCACACTGGCGGTCTCGGGCAGCAGACGCACAATGCCCAGCCCCAGGGTCGTCTTGCCCGATCCGCTCTCGCCGATCAGGGCCAGGCTCTCGCCGGAGTGGAGGTTCAGGTTCACCCCGCGCACGGCCTGCACATTGCCCTTGCGGGTGTGGTAATTGATGTATACATTGCGCAGGGTCAGGGGAATCTCTGCCGTTGCGGTTGTGTCGTGTTGCCAGTGAATGTCGGTTGAGACGGTCATAAGTAGTCCATAGGATGTGGTAAATTCTCTGTCGTCTCTTCAGCCGGAAACGTGAAACGTGAAACGTGAAGTCAGGCCGTGCGATCTCACGCCTCACGCCTCACTCATTGCTCCGCAGCCGGGGATTGAAGACCAGTTCCAGCGAGCGGGTCATTGTGATCAGCGCCAGTTGGAAGAGGGCGATGGCGAGAATGGGGGCCATAATATACCAGACGCTGTCTTTGAAGAAGATAGCGCCCCGCACCCAGGCCAGTTGAATCATCACACTCCAGTTGCCACCGGAGATAGGCACCAGCCCCAGGAAGACCAGCCCGGCCTGCTGATAGACCGCGCTCGTCATGCCCAGAGTGAAGCTGACAATAATGTAGGGCATCATATTGGGCACCATCTCCCGGAAGACGATGTGCCAGGTGCCCAGGTCCAGGGCCCGGGCCGCCTCGATAAAGTCCCGCTGTTTCAGCGAAAGGGCCTGGGAGCGGATGGCGCGCAGGAGCGCGGGCCAGTTGAGCAGCCCCATCAGAACGCCCAAAAAGGTGAGGCTGTCGAGAGAAACAAAGGCGGCCAGCACGGCCAGCAGGGGGAATTGGGGGATCGTCAAAATAATATCGGTCAGGGACATTATCAGATTGTCCAGCCAGCCGCCGACGAAGGCGCTGAGGGTGCCAAAGCTGACCGCGATAATTGTGGAGATCAGCGCGGCCAGGAAGGCGACGTAAATTACATCTTTGCCCCCGTTGACAATGTGCGACCAGATATCCCGGCCCTGGTGGTCTGTGCCCAGGATATTGTTGATCGAAGGTGGCTGGTAAATCTGATCGATCTTCGTCTTCGTGTCCAGGGGCAAGACCAGTGGCCCCACGTAAGAGATCAGCACAATCGCCACCACAGCCAAAAAGCCGATGAAGCCGACCCGGTTGTAGGTGAGCAGACGCAGGCTCGTGCCGATGGAGGAGAAAATTTTGCGCACGGGATTGTCGGATGGGGTCTGTACAGTCATTTGCCACCTAACCTGAAACTAGACATTGTATACACGGATCGAAAGAAACACGGATTCAATCTGTGAAAATCTGCGCAATCGGTGTAATCTGCGTTCTGATTTTCATCTCTGATTGTGTCGTTGTGGTTCTACTCCTGCGCGCCCAGTTTGATGCGCGGATCCAGCCAGCTATAGAGAATGTCGGCGAAGAAGTTGGCGAAGATCACCGAAAAAGTGATGATCAGGAAAATGCCCTGCATCAGCGTATAGTCCCGCTGGCCGATGGCCTGGCCGAGCATCCGCCCGATGCCCGCATATTCAAAAATCTGCTCCACCAGCAGGGAGCCGCCCACCACAAAGCCGATGCGAATGGTCAGAATTGTGAACATCGGCAGCATCGCGTTGCGCCCCACATAGGCCGCGGTAATGCGCGACTCCTTCAAACCTCTGGCTTTGGCAACGGTCACATAATCCTCGCCCAGCGCGCTGATGGTATTGCTCTTCATACTCAGCATCCAAAAGCCCACGCTGGTCAGGACATATGTGCTCACCGGCAGCGCGGCGTGGAAAAAGGCGTCCTGGATAAAAGCCAGGTTCAGCCCCGGCTGCATCCCGGACGAATAGGCCCCCCGCATAGCCGCAATCGGCAGCAGCTTCCACTGTACCCCCAGCCAGACCACCAGCAGCAGACCGATGAGAAAGTCGGGCACAGAACTCATCAGCGAACTGAAGACCGTCAGCCCGTGATCGAGCAGGCTGTCCCGGCGGTAGGCCATCATTACGCCCAGAGTAATGCCAATGATAAAACTGATGGTCAGCCCCAGCCCCACGCTGAAGAGCGTCCAGGGCAGAAAGCGCACAATCACTTCGGTCACAGTCGTCCCCGGCGAGAGGACGGACATACCCAAATTGCCCTGTAGCATATTTTTCAAATAGGAGATATATTGCAGGAAGACCGGCTGGTCCAGGTCGATGGCAAAGAGCGCGGCGGCCTGGTCCAGGGCTTCGTGGTAGGGAATGCCGTAGGTGACGACCAATTGATTGACGTAAATTTCGATGGGGTTGCCGGGGAGCAGGCGGATGAGGAAGAAGATAATTGTGGTGACAACAAAAATTGTGATGAATGTGCGCAGAATTTTGCGAAAGATGTAGGAATTCCATACAGCGCGCAACAGCGCCCGTGCTTCAAAGCGAGATGTCGCCTGGTTTGGGGAAACGCTGGCCGCTGTTGCCATGAGATATCCTCCGTCGGAGACTGTGTACGGTTGCGCCCGGGGGCGGGATGGATCTTTTCGGTCAGTCGCCCGCCGTGGGGGAGGTGGGCGCTTTGTCACTGTATAGCGGCATCAGGCAATGGGGGGTGAAATCAGCCGCCAAGTATTTTGTTGACCACAAATAACCTCGTTGTAAGTGTAGTATAGCAGTTTGTTCCTAAGAGTCAAATGCGCTATCAGGAAAAAATAAGCGATATTGATTCCGTCGGTGCATTTTGCCAGTGTTGGGGACTTTGCGCAGGCAAAAAGAAGCCAGGGGGAGTACCCTATGCTATACTGTGGATATGAACACTTTGCCTGCTCTCTCCATCGCCGCGGTCATCGCCGCGGCTGGTTTCAGCCGACGTATGGGCCGCTTCAAACAACTGCTGCCCTGGGGCAACAGCACAGTCATCCGCACAGTTGTGGAGAATCTGCACACAGCCGGGGCCGCGCCCGTCCTCTGCGTCACCGGCCACCGGGCCGACGAAGTGGCGGCGGCCCTGGCGGGCAGCCCGGCGCAGCTCATCGCCAACCCCCACTACGCGGCCAGCGAAATGCTCACCTCCTACCAATCGGGCATCGCCGCCCTTTGTAATTCGCAATTCACCCCTTCGACAGGCTCAGGACGCCGCATTCACAATTCACAATTTTCCGGCGCTCTCCTCTTCCTGGCCGATCAGCCCCACATACCACCCGCGGTCATCCGCCAGGTGATCGCCCAGGCCCGCGCCACACCGGAACAGGTCGTCATCCCCAGCCACCAGATGCGCCGGGGCCACCCCATCTATCTGCCCCGCCGCCTCTGGGACGCTCTGCTGGCCCTGCCCGTGGACGCCTCCCTGCGGGATCTGCTCAACCGCCACAGCGCCGAAATTGTCTATGTGGATGTAGAGACCGACGCCATCCGTCGGGATATGGACGAGTGGGGGGAGTATGAGGAGTTGCGGTAAGAGTTTGAGTCAAAGCGAAACGTGAGGCGTGAGACTTGAGATCACTCGAGTGATCTCACGTCTCACGTTTCTTCAACCAGAAGGGAGAAACGAAGTCGATGTCCACCATCTACCATCAACTGCAAAAACTGGTTGCCGAGGGCGAAAGTGTGGCCCTGGCGACGATTGTCTCGGCCAAAGGCTCTGTGCCCAGAGAGGTCGGGGCAAAAATGATCATTCACCCCCTGGGCCGCCACATGGGCACAGTCGGTGGCGGCTGCGGCGAGGCGGATGTGATCCGCACCGCCCTGGATGTGATCCAGGACGGTGCGCCGCGCACGGTTCACGTGGACCTGACCGAAGACATCTCTATGCAAAGCCTGGGCGTCTGTGGCGGGGTGATGGATGTGTTCATTGAGCGTTGGATGCGCAGGGAAGAATAGAACGCGGATAACGCGGAAAGAACGGATTCAAGCGGATAAGAGAGAGCTTGAAAAATCCGTGTCCATCTGCTCAGTCCGCCTCATCCGCGTTCTATTCCCCTCAGTCGTGGCCGCCCACAGCCGAGGCCGGGGGACGATTTTTTAGCGCTACCGGTTCGTGGCTCTTGCGCAGGCGCAGGTTAACCAGTTCAACGGCGAAGGAGAAGGCCATCGCGAAGTAGGCATAGTTCTTTAGATGCAATTCGGCGACTTCTTCGTGTAGCCATCCTTCCAGCATCAACAAAAAACCGATGAGGATAAGGAAGGCCAGGGCCAGAATCTTCATTGTGGGGTGCTTTTCGACGAAACTGCTGATGGGGCTGGCGAAGAAGAGCATCACACCCGCGGCGATGACCACCGCGGGGACCATCACCCACAGATTGCCCGATATACCCACGGCGGTAATCACCGAATCCAGCGAGAAGACAATATCCACCAGAATAATTTGGACAATTACAGAGGTAAACGAAGCAACCACCACAGCAGAACGGTTCTGTTCTGTGGACTCTAGTTTTTCGTGGATTTCGAAAGTGCTCTTGCCGATCAGAAAGAGACCGCCCACCAGCAGAATCAGATCCCGCCCGGAGATGCCGTGATCGCCCAGGGCAAAGAGCGGCTCAGTCAGCCGCATAATCCAGGTGATGCTGAGCAGCAGCAGGATGCGGGTGATGACGGCCAGACTGATACCCGTGGCGCGGGCACGGGCCTGTTGGCCTTCCGGCAATTTGCCGCTGAGGATGGCGATAAAAATCACGTTGTCAATACCCAGAACAATTTCCAGCGCCAACAGTGTGAGCAGTGCAACCAAATTTTCCGCGGTGAATACTGATTCCATACGTTGAGTTCCTTACACTTGATAAATGTCGAAGGTGGCAAGTCGAAGGCAATCGACGATACGCACACCTTCACCTGCTCCCTTCGACTTGTAAACTTACCACTTTGGGTCTCCCTATTGTAGCAAAATATCCCCGAAACGCAATCCTTCACGAGTGAGTATACTATGCGCACAGACATTCTACACGCACTGACCGATTCGATTGACCGGCGGGAAGCGGTGGCTCTGGTGACAGTCACCGCTGCTACCGGCATTTTCGCCGCCAGCCTGGGTCGGGACGCAGTTCTCTGGCCGGAAGAAGACCGGGACCCCATCGGTTGCCTGGGGCTGGGCAACCTGACCGACCGCGCTCTTTCCGACACCCGCCAGGTGATCCGGGAGAAATCGCCCCGCCACCTCCACTACGTCGAAGCCGACGGCTCAGTTTCGCTTTTTGTGGATGTACAGCAGCGCCCACCCCACCTGATTGTTGTGGGCGCGGGCCATATCGCCGTGCCCCTGGCCGCGATGGCAAAGCTGTGCGAGTTTCAGGTGACTGTGCTGGACGACCGCTCCCAATTCGCCAACACCGCCCGCTTCCCCAGCGCGGATCGGGTGATCGCGGGACCCTTCCGCGCCGAACTGGACCGGCTGCGTCAGGGCAAAACGGCCTTTGACACCGACACGTATATTGTATTGGTGACCCGGGGACATCAGTACGACGTGGAGTCTCTGCTGGAGGTGCTGGACGATCCCCTGGCCTATATTGGGATGATCGGCAGCCGGCGGCGCATCCGGGCGGTCTTTGAACTGTTAGAGAAGGAGCAGGGCATCCCCCCGGCCAAATTCGACCGAGTATACGCGCCCATCGGTCTGAATATCGGGGCGATTACACCGGCAGAGATTGCCGTCTGTATTATGGCAGAAATTATTAACGTCATGCGGGGCGGTCCGGCGCTGGGGATGGGCGAGGAGATTCAGCAGGAGCGGTTGGCGCGGCGGGAGAGAGTTCAGCCTTCAACTCAGCGCGTAATTGGGCGTGGGAGATAGTCGGTTCGTCGCGTCGCGCAATGACGACAGCTAAATCATCTAAATCCTCCAAAAGCTGTAGGAATTGGTCAATCGGCAAAATAACAGAGCTTTTTTTGCCGTCAACAGTAGTTATGTACTGAATGTCCAACGCCTCAATGTTTAGCATACATTCCATCCTTGACCGCTGCCTATTTCAGCAGAGAATCTCATCCTAACTCACCTGCTGGCATTTGTACCTGGAGTCATTGTAGCACGATTGTCTGCGCAACTAAAGCTATCCGCCTATTGGGGGTGAGCGTCATATTTTTGGATGAGGGCTGAATTCGCATTGACAGTTGCATTGCTCGATGTTATGATTTACGCAAGCCTCGATGTGAAGCGGCTGCCGTCTTGCCCTAACTCCCCGCTAGGACGTATGGACAGCGCAGGTACCATCTGGCCTTTGGTCACTTTTTTGAACTTCCCCATCTGTTTGCCTTCCCGATTCTGCCGTTTTTGTGGTTAAAGAAGATTGTTGTTGACCTGTCTTTAGTCTCCTGCTGTTGTAGTGTTCTCGTCCTAATCACAATATGCGGTAGTACGAGGGATTTTTATACCTGCAGTCATTGATTCACAAAGGAGAGTTCTATGCGTAGAGATGGTTTGAGTCGACGTCAGTTTTTGCGGATGACGGCTCTGAGCGGCGGCGCGCTCGCTTTGGCAGCCTGTGCTGCCCCGGCGGCCCCCGCGGCCGAGACCGCGAGCCAACCGGCGGCCCAGCAGGCCGCACCTCCGGTCGAGGAGCCCAAAGTCATCACCTATTGGTATGCCTGGGGCAATCTGGACCCGGCTATGGCTACGATTGTTGAGACCGACGAATGGAAGGCTCATTCGGGCGGGGCTACCCTCGAATACAAGGGTTCGGTCAACAACGAGGCAATTCTGACGGCTGTGGCAGGTGGCACTCCCCCAGATGGCGGCTCCAATTTTGACTACCCCAACCTTTTCACCCGGGGCGCAGTGATCCCTGTGCAGGATATGGTGGCCAGCAGCGAAATCCTCAAAAAGGAGAATATGCTGGAATGGGTGTGGGACTACGCCTGGTTTGGCGGACAGATGATCGGCATTCCGGGCATAGAGAGCTATGTCCAGTGGGGTCTCAACTACAACGCCAAAGCCGCCACTGATGCCGGTTTGGATGCGGATACGCCTCCCTCCACCTGGAGCGAAACCCTGGAATGGCACAAGGCTATGACAAAGAAAGATGCGGCCGGCAATCTCTTGCAGGTCGGTCTGGACCCCTACGACGCGATGGGTGGGGATGTGGACTACGGCCCCGCTTCCTACGGCGTGAAGTGGTTCGACGAGGAGACCCGGGAGTTTCATCTGGACGACGAGCGGGTTGCCCATCTGCTCGATACAACTGCCGAGTTCTACCGCATTGCCGATCCGGATCAGTTTGCGGGTATGCGACAGGTTCAGGGCAACGGTGCCTGGGGCGGCTCCTACAATGCGGGTGTGCAAACAATGATTATCGAAGGCTACTGGCATCCGGGCGAAACTCAGATTCAGATGCCGGAGATTGCTCAGCACAACCGTTCTAGCTGGGGTCCTGTCTCCGACGAAATGGCGGGCCGTCATATCCAGGGCGTCAACGCCCATTTCGTCCAGATTTTCAAGGATGCCAAGAACAAAGACGGTGCCTTCAAAGTAGGCGAATTCTTCAATACACCCAAAGCGTTGGACATTATCTTTGCCGAGGTGGGTTGGATTCAGGGGATTAACTCCTGGCTGGCGACGGTGGACGCCGATGCCTATCCTGGCCTGCGCTGGTACATCGATGCCATCCCCGAAGTGACCGACTGGTATCTGCTGCGTCGCTGCCCGATCCACTGGTTTATCTACAACCAGCAGGGCGAGATCCGCGAGCAGATCGCCCGCAACCTGATAACGGCTGAGGAAGGTGCGGCAGAACTGCAGCGCCGGGCACTGGCCGAATGGGAAGCCCAGGGGCTAAGTTGACAAGATGGCAGGGTGACAGGGTGAATCAGCCGATCTCCTTGTCACCCTGTCAATCCTATTCCAGATGATTGGAGGCAATTATGGCGGCCACAACGGTTCCGCGCCGCAGTATGACCCGCAGTGAGCGACACAATCAGAGGTTGGGGCTGCTTTTTATCTCTCCCTGGCTGATCGGTTTTATCTTCCTTGCCGTCCTTCCCTTACTGGCGTCGATCTACTACAGTATGACCAATTACGATTTTATCCGCGAGGCCCAGTTCATTGGACTGACCAATTATCGTCGGCTCTTCACCATCGATCCGGACTTTTGGAAGGTGATGTACAACACCTTCTACTACGTGCTGATTGGCGTTCCCATTGGTGCAGGTATGGCCTTTCTCATCGCCAATCTGCTCAATTCGGATGTCAAAGGACGGGCTATTTTTCGTTCCATCATTTACATTCCGTCGATTGTGCCCGCAGTCTGCACGGCGATGGTCTGGCTCTTTCTGCTCAACACCCAATATGGCGCCATCAACGGTACGCTGAAGAGTCTGGAATGGGCGACCATTCCCTTTCTCTCCAATCCCGACATGGCCAAACCCTCCCTGATTCTCATTTATATCTGGACCCAAGGCGCAGCGGTGGTCATCTTTCTGGCTGCCATCCAGGATGTGCCGCGTTCGCTCTACGAAGCCGCCACTGTGGATGGGGCCAACGCCTGGCATAAATTCTGGAATGTGACTGTGCCCTTGACGACCCCGGTCATCCTTTTTAATCTGATTATGGGCTTCATCACTGCGTTTCAGGAGTTTACCCTGCCCTGGCTGCTCACCAGCGGCGGACCGATGAAATCTACTGAGTTCTATGTGGTCAACCTCTACCGCAATGCCTTTGTCCAACTGAGTATGGGTAAGGCGTCGGCTATGGCCTGGATTCTCTTTCTGATTATCATCGCCTTCTCGCTGGTACTCTTTGCCACCTCGGCCCGCTGGGTCTACTACGGGGGTGAAAAATGACAACTGTCAGCCAGGCCGCACCCGCCCAGGTGCAGCCCGTTCGTGCCGTGCGGACAAAGGCGCGCACCAACCCCGCCGTCCAGATTCTCACCTATGGGTTGCTGTTTTTTCTCAGCTTCACCTGGCTTTTTCCACTCTATTGGATGGTCAGCACAGCTTTGAAGAACGATCCCCAGGTCTATACTATCCCGCCCGTCTGGCTGCCGGACCCGATGTTCTGGAACAACTTCGTGGATGGCTGGGCACGCTACGACTTCAACACAGCGGCCATCAATTCAGTCTTTCGCTACTCCCTGCCGGTGACAGTTTTGACGGTGATTTCGTCCTATATTGTCGCCTACGGCTTTGCCAAAATCACCTGGCGGGGGCAGAGCTTTTTCTTCGGCCTCTGCATTGCCACAATGATGCTGCCCTGGCAGGTCACAATGGTTCCGCTCTTTATCATCTTCAAAAATCTGGGCTGGATCAACTCACCTCTCTATCTGCCTTTGACCCTGCCTGCCCTCTTCGGCCATCCCTACTTTATCTTTCTGCTGCGCCAGTTCTTCCGCACCATTCCCGAAGAGCTTTCCGAAGCAGCCCGCATCGAAGGGGCCAGCGAGTGGAAGATTCTGTGGGGCATTATCCTGCCCCTCTCCAAACCCGCGGTGGCGGTAGTCGTTCTCTTCCGCTTCCTCTGGTCGTGGAACGATTATCTGGGGCCGCTGATCTATCTGAACAAAGATGAACTATATCCCCTGGCCCTGGGCATCTGGCGCTTGCAGCGCACGGCCACCAGCACGGGCAACACAGCACTGGCCTATCCCCATCTGATGGCGGTCAGCACAATTGTGGCCCTGCCGGTGATTATCGCCTTTGTCCTGGCCCAGCGCACATTTATTGAAGGGATTAGTCTGACGGGGTTGAAGGGGTAGCAGAAATGTGAGGCGTGAAACGTGAGCGCATAGGCTGTCTCACGTTTCAGGATTATCAGACGAGCGCAGCAGCCAGTGAGGGCGAGTCAGTATCAGCGCAGATCAATTCCAATCATTAAAATCTGCGTCCCTCTTTTTCCTGGCTGGATAGCTGTCGTTTCAGAAAGTAGTGCCCTGCCGGGATCAGCATCCCCATCTCCAGCACATTCCACCAGAAATGGACGTCGATACGGTTGGCCGTCGTCAGCCCCGGTGCCCGGCAGAGAAAACTGTTGCGGGTCAGGGGGCTGCGGGCCAGCCAGCCATCCTGCCCCAGAATGCCGGGCAGCCCCTGGGCCGTGACCCCGGCAATCCCCATCTGGCGCAATTCGGCCAACACCTGATAGTGGCGCACCAGCAGATAGCTGTGTTCGATGGTATGGCCGACAGCCACCCCCAGCAGCAGCCAGGCCCAACCGTTGCGCATTCCGCCCCGCATCAGCCCAATTATCGCCAGCAACACCCCCCAATTCCAGACGAAATGCACCCACTCGACGTTGGCCGCCGAGAGCAACCCATTAGCCTGGCGTATGGGCCAACCGAGCAGATAGTATTGCAGCCACTGGACGACGTGTTCCACCGTATGCCCGCCCTGAGCAGTCAGCAGCAGGCTCAGCAGCATAACAGTCGCGCCGAAGAGCCGCCGGTCCTCGCGGAATTTGGCTGCGGCCACAGGCAACAACACAAGAATAACCAGCGCTGTGCCCATCCAGCGATCTATGCCGGTCAGCAGCACAAGGCCAGTGCCAGCTACCAATCCCAGCGCCAGAGAGAGCAGTACACGCCAGCCAAAGCGCCGGGGATGCAGCAGTTCCAGCAGAGGAAAACGGCTCTGGTTGAGAGTGACCGGAAGCGCCGGGGTCGGGAAAGACCCATTCATCGGGTTACCTCCAACCGGGTATCGGGCAGAAGTTCGTTTATAACAGAGAGGGCACCGTCGGGCCAGCGGATGCGCAACGCCTGAAGCTCAGACTTGGCATGAAAACCGAAGTGGAGGCGCAGGGGATCGCCGGAGAGGTATCCGCCCGAGGCCCGCACATCCCGGCGCAGCACTCCCTGGCTGGTAACCAGCTCCACCAGCGCGCCGACAGCGAAGGGGTTGGCCGAATCGGGCCAGCGCAAATCAACTTCCAGCCCAGGGCCAGCGCAAAGACGGTTTTCCAGAAGCAGAGCCGAGGAACGCAGGTTATTGATCACCGCGTCCAGATCGCCGTCGCCGTCCATATCGGCCAGCACCATCCCCCGCCCGCTGGCTGTTGCGCCCAAGCCCCACTCCGGTGCTGGGGTGAAATTGCCCTGGCCCAGATTGCGCAGGGCCTGATTCTCCTCCACCAGCTCCCCGTTGTCCAGGTGGCCGAAGAGATTCTCGGCGATCATTCCATTCACCACATACAGATCGAGCAGCCCGTCGTTGTCCAGATCGCCAAAGCGGGCCGCCCAACTCCAGCCGGTAGCTTCCACGCCCCGATAGGCGGCCAGGTTGCGCCAACCACCGGCTGCGCGCACCTGCAACACATTGGCCATGCGCTGGGGATCACCGGCCAGGTGGGGTTCTTCGGTTGCATTCATCATCGGCAACCAGCGGGCCAGTGTGCCGGGCGAGGTGTCATAGGGGTTCATATCGGTACTGAAAAAGGCCAGCTCGCCGTCATTGCCGATGTCGCCCCATTCGGTGCTCATTGTGCTGTGGGAGATTTGGCTGAAGGGCGCGATGGACTGCCAGCCTTTCTGACTATCCTCCCAGCGCCAAAGGCTATCTGTCAGGCCAAAGTCGTTGGCAACCCAAATGTCGGGGCGCAGATCGCCGTCTACATCGGTCAGACCGATGGAGAGGGCTTCGGCTGCCGAAGACAGACGGGTTGCCGTGTAGCCCTCTGCCCCGGCCTGGTAATAGAAAAGCCCCGCCCGGTCATCCGTCTCCGGTGTGGCGATGCCATTCTGCTTCAGGTCTGTGTTGTAGGAGCCGACCACCAGGTCCAATCGACTATCCCCGCCCAGATCGGCCCAGGCCAGGGCATAGGCATAACTCTCCACACCCGGCAGGGGGGTAGCCACAAAGCGCTCAGCCGCGGAGTCTCCCCGGTTCTGCCAGTAGCCGACCCCGCCCAGACCCCGGCGGGAAAAGAGCAGATCGAGCAGACCGTCGCCATCCACATCCACAATCTGCGCGCTGCGGGTAAAGGGGTCGGCCACCTCCTGGGCGCGGAAGGCCAGCCCCCCCTCGTTCCACAGAATCGCGCTGTTGCGGTCAATACTGGCAAAGAGCAGGTCCAGGTCCCCATCCCCGTCCAGATCGTTGGCAGAGAGGCCGGCACCGTTGCTCTCGTAGGTGCGAATCTCGCGCAGGCGGGTGCCCGTGGCAAAGGGCAGTCTATGGGAGACAAAGCGGCCGGTGCAGGGCTGCCGCGGATTTAATTGGGTGGTCGTAGCACGGATCGGCACAGCAGAAGCCGGGGCTGGCTGGGTTTCGGGCACATCCCTCTGCGCCGCGCAAGCAGCCAAGAGCAGCAGAAAAAGCGTATAGCCCAGAAGTAAAAAGCAATGGCGGAGTTGTTGCATAGGCGGGCCAGGAGGGTGGCGAATGTACCTGGGGTCATTATAGCAGGATTGTCTGCGCAACTAAAGCTGTCAGCCGATTGGACTGGTCTATGCTTTAATGCCAGACAGAACAACGCCCCGGATCATCAGCCGTTGGGCAAAGAAGAAAGCGATGAGGGTGGGCACGACCATCAGAAAGGACATAGCCATCATCAGGGGGATTTCGGTGTTGTAGAGTCCCCGAAAGAAGCTGATGCCCAGAGCGAGGGTGTATGTGTCCGGGTTGGTCAGAAAGATGAGTGGGCCATAGAAATCGTTCCAGACCCCCTGAAAGGTAAAGACCGCAATCGTCGCCAGGGCCGGTTTGGTCAGGGGCAGAATGATCTGCCACCAGATACGAAAACGGCCCGCGCCATCCAGAATGGCCGCCTCTTCCAATTCCATGGGAATGGTTGTGAAGAACTGGCGCAGCAGGAAGATGTTGAAGGCACCACCGCCGAAAAAGGCGGGTACGGTGAGCGGAAAAAATGTGCCCAGCCAGCCAATACGGCTGTACATAATGTAGAGCGGAATCAACGTAACCGCACCGGGCAGCATAATGGAGGCCAACACCAGCAGAAACCAGAGATCCCGGCCGGGAAATTTGATGCGGGCAAAACCATAGGCGCAGAGAGAGGAAGATAGAATTGCGCCCACTGTGACGGTAACGGTGATAAAGACTGTATTCCACAGCCAACGGGAGAAGTTCATCCCCTGATAAAACCAGCCGTCGGGGAAATTCTGCCAGCGGAAAGTCTGAGGAATAAAAGTGGGGGGAAAAACATAGACCTCCGCGTTGGTTTTCAGGGAGGTGGTGATCAGCCAAAAGAGGGGCAACAGAAAGACAAGTGCGCCAGCGAACAAAATCAGATAGATCAGGAGAATGAACAGGGATTGTTTCGGTTTATTGAAACGAATATCGCCCAGCCCCAGGTGGATTTCTCTGCCTTCAACCATTGCTACTTCACCTCGGTTTCATAGAAGACCCACAGAGCAGAGCTGCGGAAAACCAGCAGAGTCAGGACGAGAACGATTACCAGCAGAAACCAGGCCATAGCCGCGGCCATTCCCATTTGGGTAAAACGGAAGGCCCGTTCATAGACCATCAGACTATAAAAGTAGGTGGCAAAGAGCGGCCCGCCTGATGTCAGAATAAAGGCTTCGGTGAAGTATTGAAAAGCCCCGATCAGCCCCATCACCAGACCAAAAAAGAGGGTTGGCGTCATCAGAGGCAGGGTGATATAGCGGAAAAGTTGCCGGCTGCTGGCCCCGTCGATTTTGGCCGCTTCGTAAAAGGTTTCGGGAATCCCCTGCAAGCCGGCCAGATAGATAATCATCCCGCCGCCCACGCCCCACAGACTCATCAAGACCAACGAGCCGAGGGCGGAGCTAGGATCGCCCAGAAACCGCGAGGTAGGCAGCCCCGCCGCCTTCAGCACCGCATTGAACAGTCCGTAGTCCGGGTTCAGCAGCCAGCCCCAGAGCACCGCGCTGGCAACCGCAGGCACAATCGTCGGCATATAAAAGCTGGCGCGAAAGAAGGGCATACCCTTTATACGCTGATTCAGGAGTAGGGCCAGGAAAAAACCACCTGTGATCCCCAAAGGTACAGCCGTCAAGGCGTAAATCACTGTTACCTTGACCGCCTGCCAGAAGTAGGGTTCTCGGCTCACCATATTGACATAATTACGTACGCCGATCCATTCGGGAGAGCGCAGGATGGGGTATTTGGTGAAGCTGATGTAGAGCGAGGCGAGCACCGGCCCGATGGTGAAGATCAGCAATCCCAGGACGACCGGCAGAATAAAGAGGTAGCCTTCGATGGTATCCCGGCGACGTTTTGTGCCGGTCAAACGCTCGTAGAGGCTCTTTTTTGGGATGGGATGGGTGGGTAAAAGAGAGGTGTCTGCGGCCACAAGCGCCCCCTGCAGAATGGATACACTGACTGGATAAGTAACTGCTCACCCCCACCTAACCTCCCCCACAGTGGGGGAGGAGTCGATCCACTTCCCTCCCTGGGATGGGGAGAGGTAGGGCGGGATGGCTGAACAGTTACCTGGATAATAGGACAACGGGATGGCTGGGCAATTCGTCCGGCCATCCCGTTACTTGACACACAGTCAAGAGTCAATCCCCATTAGCTGTTATCATCCAGGCAGTTCTGAATGACCGTATCGGCTTCGGCAAAGGCCTCCGCCGCACCCTTGTCACCCCGAATGACGGATTCCAGCGCGGCCTGATAGGACTGCTGCACCACACCCACATAGAAGCTGCCACAGTCCGCCGGGTGATCCATCACGGGCAGAATGGCGTCATCCGCGCCGTTGACAAAGGCCATAAAGTTCTGGGGCGGTGTCGCCAACCCGTTTGTCCATTCACCCTTCTCGGCGATGGAGCGCAGGAGCGGCACGATAATCTCGGCCTGGGTCATCTTCGTCTGCACATCCGGCGTGATGATGTTTTTCACGTACTGGTAGGCCAGTTCGGGATGTTTGCTGCCCGAATAGGCCGACATTCCCCAGGTGCCCATACCGGTGCGGTGCTTGCCATCGGGCATAACGGGCATCAACTGCACATCCCATTCAAATTTGTCCGCCACATTGTTACGGATGGGCGTACGCAGGGCTTGGATATGGGTGTAGATGGCTGCCCGCCCCAGTTGGAAGGAATCGCCGCCTACATCCAGGCCCAGCGGCTGGGCGATGTTGTGCTCGGCCCACAGGTTGGCATAGGCCTGCAAACCTTCCACCGTCTTGGGGTCCGACCAGGTGGACCTGTCTTCCGCCAGAATCAGACCGCCGTGACCGACCACCCAGGGATAGACAGTCGCCCACCAACTCCACGTGGCGTTGGAGAGACCCCAATACTTGGGGTTGCCGTTGTCATCCTGCTCCATTTCGGTGATCAGCTTGCAGTTGTTGATCAGATCATCCCAGGTCCAGGTGTCCGTGGGCAGTTCGGCCCCGGCCTGTTCAAAGAGCGTCTTGTTGTAATACATCGTCACCACATCCAGGCCGGAGGGCAGGAAGTGGATTTCGTTGTCCACAGTGCCCAGCCCCAGCATGGCCGGGAAGACGTCGGCCAGGTCCACGTCGGGATCGCCCTCTGCCATAGCCCGCAGGTCCAGGGAGACGTCATTCTTGGCGAAGGGTACGGCGAAGAGATCGGCGCTGAAGAAGACATCGGCCAGGGTGCCAGCCGCGGCTTGGGCGTAGACCAGTTCGGCCAGATCGCCGCTGATGAACTCAAATTTGGCGGTCACATTGGGCATCTTGGCAGTGGTGGCGTCACGCAAAAATTCATTGACAGGCTCCACAGGCGCTCCCTGCAGAATGGAAACACGTAGTTCCACAGGTTCGGCAGATGGGGCGGCTTCTCCGCCGCCGGCAGTGCTGGCAGAGGGCGGCGCGGGTGGGGCGCAAGCGGCCAGGGCAGCCATGCCACCGGCAGCCGCGGCCAAACGCAGAAAATCACGACGACTGACGGTACGTCTCTGTACAGACATCTCTCTTCTCCTTTGATGGGAACCACAGACACAGAAAACGATGAAGCTACAATTTGAACAAATCCGCGGGGATATGTCCACGAAGTATAGAACCAATTCCTCTTGCAATGCAAGCTCAAAAAAAGTGTACCTATATGACACGTGTCAACGAACTCGAACTATAGCACAATTTTTTCCGGGGCCAAAACGCCAAAAGAGAACCCAAAATAGGGAGATTTCCTCACGCCCAGCACCGATCCGGGTTTTCTAACAAACGCAGACCTTGACATCTTGCAAATATCTGATACCATCTATTTACTCGTGTCATACTCAATTCTGTTGACGAAAAACCCATCATCTGTGAAACGCCCAACCCAAGCCGATGTTGCCAAGCTGGCCGGTGTCTCCCGGGCCACTGTTTCCTATGTGGTCAATGAAACACCCGGTGTCCCTATTTCTGCGGAGACCCGTCAGCGGGTGCTGGCGGTTGTCCAGCAATTGGGCTATGCGCCCGACGCCCGGGCCCAGTCCCTGCGCTCTGGCGGTTCCCGGACGATTGGCCTGCTGATTCCAGACCTGCACAACCCCCACTACTGGAGCATTGTGCAGGGGGTGGAGGATTGTGTGCGGGGGCAGGGCTACGATCTGCTGTTGACCAGCACGTCCCTGGACCCGGAGCGGGAAGCCCAAACCCTGGCCGGACTATTGGGGCGGCGAATGGACGCGCTGATCCTCACCCTCTCCTTTCTGGAGCAGTCCCGCGCCGCCCTGACTCAACTGGCTGCCAAGCGCTATCCGGTTGTCACATTGGGAAATACAGCCTTCGATGTGGATGCGGTGCTGACGACCTATGGCATTGCCACCGCCCAGGTGATGGCCCATCTGTTGGAACTGGGCCACACCCGGATCGGCTTTATCTTTGGCGTGGGGAGTAAGGACCTGGGGACAAACCGCATAGCCGCCTATCGGGAGAGTCTGGCCGGAGCCGGTATCGGAGAGGACCCAGGGCTGATTGACCGCACAGGCACAACCATCGAGGATGGCTACCATTCGGCCAAACGGCTGCTGGCACAAACACCCAGACCCACAGCCCTGCTGGTGATCAATGACTGGCTGGCGATGGGGGCACTGCGCGCCGCCGCGGAGAGCGGACTGCGGGTTCCAACCGATATTTCGATTGCCAGTTTTGATGATACGGAGATGGCGGCCTATCTCCAGCCGCCGCTTACTTCCGTGCGTTCCAACGGCCACGAACTGGGGCGACAGGCGGCCACCCTGGCCCTCCAGCGCATCCGCCAACCCGACGGACCGCTGATGCGGATGCAGATCGAGGCCCAATTGGTCATCCGCAGTTCGACGGGGCCGGCGCCTGTATTAACCTGAAAGTAGGACGCTGAGAGCGCGGAAAGGACGGATTTGCGCTGATAAAAGCTGCGCAGATCACCTGTTTCTGCGTAAATCTGCGTCCGCTTTTCATCACCCCCGCCCCCTAATACCAGCGCCCCTCCCCGTCCAACCCCACCAGACTGGCCCCCACGGGCACAGCGATCCCCTTGCGCCGGCGCAGAAATTCTTCCACAGCCAGGAGCAGCGGCACGAGATGGCCCTGGGTTCCCGCCTTGCCCATATGGCTGATACGGGCCACTTTGCCCTGCAGGGGGCCACCAGAGGTGGAGATAAGGGCGTCGTGTTCGTCGCGCAGATAGTCTCGCAACTCCTCGATGTTTTCCATAGCCGGGTGCAGACAGACGGTGGAAACCGTGGGCGAAGCCACATCATCCCCGGCCAGCATCCCAAAGCCGATGGCCCCCAAACCTGTGCGCAAAACCCGCTGTGCCCAGGCGTAGCGGGCCCAGTGACCTGCCAGCGTCTCGACCTCCAAAATACGTTTCAGGCTGGCGTGCAGACCGGCGATGCTTGTGGTGGCCGGGGTGGTGGGGAAGGGGAAGACCGGGCGTTGCAGGGCCTCTCGCCAGGTGATCAGATTGTAGTACCAGCCCCGGTTGGCCGTGGGGGTCTTGCGCTCCACAAGCTCCCAGGCCCGGGGGTTGACGGAGATAATGCCCAACCCCGGGGCCATCTCCAGTGCTTTGTTGGAGGAGGTCGCCACCACATCCAGCCCCCATTTGTCCACAGGAATATCATAACCGCCCATCCCCGATACCGCGTCCACCAGAATAGGCGCGCCCTGGGCGTGGGCCATCTCGGCCAGCTCCTGAATGGGATTGCGCACACCCGTTCCAGTCTCGTTGCCCACCACCGCAATACCGTCGATGGCCGGGTTCTGTTTCAGCGTGTCGGCCACTTTGTCCAGATCGATAGCCTCTCCCCACGCCCCCTCTACGGGGATGACCTCGCAGCGGTAGGCGCTCAAAAGCTGAATCAACCGCTCGGCAAAGGTGCCGTTGCGGATGGCGATCACCCGATCACCGGCCTGGAAGAGGCTGGCTACCCCTGTTTCCAGCGCGCCGGAACCGGGGGATGTGGCAATAAAAATATCGTTTTCTGTCTGAAAGATCTGTTTGAGCATCCGGTTTGTCTCGGCCTGCACGGCCAGCCATTCCGGGTGCATCATATAGGGCACAGGGCGGCTCAGGGCCTCCAGCGTCTCGTCAAAGAGATCCACCGGGCCAGGGGTAAAAAGTTTCGGTTGATTGGACACGGCACTATCCCTTTCTTAGGCGCTTAGTAAGTGTCAAGAAATAAGTTACGGGTTTGATTCCGGGAATCGGCCACGAGAACGTCCAAATGTCCCTATACGTTTGGCCGATTCCCGGAATCTGGTTTGCGAAAGCCCTATGTTATTTCTGGACGCTTCCTTAGGGCTTGTCAAAGAATAACTTTCCGTTTTGGTGCGTCGCACTGTCCAGATGAGG
>JAHDWH010000106.1 GCA_023384455.1 Caldilineaceae bacterium | reverse complement strand
GTTTCACGTCTTCACGTTTCACGTCTTCACGTTTCACGTCTTCACGTTTCTGTACACAAATCGTGGCCCCGCCACCTTACGCATTACCCTCCCCGCGCGGCCCGGATATTTTCCAGCAGCCCGTTGTGTACGCCGGGGGTCCCGTTGCTGGCAACGACACCCGTCGCGCCAAAACGATAGGCATCACCCGCGTAATCAGTCACTACACCCCCAGCTTCGCGCACGAGCAGCAACCCGGCCCCCACATCCCAGGGCTGAAGGGACAATTCCCAGAAGGCGCTGAAGAGTCCCGCAGCCACAAAAGCCAGATCGATAGCCGCTGATCCCATCCGCCGTACATCCCGGCAGAGGGGGAGCAGCCGGTCGTGTTCGGGCCGGTTATCGTCACCCCCGTCGTCCCGCAGATAGGGAAAACCCGTGCCTACGACACCGCTTGCCAGATTCTCTGCCTGGCTGACCCGCAGCCGCTCCTCTGCGCCCCCCGGCCGGCAAATCCACGCGCCCTGACCGGCTTCAGCCCAATAGAGTTCCCCCCAGGGCAACTGCAATGTGACAGCCAGCAGTGGGTCGGCCCGCTGATAGAGAGCCACATTCACCGCCCACCAGGGCAGCCCGGAGGCGTAGTTGGTGGTGCCGTCGATGGGGTCTACCAGCCAGTAGAGTTCTGTGTTTGGCGGTTGGTTGCTCTCCTCTCCCCAGAAACCGATGGAGGGGTCCAGGGCAGTCAGTTTCTCGCGCAGGAGCTTTTCGCTGGCAACGTCGGCCTCGGTCACCAGATCGTAGGCGTTGGCTTTGGTCTTGATGGAACGCAGCCCCTGTCGCTGCATCTCCACAGTCAGCTGCCCGGCCTGGCGGGCAATGGCAATCACATCTTCCCGTCCCACGGGCAAAGAAAGCTGGCTCAATCTCACATCTCCTCCCGATAGCTGAGACCCCGACGCTGTTTCTCGGCCATTGTGGCACGGCGGATCAGCTCCCGCACATCGGAAGGATTGGTAATGTTGTTCAATGTGTATTCCGGATTGCTGGGGTCATTGCTGATAACTGTCACATCGCCCACGTTCAGGGCGCGCTCGCCCATATGCTGGCGGACGGTTGTATCGCGCACCCGCACAAGTTCCACCTCTTCGATGCTGCGCCCCAGCAGACCCCGGATCACCCGCAGGCGCTGACTGGTCAGCTCGTAGCGGATGCCGATGCTGAGATAGGGACGGCCCGACCAGAGCAGCGTCTCCGCGGCCCCGGGATCGTCGTCGGGCAGGGCGGCTGCCGGGGCAATCGCCCGGTCTCCTTCTGCTTCGACGCTGCTCAAGGCGCCAAATACGCCGTCGGCCAGCCCATTGACCAGCGCCTGCAGCTGGGCCTGGGGAATGGCGGTAATGGCTACGCCGCTGTCGGCTACGGATTGGTAAAACTGGGATGCTACAACCTTGCGTACTTCTTGCTGATCCATAGAGACTCCTCATAGGTCACTGTGCCCGGCGACCGGGGAAAAACGATGGGAGTATCATAGCATCTGCCTCCGGGCCACGCAACCGGATAGGGGGCGCGGGTGGCTGATTGCGGGAATCGACCAAACCAATTGTCTATGCCGAAGCTCGGCTGGTCGATTCCCGGAATCGGTTGTCCCCGTGCTTGGGGTGTACCCGGATAGGGCTTGCGGTTTGGTTTCAGCCACCTTCTGGGGTATAGTGACAGGAGCAAAACGGAACATCTGTTCACACCGACCAGAAGTTCGACTTCTCGGAAGAAGTCGAACTTCTGACTCCTAAAGGCAAAGGAAGACACTGTGGAAATCACCTGGTATGGACTCTCCTGCTTTCGTCTGCGCGAAAAGGGCATAACAGTCATCTGCGACCCCTACGACAAAAAAGTCGCTGGTCTCAACCTGCCCCGCATCAAAGCCGACATTGTGACGATCAGCCACGACCGCCCCGGCCATAACGCTGTCTCTGCGGTGATGGGGGAGCCGAAAGTGCTGAACGGTCCTGGGGATTACGAAGTGGGCGGCGTCCTGGTGACCGGTCTCACCACCTTTCACAAAGCGGGTAGCGGCGAAATGCCCGAGCGCAATATCGCCTACTTCTTTGATTTTGACGGTTTTACTGTCGGCCATCTGGGGGATTTGGGACAGATTCCCCAGCAGCGCCAGGTAGAGGATTTGGGCGAAATTGATGTGCTGCTGGTGCCGGTCAGCGGCCACAATACCCTGGACGCTTCCCGCATGACCGAAGTCATCAGTCTATTGGAGCCGCGTATCGTCGTGCCTATGCACTATCTGCACGCGGGTCTGGGGGACGTTTTCGGCGAATCCCTGGAACCTGTGGACAAATTTCTCAAGGAACTGGGTGTGGGAGAGCCGGAAACCCTCGCCTCCCTCAAAATCACCAAAGCCCAACTGCCCGAAGAGACACAGGTCGTTCTGCTGGAACCCTCGGCCTCCTGAGAAGGGAGGGACGCAGATGGCGCTGAAATGATTGATCTGCGCAGATTCTATCAGCGCCATCTGTGTCCCCTCTTTTTATTTTGGAGCACCCCCGATGACAGCCCTCCCCCATCCGGCGCTGGACCGACCGGAGACGCTCGACTACGACGACATCTCCCCAGAGACCCGTTTTCTGCGCGCCAACCCGGAGGTGCGCTACCAGAGCGACCGCAACAGCGATCTCCACGAACTGCACTTTCCCCGTCAAAACCGCGTCTACGCCCGTTCTATCACTCTCTCCCTGGCCGCGCCCATCTATACCAGCCAGGGCATCAGCAGCCAATCGGTAGACGACGTACTCCCCCTGGCCGTGCGCCTCTTCCCCGGCTATCAGGAAACCATCTACGGCGCAGAGGGGGTTATCGTCAGCAAACGCACCTACGCGCCCCTGGGCAGCGCGGATGACCGTTCCGTCCTCTGGCAGTTGGAATGTCAGGCCGAAGGCGACCGGCTGCTGCAAATTGCCGTGGAAATCGACTGGGGCGAACCCCTGGAACAGCGAATGGTGGACGGCCTGCTTGTGGCGCAGAGCAATCCAGGCCAGGCCAGAGGCATCCACGCCCAGCAAAACGCCGAGAGCACCCGGGTCTTTGGCGCGGCCGAAGGGCGGCCCGATCGGGTCGTCTTTCCCGACGAATCCCGTGCCCATCTCCTCTATTACGTGCTGGTGGCGGGCCAGGTGGACCTGCCGCTGATTCTCACACTCAGCGATGTGGGGGAGCAGATGGCCTGGAATGGCTTTCTGGCCCAGCGGGACATCGAGCGGGCATTCAATCTGACCCAGAGCAGTTGGCAGCGGGTGACCCAGCGTGGCCGGGTGTGGACGCCAGATATCTGGCTGAACCGGACGATAGATAAGACCAAACAGCAGGCCATAGGACAGATTGTGCGCTTTCGCGAGGGCGAAGCCACCGCGGACAGAGAAGTGGCGTCTCTTGCCAGTGCGACAGGCGCGCTGGACCTCTGCGACCCGGCACGCAGCCGGTCACTGCTGGATCGGTTGGGCCACGTGGCAACCGCCAGCGGTGGACGTCTGCCCCGGCTACTGGTTGCCCACCCCGGCGCGCCGGGCGATGAATCCAACTCCAGCCTGATCCAGAGCAACTCGGCCTATCTGATCGCCCTTGCCCAGCATTTGCGTCTGCATTTTCCGGCGGCTGCCCCAGGCGAGCACTACCCGGCGGCCAAACTTTGCGCGGACAGACTCGTCGCCACCCGGCAGGCAATGGCAGAGAGTCCGTCCCTGCGTTCGGCTTTTGTGAAGGGTCTGCGCGCCGCGGTCTTTCTGGCCCGGATGTTCGCCGACGGGGTTAACGAAGCCCGCTGGGAAAGCGAGGCGCTCTATATGGCGGGCGGCCATCTACCGGCCTTTGCCGACGGGTCCCTGCCTATGCTTTCGCCTGTTGCTCCCAGTTCCTACCCACCGGCCTCTTGCCTCTTTTGGCGGGGCAGCACGCTTGGGGTGGAGCCGCTATGGCCTGGGGAGTGGGCCTGGTGGGCGCTGGTCGATCTGCCAGCCGGGGATGGGGGGCTTACTCTTGTGTGGGATGGCACAACCCTGCACGTCGCCCGCACCCCTGGGCCATCCGGGAAGGCAGAGACGAGCGAGCCGCTGGAGATCGGGTTTGCTGGCCCTGTGCGGCGCCACTCCCGGCTGCGGGTGTTGGGCGCGGGGGAAGATGACTTCGATCTGCACTTTCGGGGGGATGAGGGCTGGCTATTTCGCCCCGGCTTGTAATTGTCCAACCACCCCACTTTCCCCCTCCCCATTCCAGGAGCTTGTCGGAGTAGCACAGAATAGAACGCGGATTGAGCGGAAAGTACGGAAAAAGCCGGATTTTTCTCGCTTCTATCCGCGAAAACCCGCCCTTTCCCTTCGACAGGCTCAGGACACCGCCGCGTCATCCGCGTTCTATTTCTTGTCTCTCCCACAGCCTGCCAGGGAGGGAAGTGGAGCGACCCCTCCCCCACAGTGGGGGAGATTGGGAGGGGGTGAGCAGTTACAAAAAAAGTGACTTCTACTTCCCCCCGATCTCTGCTATCATTTCAGTCGAGTGCGTCGCACCCTGAGCCTGAGTAGTTACTCGCTCGATTGTATCACCAAACAGATAGAGGGAAATCCACCACCCGAAAGGCGCTTGAAATGGCACGAATCAACAAATGTATTGATCTGCTGGAACTGGGCCAACCCATCTACGCAACCCATCCATCCAAACTGAGCTACGAAGCAGGAGTGCAGGATGCCAAGACCTGGGCCGATATGCTGCTCATCGACTTTGAGCATCACCCCTTCGACACTGTGGGATTGACCGCCTATATGCGGGGGCTGAAAGAGGGCGGCCCCACAGCCAGCGGTCACCTGACGCCGACGGTCGTCTGCACCCTGCCCTCCAACGCCATCACCCCGGAAGAGGTGCGCTACAACGCCTGGCAGGCCCGCCACGTATTGACTGCCGGTGTCCACGGCATTCTGCACACCCACACCCGCACGGCGGAATCGGTCAAGGCTTTTGTGCAGATCACCCGCTACCCTTTCCACGCCCTGGCGCGCGCGGTAATCGGCGAGGGGCTGCGGGGGGCAGGCGGCCAGAAACCGGCCTGCGAAATCTGGGGACTCTCCCCGGCCGAGTATGCCCAGGTGGCAGAACCCTGGCCGCTGAACCCCAACGGGGAGCTGCTGCTGGGGCTGAAGATTGAGGACCGCCACTGCCTGCCCAATGTGGAGGCTATCGCGGCTGTTCCCGGCATTGGCTTCGCCGAATGGGGACCGGGGGATATGGGAATGTCCTTTGGCGAACCCGACGCCCACGACCCGCCCTATCCCCAGGTGATGAACGAGGCCCGGGACAAAATCAAAGCCGCGCTGGATGCCCAGGGTATCGCCTTCTACTCCAGTTGGGCCGATCCGGGCCTGTCGATGACCGAACGCATCGACTTTTCTCTGGACGTGCTGGGGGTGCGGATGATGGGCGCGCCCAACAAAGCGTGGGCCGACTACGGACGAGCGCGCACCGGGCGCACGATGCCCGTCTAGTCGGCTGTCGGTGAGACAAGAAATAGAACGCGGATGTTGTGGATCGGGCTGATTGCCGCGGATAGAAGCGAGAAAAATTCGGCTTTTTTGTACTGATCAACGGGTTGATAAAACGTAGGTGCGGTTTGCAACCGCACTTCTTCGGGTGAAAGTGCGGTTGCAAACCGCACCTACAGATTCCACTATCTTCTTGATCAGTACAAAAATCCGGTTTTTTCCGTACTTTCCGCCACATCCGCGTTCTATTCTGTGCGACCCCGACAATCTGCTAACCCAGGAACGCCAGATCGACGACACCAGTCCACTGTCCCACTGAAGCGTGAAATGCGAGATCGCGTTACATCCGCTCACGTTTCACGCTTTTTCTGGCCGCAAAGCTGGTTTGCCAGCCCCGCTCTACCTGTCATAGAGAAATTTGGGCAACTCGGAGAGGGTGGGGCAGCCCAATTGCCCCAGAGCTGCCCGCAGCTCTGCCTTCAACACTGCCATTACATGCGCGCCTCCGGGCTTGTCCAGTGCGCCCAGGGCGAAAAGAAAAGGCCGCCCCATCAGCACAAAATCCGCGCCCAGGGCCAGAAGCCGGGCCACATCCAGCCCGGAGCGCGCGCCGCTGTCTGCCAACAGCGGCACATCCGGCCCCACCGCCCGGCGAATGGCGGGCAACACCTGCACTGGCGACGGGGCCGCGTCCAGTTGCCGCCCGCCGTGATTCGAGATTACCAGCCCGTCTGCGCCCAGGGCCATATATTGGGTGGCATCTTCCACAGAGAGAACCCCTTTGACCAGCAGCTTCCCCGGCCAGCCATCCCGGATGCGGGCAAAGCGTTCGGCGGTGATGTGGCCTTTCATCACTTGGCTGATAAACTGCACAGACGCCCGGATGGATTGGCCTGTGTTGCCGCTTTGCGCGCCGGCGTAATAGGGTTTGATGTTGACAAATTGGGGCACGCCCGCGGTCAGCATCCGCAGAGACCAGCCCGGATGGGTAACCATCTGGTAGAGGGTGCGCAGGTCAAAGCGGGGGGGCACAGCCAGACCGTTGCGGATGTCGTGCTCCCGGCGGGTGTTTACAGGCACATCCACTGTCAGCAGAATCGTCCCATAACCCGCGGCGTGGCAGCGATCCAGCAGGGACTTTTCCACCACCGGGTCGTTGGGCGGGTAGAGTTGAAACCAGGCGTTCGCGCCAGCCACAGGCGCAATGCTCTCCAGGCTGGCTGTGGCGACAGTACTTAGAGTGTAGGGGATGTTGTGGGTCTTGGCTGCCGCGGCCAGAATATACTCGGAACGGGGCCAGACCAGACCGGAAAGCCCCAGAGGCGCCACGCCAAAGGGCGCGTCGTACGTCTGGCCCAGCAGACGGCAGCGAATCTCCGGGGTATCCGCGGCCGCGAGATAGCGGGGCATGAGCAGTATGTCGTTCAACGCCTGCCGGTTACGCTGTACATTGGCCCCATTTCCCAGGCCGCCGCTCAGATAGTCCCAGAGGAAACCGGGGATGCGCTTGCGCGCGGTCGTCTCCATATCCGCCACGCTGGGGTAGCGCTTTTCGATGTTCATAGGCAGAGTTGTCCGTAGGGTGGGAGGTTAAAGTATACTCGATGTGTCGCACTCTTCGCTGCTATACTATCGGAGTCAATAGTAACGCTCTTTCTTGAAGGAGTGAAAAATGGATCCCACTGACTATCTCGCCATCTGGCAACGGGAAGAAACCCAGCCCTTTGCCGGTTGGGATTTCTCCTACCTGGCCGGGCGGATGTTGGAAGATCCCCTGCCCTGGGACTACATCGCCCAGGCCAGCGGGCTGATGGATGACGCGGCCTCTGTGCTGGATATGGACACGGGTGGCGGCGAACGGCTGTTGGATATGCAGGCCCACTGGCCGCCCCGGGTGGTGGCGACGGAGGAATATCCCCCCAATCTGGCCCTGGCGACCGAACGGCTGACCCCCCTGGGCGTGGAGGTGCGGGACGTTCATATCACCGACATCGACCCCCTGCCCTTTGCCGACGGCGAGTTTGCGCTGGTGCTCAACCGCCATTCCGCCTTCAACGCCGCGGAGATTGCCCGCATCCTCACGCCGGGCGGCAGCTTTCTCACCCAGCAGGTCCACGGCATGTGGACGTATGACCTGATGGCCTATTTTGGCGCAAAACCCCAGTGGCCCACCGCCACGCCGGAGCGATATATCCCTCGCCTGCAGGCCGCCGGTCTGGAGATTGCCCAGGCCCAGGAATGGCAGGGAAAACTGCGTTTTACGGATGTGGGGGCAATCGTCTACTATCTAAAATGTGTGCCCTGGGAAGTGCCGAACTTCACCGTCGCCACCCACCAGGCCGCTCTTTTCGCCCTGCAAGAGCGTTTGGATCAGACGGGGGATCTCTCCTTCTTTGCCGGCTACTATACAATCGAAGCGCGCAAGCCGCTGAGGTAAACCCGATGGCACTTTTCATCCCCCAGATCGTATCTTTTCAATATCCAGTCGGTTGGCGCACCTGTCAGCTCTCGTGTTACCCTCGATGCTTGAGAAGATACATTCTATCGGCGAAAATCAACCCGTTCCGCGTCATCCGCGTTCTATCTCTTGCCTCTCCGACAGCCGGCTAGAATGGGGAGGGGTAGGGTGGGGTGGCTGAACAGGTATCTTCGGCGTAGGTCAACAGACGGGCCGTGGCCCCGTCCAGAGTGGCAAATTCGCCCTGACCCACCGCGGCCACAATCGCTGCGCCCACGGCTGCTTCCTCGGCCAGGGCGGGGATGTGCAGGGGCATCGCAAAGCGTTCGGCCAGAATCCCGGCCAGCAGCCGGTTGCGTCGGATGCCGTTGCCTGCCCCCACCAGGGGTGACCGCTCCCCGATGATCGGGGCCATCTGCTCCCCAAAGCGGTGAAACCCTTCGGCCATCCCTTCCAGCAAAGCCCGGGCAAAGTGGCCGGGGGTGAAGTTGTCCGGCGAAAGCCCTGTGAAACTGGCGCGCAGATGGGGGTCCACCCGGCTGCCGGTGAAGAAGGGCGCGCAGGCCAGTCCGTCGCTGCCCGGTGCAACCCTGGCTGCCAGTGCGGTCATCCGTTCGTAGAGATCGTCGGCAGCCGCGCCGTCGAAAAGTTCTGCGCCTGCCTGGCGGAAGAAGTTGAGCAGATAGGCGTAGGAGCGCCCGCCGAAAAGCCCGCCGCCGATGAGCAGATAGTGGCCGCCGGGGAAAGGACGATTTTCCAGGCCGGGGATGAAATGGAATTCGTCCGTGCACGCCGAAATCTGCCCGCCTGTCCCCACATTGAGCAGCAGACTCCTGGCCGGTTCGGCCACGCTGCCGATAAAACTGGCCTGGTTGTCGCCCAGGGCCACCCCCACAGGCAGTCCCGGGGGCAGACCGGTCTGCGCGGCAATCTCCCGACGCAGACCGCCTGCGCTCTGGCCCGCCACACCCACAGGTGGGAAGATTTGGCCGGGCAACCCCAGCCGTTCCACAAGCGCCCAATCCCAGTCGTTCGCCACAATATCGAAGACGCCGGAACTGGCGGCCAGGGTGGGGTCGCTGCTGGGCGGCGCACCGCTGAGGAAGGTGACGATCCCATCGGGGATGAAGCAGGCGGTGAATGGCAACGGGGGCAACTGCCTTTGCTCGTGTAGCCAGAAGACGGTCGTGCCAAGAAAGCCGGCCGCGGGCAGACAGCCCATCCGCCGGAAGGCTTCCACACCGCCAGCCTGGGCGATCAATCGCTGCAAGTAGCTCTCATCCTTGCCGGGGATTTTCTCCTGGGCGCGCAGGTCTTGCCAGGTGATGGCCGGGCGCACGGGCACACCCAGGCTATCGAGAAAGGCCACGCCGTGCTGCTGGCCGGTTACGCCAATCCCGCGTATGGTTACGGGATCGACCTGGGCCTTTGCTACAATACCTGCCAGACATTCGACGGTGAGTCTTTGCAGGCGTTCCATATCCAATTCGGCCCGGCCAGGGCCTGGAAACGTTCCTGCCACGTTTGGCGTCGTATGATGGGCCAGCAGCCCGCCGGTGGCCGTGTCCAACACGACTGCACTGAGGGTTGTTGTGCCGATGTCGAGTCCGATGTACATAGGGTCTCCCTTTGGGATGATGAGATGATGGAAGACAAATTTATCGTAACTACTAAGGGTGCGACGCACTCGCCAGGAGTAGATTCCCACTGCAAAACGGGTGTGGCGAGTGCGTCGCACCCTGAGCCTGAGTAGTTACGATTTACCCATCATCTTTCGATTTTTATCTCTGCCCTGAAAACAGGACGCTGCTGGCGCTGAAAAAGCGGATTGGCGCGGATAAATCTGCTCAGATCAGTGGTTTCTGCGTGAATCTGCGTCCGCCTTTCATTCTCTGCGGCGTACAACCGCGCATGAAGAACTATCCTGATTTAACACCCTTTTCTGGAGCTATGCAAACTCGCAATGCGTATTCTGCCCCACCTCTTTGACAACAACCGCGCCTGGTCGCAACAGATGGAGAGCGACCAGCCGGGTTTCTTCCAGACCCTGGCCCGGCAGCAAAACCCCGATTATCTCTGGATTGGCTGCGCCGACAGCCGGGTTCCGGCCAATCAGATTGTCGGCCTGCTGCCCGGCGAGCTTTTCGTTCACCGCAACGTCGCCAATCTGGTGGTCCACACAGACCTGAACTGTCTTTCTGTGATGCAATACGCGGTGGATGTGTTACAGGTGGAGCACATTATTGTCTGCGGTCATTATGGCTGTGGCGGTGTGCGGGCTGCGCTGCTGCAAAGACGGCTGGGATTGATCGACAACTGGCTGCGCCATATTCAGGATGTGGCACAAAAGCACGAGAGGCGTCTCTCTGTCCTGGCCGATGAGGAAGAGCGGGTGGCCCGGCTTTGCGAGCTGAATATCGTCGAGCAGGTGATGAATGTCTGCCAGACGACGATTGTCCAGGACGCCTGGGGCAGGGGGCAATCTCTGTCTGTCCACGGCTGGATTTATGATATTCAGGATGGGCTGCTGCGCGACCTGGGCCTGTGCATTACAGGCACAGAGGATGTGCAGGAAGCCTACGCGGCTATTTTGACCTGAAAATAGCCACGGATGAACACGGATAAAAATTTGTAAAATCTGGGTCCTTGTAAATAGCTATCCGTAGGTCGGACTGTCAGTCCGACCTACAACATTTTCGTCGTTATGCGGTGTCAGCCCGTCGTGTTGTCTAATCTGAAAATAGGACGCGGATGACGCTGAAAGGGCTGATTGCCGCTGATAAAATCTGCGCAGATCAGTTGTTTCCGCGTCAATCTGCGTCCTATTTTTATTGCTGATTGTGCCCAGACGGGCCTGGAGACGGATTTGGGAGGTTCGCATTTTTAGAAATGGTATAGTATATTTGGCGTAAGCCGACTTGCAGGCATTGGAGAGTGCGGGAGGTGCTGGGATGACGATCAGCGAACGGATTACCAATCAATTGTTGCTGGACGCGGTCTTCCTTGCCGCGGAAGAGATGGGGATGGGTCGCTTTGACCTGATAGCCAGGGCCGACCTGTGGCCGCTGCTCTATGAGCGCCCCGCCGTCTATGGGGGCCCGCCGGTGGTGGCTTTGGCCGCTTTCAACGACGGGGAGAGGAAGAGCATCCAGCGCAAGCTCATCGAGAGCCTGGCCCGCCAACAGAACCCAACCGCGACCACCCTGGGCCATTTGAACCTGCGCGCAGGACCGGGCACCCAATTCGGTGTGCTGCAAACTTTGCTGCCGGATACCCAGCTACAGGTGCTGGGCGAGGAGGGCGATTGGCTGCGGGTGCAGGTGGATAGTCGCCAGGGCTACGTTCACCGGGAGTATGTGAAGTTGCCCAGCCAGCCAGTGAAGAACCGCCTGTTGGCGACCCAACCGGAACTCCTGCGGCTCTCTTTGACCCCACATCCTGGCTTTCAACTGGCCCAGGAACGCATGACGCCCGGCAGCCTTGCCTTTGCCCTGGCCGACCTCTGGAATCGCTATGGCGGTCTGCTGGCCGTTCTCGCCAATGAATTGGGCATCGATCCGGGGGTGGCCGTGGCCGTTCTCCAGGCAGAATCGGGCGGACAGGGCTTTGCGCCTGGCCCTGCCGGGCTGCGGATGATCATCCGTTTTGAAAACCACATCTTCTATGACCGCTGGGGGCGCAACAATCAGGAGCGCTTTAACAACCACTTTGTCTACGCCAGCGGGCAGAGTTGGACAGGACACCGCTGGCGACCCGACCCGGCCACTGCCTGGCAGGAGTTTCACGGCAACCAGGACAGGGAGTGGCAGGTCTATGAGTTTGCTGCCGGGCTGGACAGGCGGGCAGCCCGGGAATCTATCAGTATGGGGCTGCCCCAGGTGATGGGATTTAACTTTCAATCTGTGGGCTATCCCCACGCCGACGCAATGTTTGATGCCTTTGCCAGCAGCGAAGCCCGCCAGATTTTTGGCTTCTTTGACTTTGTACGCAGCCGGGCGGCTCTTTCGCCTCTGCGCGGCCGCCAATATACAGCTTTTGCCGAAATCTATAACGGGCAGGGCCAGGCAGCGGTCTATGGCGCGATCATTCAGCAACGGGTGGAGCTTTTCGCCCAACTCTGGCAACAGAGAAGCGCGCCGACCAGCCGCGGCATTGGCCCAGAAGAAGCGCCAGTTCCGGCTCCCCTGTCGCCCCCCATCTCCGGCGAGCAGGAGCGGGTGGCCCTGCGCCGGGGTTTGGCCCGGCTGCTGGCCGATCAGCGCCGCTCCCTTATCTTCCATCAAGCGCTTCTGGCAGTGACAATCCTCACGATTCTTTCCGGTGTCGTGTTGGCCTTTGTGGGCACGATTGGCAGCGCTCTTCCCCCGCTGCTGGTCGGTCTGGCCGGTCTGATTGCCTATGCCTATGTGCGCCCAGCCAGACAAAGCCCAGCCTTTCGCGCCAAAATTGCCGAACTGGAGCGGCTGATCGGGCAGAGCGAACGGCTGCCCTAACACCCCCATCCCTTCCTCCTGTCTCTTGCAATCCTCCCTACTTTGTCGCCCTTTTCACCTGTGATAAAATGTACAAACGATGAATCAGCCACAAAGTCGCTTTGTTCAACCAGAAATGACCGCGGGTTCGCTCTTTCTGGTGGATAGTCATTGCCATTTGGACCTGGCCCATTACGACGAGGATCGGGCGGCTGTGATGGAGCGGGCACGGGCCGCCGGGGTGGGGCTGATTGTCATCCCCGGTATCGATGTGGCCCAGTGTCGCGGGGCGCTGGTATTGGCCGAGCAGACGCCGGAACTCTTTGTGGCTGTGGGTGTTCATCCCAATAGCAGCGGGGGTTTTGGGCCGGCTACGCTGGACGAACTGCGGGCCCTGGCGGCCCATCCCAAAGTCGTCGCCATCGGTGAGATCGGGCTGGACTACTACTGGGATCGGGTAACGCCGGCGCAGCAGGCCGTGGCATTCCGGGCCCAGTTGGAACTGGCCGCCGAGGTGGGGCTGCCCGTGATCATCCACAACCGGGACGCGTCCGACGATGTGGCAGTGATTCTGGAGGAATGGACGGGGAATGCTGACTTCCGCAACTCGCGCCTCGCCGCCCGCCCCTATGCCGGTGTGCTCCACGCCTTTGGCGGGGATGTGGCCCTGGCCGAACGGGCCTATGGCTGGAACTTTCTGCTGGGCATTGCGGGGCCTGTGACCTTTACAAATGCCCGCCAGATGCACGCATTGCTTCCAATGCTGCGCCAGGAGCGGCTGCTGATCGAGACGGATGCGCCTTATCTGACGCCCCATCCTTATCGAGGGAAGCGCAACGAGCCGGGCTATGTGGCGCTGGTGGCGGAGAAGGTGGCCGGGCTGCTGGGGGAGACCCCAGCCGAGATCGCCCGGCAGACCAGTGTCCGGTCTATCGCCTTTTTTGGTTTATGAGCAGCGGATACGCAGATGGCGCAGAAACCGCAGATTTCGCAGATTTGATCCGCGTCTTCTGCGTTATAACTGCTCACCCCCACCCAACCTCCCCCACTGTGGGGGAGGAGTCGAGCCACTTCCCTCCCTGGAATGGGGAGGGGTAGGGTGGGGTGGCTGAACAGGTACTCTGCGTCCTATTCTTAGAATCGGGATTGGTGGACGGATGTCGGTGGCTGAAAGAATCGTGCCTGACGAGTTGAGCAGACGAAGTGCCCCCAGTCCTGCCCTTCTATCTCTTACCGGGAAAGAACACAAGGCGGCCAATGGCGCGTGCTCTCTGACGCGCACCCCCCCCACCATTCGCCAATTGCTGGAGCCTGTGCAGGACGGTCTGCGTCTGGTGGAGCAGAAGATGAAGACCGTCGAGTCTTCGGTCTTTGCACCTCTGGCCGATGCCTTTGTGGAGCTGATCGGCAGCGGCGGCAAGCGGCTGCGCCCGGCTCTTGCACTCCTGGCCGCGCAGATGAACAGCCCGATTGCCGAATGGTCCGCCCACCCCCAACTGATCGCGCTGGCCGCGGCTGTGGAGATGCTGCACACGGCCACGCTTGTCCACGACGATGTAATTGATGGCGCACTCCTGCGCCGGGGCGCACCCACCCTCAACGCCTCCTGGAGTCAGGGCGCCACTGTCCTGGCCGGGGATCATATGTTTGCCCGGGCTGCCCACTTTGCCGCGGAGACGGGCAACAGCCGGGTCATCCACATTTTCAGCGACACCCTGCAAATTATTGTGGATGGCGAGATGCGCCAGCTCTTTGCCCGCAACCAGTACAATCAGGAGCGGCAGAATTATTATCAGCGCATCTACGCCAAGACGGCCAGCCTCTTCAGCGCGGCCAGCGAAGCCGCGGGGGTGCTGGTGGGCTTATCATCGGCTCAGGTACAACATCTGAAGGATTTTGGCTATCACTTCGGCATGGCCTTTCAGATTATGGATGACATTCTGGATTTTACGGGGGATGACCGCACCCTGGGCAAACCCGTCGGCAGCGATCTGCGCCAGGGCACCCTGACCCTGCCTTTTCTCTATTTTTTGCGCGGACAGGCGGACCCCCAAGCCCTGGTGGAGCGATTGTCCCAGGCCCGGCAGACCGCGGAAGAGGGCGAGCCGGAGCGCTTGGGCCAGGCCGTGGCCGAGGTGGTGGCTGCCCTGCGCCAGAGCGACGCCATCGACGCAGCCCAGGCCGAAGCCGTTGACTTTTTGCAGCGTGCGCTTGACAATCTGGCGGATTTCCCGGAGACGCCCAGCAAAGAGAGTCTGACCCGTCTCTGCGAATTTGTGGTGCAGCGAAGTAATTGAGCCTGCCGATATGCAAAACGTCGATCTCGCCATTGTTATCGTCTCGTGGAATGTGTGGGATCTGCTGCGCGCCTGCCTGGAATCGATTGCCCGGCAGAGCGCAGCCACGGAGGATCCCCACATCCGCCGCTTTGGGCCGGAGGGCGCGGCCAGCCTGCGGGTGCTGGTGGTGGACAATGCCAGCGAAGACGCCACCCCCTCCCTGCTCCCCAGCCGCTTCCCCTGGGTAGAGACAATCCTCAGCACAGAAAATTTGGGCTTTACCGGCGGTAACAACCGGGGGCTGGAGGTGCTGGGGTTTGATGTGGAGGAGAGGAAGAGTGACAGGGTGACAGGGTGGCAGGGTGACGGGGTGGCATCGATGCACTCTTTATCACCCCAGCATCTCTCCGATCCCCAATCCCCGATCCCCAATCCCCAGTCCCCAGTCCCCGATCCCCAATCCCCAATCCCCAATCCCCAATCCCCCCACTTCGTCTACTTCCTCAACCCGGACACAGAACTCCTCCCCAACAGCCTGTGGATCCTCTATGCGGGGATCGCCCACGACGCATCGATTGGGGTGATTGGACCCCAACTGCGCTATGGCGATGGCAGCCTGCAAAGTACCCGGCGGCGCTTCCCTGGCCGCTTCACCGGCTTCTTCGAGAGCACCTGGCTGGGACGGCTCTGGCCGGGCAACCCCTGGGCCCGGCGCTATTGCGTGGATGACTGGTCGCCGACTGTGCGCCAGGATGTGGACTGGCTGGTGGGCGCGGCCCTGCTGGTGCGGGGGGAGGTGCTGGCCGGGGTGGGCGGCTTTGATCCCGGCTTCTTTATGTACAGCGAAGAGACCGACCTGTGCAAACGGGTGAAGGATGCGGGCTGGCGGGTGGTCTACGAGCCGGGCGCAATGGTCATCCACTACGAGGGGCGCAGCAGCGAGCAGGTGAGCACCCAGCGCCACATCCGCTTCAACCGCAGCAAAGTGCGTTATGTGGGCAAGTATTTTGGCCGCTTCTGGGCGGAGTTGTTGCGCGGCTATCTGCTCCTGGAATTCCGTGCGCAGGTGGGTCTGGAAGGGACAAAGATGCTGCTGGGCCACCAGCGGGCAATGCGCCGGGAACGGATTGCGGCCTATCGGGAGGTGATCGCCTCCGGGTTGCGGTCAGAATAAGCGAGAATCGCGTTCCCATCGCTCCTGGGTGGGAACGTCTGAGTGACGCCCTGCGCCGGGTAGATGGTCAGGCAGATGGTGCCGAGGACGCAGAGCGTCCGGTCGGCGCGTCCACGCAGGAGCGTGGGCGCGAGAAGTTCCCCTTATTCTCCTCTTTCAAAACTCTTTACAAAAGTGGTACAATCTGTTAGATCAAGAATGTCATCCCCCTATTTCTGTGGAGCTAAGCGCATGGCCCGTTTCAACACAAAACCCATCAGCGGCGCGCGGGACTTTCTGCCTGTGGATGCGCTGCGCCGTAGTTATGTGATCGACGTTATCGAGCGGGTCTACCAGAGCTATGGCTTTGAACCCCTGGAAACCCCGGCTATGGAGCGGCTGGACACGCTCCTGGGCAAGTATGGCGAGGAGGGCGACCAGCTCATCTTCCGGGTTGCCAAACGGGGCGACAAATTGCAGCGCGCCCTGGAAGAGAACCCCACAGAGGAGAGCATCGCCGATGCGGGTCTGCGCTACGATCTGACTGTGCCCCTGGCCCGCATTGTGGCCGAATATCGCAACGAACTGCCCCGTTACTTCAAGCGCTACCAGATCGCCCCGGTCTACCGGGCCGACCGCCCGGCCAAAGGGCGCTACCGGGAGTTCTACCAGTGCGATGTGGACATTGTGGGGTCTACCAGCCCGGCAGTGGAGGCGGAGGTGCTGGCCGCCGGCGCACAGGTTTTGCAGGAATTGGGCTTTGCCGGCAAGGACGAGAGCGGCTTTGCCATCCGTCTGAACCACCGGGGCATATTGCGCGGGCTGATGGAGGTGGCAGGTATTGCGGCTGAGTTGGAGGGCGCGGCCCTGGTGGCCGTGGACAAACTGGACAAAATCGGCCAGGAGGGCGTGCGGGCCGAATTGCTGGAGCGGGGCGTCAGCGCGCAATCCACCGGGGCGCTGATGGACTTCATCGCGGGCGTGCCTGGCGACGAAAGCGCACGGATGGCCTGGCTGAGCGATCTGCTGGAAGGTTCGGAGCAGGGCAGCCGGGGGGTGGCCGGGCTGAAGGAGGTGCTGGTTCTGAGCAGTTATGGCCCCGCCGCGCCACATCTACGGCTGGACCCCTTCCTGGCCCGGGGCTTGAGCTATTACACCGGCGCGATTTTCGAGATTGAGTTCCCCGGACTCAGCGGCTCTGGGGGGGGCGGCGGGCGCTACGACGATCTGGTGGGAATGTTCAGCAACCAGAGTGTGCCGGCCTGTGGCTTTAGCCTGGGGCTGGAGCGGATTCTGCTCATTCTGGAAGAGCGGGGGATGTTCCCAGCCCAATTAGCCGGCCAGCCCCAGGTGTTGGTCACCCAATTTGACGAGAGCACCCAGACCGCATCGTTGGGACTGGCCCATCGCCTGCGGGCTGCGGGCCTGCGGGCAGACCTCTACCCGGACCTGGACCGCTACGGCCGCCAGTTCAAATATGCCGACGAGCGCAAAATTCCCTATGCCCTGCTGTTGGGGCCCAATGAGATCGGGCAGGGGGTGGTGGCTGTCAAAAACCTGGGCAGTGGAGAGCAGACAGAAGTAGCTATGGAGAAGATTACCGAGTGGCTCAGCCAACAGTTCAATCGATAGGAGTCTTCCGTGGATTCAATTTTGCCCGACAAAAGCGGGGCCGAGTTGCCCCGGATTTTAGTGGTGGACGACGACCCGGCGATTGTGCGGCTGGTGAGGAGTAAGCTGGACATGAGCGGTTATCTGGTGATGACGGCTGGCACTGGGCGGGAGGCGCTGGAACGTATCGCCCAAAATGGGCTGCCCCATCTGGCGATTGTCGATATTAATATGCCCGAAATGGATGGATTCGAGTTTTGCAGAACTGTGCAGCAGTACGCCGACCTGCCGGTGATTCTGCTCACAGCGATGGATCAGGAAGAGATGGTCATCCAGGGCATCGAGCATTTCGCTGAGGATTATGTGACCAAACCTTTCAGCCCCCGGGAGCTGGTAGCCCGGGTGGGGCGGGTGTTGCGGCGTATGGGCGACTTTGCCTATACCCTGGACCCAATTGCAAAGGTGGATCAGCGCCTCTCTGTGGATTTTGTCCACCAGCAGGTGATTCTGAACGGCGAAACCATCTCCCTGACGCCCACGGAAACAAAGATTCTCTTTATTCTGATGCGGAATGCCGGGCGCACAGTGACCAACGATTTTCTGTTGCGGCGTATCTGGCCACTGGACGAGATCTTCGAAGATACTTTGCGGGTTCACATTCACCGGCTGCGCCAGAAGATCGAAGCCAAAGGGGGGGAAGCCCGCTACATAGCAACCGAACGCGGGATCGGCTACCGCTTTCTGGTGAAGGCAGGGGCGTAATGGTTTCTGTAATTTTTCGTTTCTATACTCAACCACAGGAATAGGAGACAGGCAGTGAGTACACAACAGACGCCAACCGTAGGGGCAAGCCCCCAGGACCTGGAACGGGTGCGGGATATTCTCTTTGGCGGGATTGTGCGGGATTATGACGCCCGCTTTGCCACTTTGCAACGGGATTTGGAACGGCTGCAGAAAGCTCTGGAGCGCACAAATGAGCAGTTGGCTGCCCAGGAGAGCGCCCAGAATAAAAAATTGCAGGAGACCCGCCAGGAGTTGCAGGCTTCGACAGATGAATTGCGGGCCGAGACCCGTTCTGATCTGGACAGGCTGACCAACGAAAAGGTAGATCGGGAGCAGTTAGGCAACCTCTTTATTGAAGTTGGCAATCAGATTAAAGGAAGCGGGATGCTCACGTCTGTCTTGGATAGCCTCTTGCAGACAACCGAATGAGCTGTTTGGCCTGACCGAATGAGCCGTACTGAACCAAATGAGTAGCAACGCACCTGCGCAACAGAGCACACGGCCGCCTAGACGTTCTGGTATGGAACGTCTGGCTGAGGTTGCCACCGAAGATGTAGTTGCGCGGCACGCTGGCCCACTGGCCCGCCAAATGGTGGGGGCAGGAGAGCGTCACCGGGCCACGGCGGAAGGCTCGCCTTCCTCTGGTCCAGGCAACGGAGAAGAGTTAGAAAGCTCTCTGTCCACCCTGCAGGAGATTCTGCTTGGCCCGGATCGGGATCAGATACAGCTTCTCCGCGACGATATGGACGCACTGCGCCACCAGATTGGCGACAAGGACGCGCTGGCCGCGGCTGTGGCGCCTATTCTGGGCGAGGCCATCCGCCGCCAGATTCAGGAGTCACGGGAGGAGATCATCGACGCTCTCTACCCGGTGATCGGCCAGATTGTTATGCGGGCGGTGACGGAAGCCATGCGCGACCTGGCCCGCTCGATTGATGAGAAGCTCCAGGCGGCTACGGATTTCCAGCGTTTCAGCCGTCGGCTGCGCTCTCTTTTCACAGGCGTGCCCGTCTCCGAATTGGCCCTGCGCGAAAGCCTGCCTCTGCTGGTGCAGGAGATCTATCTGATCCACCGGGAGAGTGGATTGTTGCTCTGGCATACCAGCCGGACGCCGGAAAAATCAGCGGATTCGGACCTGATCAGTGGGATGCTGACGGCTATTCGGGAATTTGCCGAGCAGGTGCTGGGCGGTGGCGGGGAGCGATTGCATCAGATTCGGTTTGGCAATCGGGAACTGGTGCTGGAATTTGGCCGCTATGCCTATGTGGGCCTGATTATCGACGGCGTAGCGCCCAGTAATTTGCGCTGGAAAGCATACGAACGCGTCTACGCTTTTGAGAAAAAACAACAGCAGCGTTTGCGCCACTATAACGGCGAAGCTGCCGGCCTGACCGAATCGGCCCGCCGTGAATTTGATTCGTTTCTGTCGGTGGAGGCAGAAATTCCCCGGAAACCCTGACCTGGCAAGGATGTGATCCGTGAGAACAGTCAGCAAAAAGGTCTGTCTGCTCGGAGATTTCGCTGTCGGCAAGACAAGCCTGGTGCGCCGTTTTGTCTACGATATATTTGACGAGAAATACATCAGCACAATCGGCGTAAAGGTGAGCCGGAAAACCGTGGCTGTGCCCACCGAAGACGGGCCGGTAGTTGAATTGACAATGATGCTCTGGGACTTGGCGGGCAGCGAAGATTTTAGCCAGATGCGGGGCAGCTATTTGCGGGGTGCGTCCGGCGCGATTCTGGTCTGTGATCTGACCCGGCCCGAAAGTCTTGCCAGTCTGGGTGACTATCTGGCCGATCTGCGCCGGGTCAGCCCAGAGGCAATGCTGATTGTGGTCGCCAATAAAAGCGATAGCCCGGAGCAGCGTCTGCTGTTGCATCAGGTGGAAGAGGCAGCCGCGGCGCTGGGGGCCGACTGTTTTGTTACCAGTGCGCGTACGGGTCTCCATGTGGAGGAGATGTTTCGTCATCTGGCACATATGCTTGTCTAGTCTCGTCTGGAGAGCGACCTATGGACCGCCAAATCGCTCAACTTATTCTTGCGGAACAGCAGATTTCCTATGCGGTTCTGGACAGTGAACTGATTGTCCGGAGCGTTTATGGCAACCCGGAAACCCTGTGGGGGGGGAACCACCCAGGGGGGAGTGTCGGGTGTTGGCTCTACGACTTGCTCCCGGAGGCCGCGGGCAGCGAAGATCTTGTGCAGGCGCTTTTGACGGGTGAACAGACCCATCTGCGTTTTGACCCGGTACACCGGGTTGATAGCCAGGGCAGAATCGGCTACGTGGCCCTTGTCCTGCGCGGCTTTCGCCTGCCGGGGTCCGCTGTCGATGGTTTACTGGTGGTGGCCCAGGATGTGACGGCCCAGGGAATAGTGCAGCAGGAGCTTATGCAGCGCCACAATGAGTTACGGCTGTTGCAGGGGCGGCTGGAACGGCAGAATCGGGAATTGGAGGTCACCAACACCGAACTGCGTTTGATGAATGAGATTCGCTCCTCTTTTATTTCTGTGGCTGCCCACGAGCTACGCACCCCGCTCACCTCGATTTACGGCTTTCTGGAACTATTGCAGGAGAGCGCGGCCCAGAACCTGAACAGCGAACAGATGGAACAGCTGGGCTGGATTGAAGAGAGCGCTGAGCGGCTGCTGACGACGCTGAACGAGTTGCTGGACGCAGCGCGCATTGACTCGGATCGGCTGGAGTTGGTGTTGCGCCTGACCCCCGTAGGCGAAGTGATCGGGGGGGCTGTGGATGAATTTGGCCCGCGCATTGCGGCCCGCCATCAGCGGCTCTCTTTGGACATCCCCCCTGGGTTGCCCCCAGCCCTCTGCGATCCGGCCCGGATCGAGCAGGTGGTGGGTCATCTGTTGAGCAATGCCAGCAAATTCACACCGGAAGGGGGCACCGTCTCTCTGGCTGTGCGCCCTTCGGACAGCGGCGATTTCCTGCACATTACTGTCTCGGATCAGGGCCAGGGCATTGAAGATGGGGAAGGGGATCGGCTCTTTCAGCGCTTCTATCGGGGGCAACAGGTACGCAAGAATGGGGTATCGGGTGTGGGGCTGGGGCTGTATATCACCCGCTCGCTGGTCGAACTCCACGGCGGCCAAATCTGGTATGACAGCCAGCCCGGTCTGGGCAGCACCTTCCATGTGACTGTGCCCGCAGTAGATATACCGGTCAATTTCGATGCGACTCCTCTTGCTCCCCTGCCATGTAATTGTTCAGCCACCCCGCCCTAACCCTCCCCATTCCAGGGAGAGAACTGGTCAGCCACCCCACCCTACCCCTCCCCATTCCAGGGAGGGAACTGGTCAGCCACCCCACCCTACCCCTCCCCATTCCAGGGAGAGAACTGGTCAGCCACCCCACCCTACCCCTCCCCAT
>JAHDWH010000105.1:15828-21762 GCA_023384455.1 Caldilineaceae bacterium | reverse complement strand
GCGATGAGGGGAAAGCCGAGAGATATTGTGGCCGATTCCCGGAATCGTCTCTGCGCTATTTCTCCCGGCGCAGCCACCAGTAGACCCCGCCCCCCACCATCACCAGGCCGACCAGCAGGCCGCTGAAGTCGCTGACGAAAGCGCTGACCACTTCCCATTGACTGCCAAAGAGATACCCCAGCCCCCCATAGGCGAGTAGCCAGGTCAATTCCCCCGCGGCGGCGTAGCCGATAAAGCGCAGGGGTCGATAGCCACTGCTCCCGGCAATCCAATTGGTGGGCACAGCAATCGGCGTGAGCAGGCAGCGGGTGAGGTAAATGGCTATCCCGCCCCGCTGCTGAAAATAGGCTTCCGCATTGCGCCAGCTTTCCAGCCTGCCAAAGCGCCGCTGGATCACCCTCCGCAGCAGCCGCCCCATCCCATAGCTCAGGCTATCCCCTGTCACCACAAAGAGCAGAGCCACGGCCAGGGTGGAAGGCAGGTCCAGCACGCCCTGCTGGACGAACGCACCGCTGGCAAGCACAAAGAGTGTGCTGGGAAAAGGGACGCCCAGGGCAGCCAGCAGAACTGTCACCCCCAGGGCCACAGAACCGTAGGTGATGATGTACGTGAGAATCTCCCCGCTCAGATCCGCCAGACTCATGGCCGTTGTCCCCCTGGCTGGAGACCGAGGAAGCGGGCCAGCGCTTCTTCCAGACCCCGGGGTCCCCCGGGATAGCTCTCCTCTTCGGCCACCAGTGACAGCGGCTTGTCTGGGTTGACCGTAGACGCAAGCCCGGTCTGGCTGTAGAGGTCGTCCAGCGGGATGCCTGTGCTGTGGCTGATGTAGCGCAGGCTCATCCAGGCGCGCACGTCGCGCAGACCGGTGACTACCGGGTCCGCCCGGTAGGCCAACACCGCGGCCTGGGCGCGTTCGACGATGGCTGTGCCAAAATCTGCTGTCGCGGTCGGGGGTGGTTCGTCGCTCTTCTCCGGGCCAGGGCGGAGGCGTCTCAGCGGGCGGTTGGCGTTGCGGCGGTCAAAGGGGATTTCCAGCGCAGCGTAGAGATACTCCTCTGGCACTGCATAGGCGACGGCCACAAAGCGGATGGTCATCCAGGGCTGAATGGCCTCCACACTGGCCGTGCCCCGGTCCAGCCCCTGCTGTTGGATGTAGCGAACTGTGCGAAAGGAGTGGACCGAACGCAGGCCAAACAGAATCGTCACCACCAGACCGATCAGAATCAGCGCGACGGGTAGCGCCCGTCGAAGAAAGGGGCGGCTGTGGTCTGGCTCTTTGGGGGGTGGATTGGCTTCCATTGATCTTCCCAATGTAAACGGAGGATGAGTGGCAATAGCGCCCATCACCCTCCGTTCCTGGATGGTTTTTAATTTAGCGTCGCTCTACCCCGCGGCCTGCCCCACAAACTTCACATCCTCCCACAGCCCTTCCTGCACGAAATAGACCCGCACCTCCCCCGTGCGCAGATGCTCGCACTGCTGGCCCACATAGCGTTGCCCCCCCACATCCAGGGAGAATTCCTCGGAATTGGGCACGAAACCGTCGGCGACGATGCGCTTCTGGATGGCCGCGGCCGGGTTGAACCTAAGGCGCTGGTTAGCCCGGCCCGCGGCCACCAGGCTGGCCCGCAGAATTGGATCGGCTCCCGTATTGACCGGTAACGGTGGAGTAACCGGCGCTGCAACCGGCGGTACAACCGGTGTTGCTGGCGGCGGCGGTGAAACAGCCGGTGGCACGGGGATCGCTCCACCAGCTGTGCTGGCGTGCCACTGCTTCTCCGGCGGCACGGGCTGGGGAATGGGCTGATCCGGCCCGGAACGGTCCAGCTTTTCCAGCCGATTCATCACCCCGCCCAGATGCTCGAAGCTGTGCCAGGGCGAGACCGCACCCACCACAAAGAGAAGGGCCGCCATCACATAGTCATCCCGCAGCAGTTCGTTGTTATACCAGAGCATTGAACGCCAATACTGCTCCTCGGGCACCGGGTGGCTCTCGTGCCACGGCCCCACATCCTCGCCCCCGGAGACCCCCTGGGTCATGCCGCATTCGGTGATGATGACCGTATGTTTATTGCCATATTTGGCCCGCACCCCTTCCAAATCCATTGTGCGCCGGTAGCGCAGGGTGAGCCACATCCCCTCCTCGCCCTTCTCTTCAATGTTCTGCTTGTGCAGCCTCCACATATCGGGCCAGTCGTATTCGTGAAAGCCCAGATATTTGTAGGTCTCCAGGGTACCTGCAAAGAAATCGAGAAAATCGCTGCCCCGCATATTGCCCGTGGCAAAGTTCATGGCAATCGGCTCGAAGCCCCCAGCCCGCAGCCGCTCGCCGTAGGCCACCTGAAATTCGTCATACTTGCGCTTTTCGTCATCGCTCACATGGCCGGGCATCACTTCATTGTAGGACTCCCAGGCGTCAAAGAGGGGCCGTCCCTGAAAGAGGACGCTGTTGGCCTCCAGCCCCAGCACCCTCTCCGCATAGCGCCGGCCAATCCCTTTGGGATCGTCCACAAAGCGGCTCTGCTGATCATTGGGCACATAATCCCGGCCAATCAGAAAGAGGTCCGGATGAAACTCCCGCACTTTTTTCCAGAAGTCGATATTGGACTCCATCGACTTAATCACCCGGGGCTTCAGCCGCCGGATGGCATCCAGCACGTCGTCCCCCGTGCGGTTGACGTGAAAGCCGTATTTGTGAAATTGGGACATAGACACCTCCTGGGATTGGGAACAGGGGACTGGGGATTGGGGGCTGGGGATTGGGGATTGGGGACTGGGGACTGGGGACTGGGGACTGGAACCCTCCCAATCCCTGATCCCTGATCCCCAGTCCCCTTCTTTACGGCAACGGTCGGCCTGGCTCTTCCACTGGCGGCGGCGTGGGCGCGAAACGGGGAATGTCCCGGATGGCTTCCAAATCCCGGCCATAGAGAGTGAAATTGAGTTTGGATTGATCCAGAAAGGGCATCGGATCGCAGAAGCCGCCCCAGCCGTCCCCCCGGAAATAGGGGTCGATGCGAATGCTGAAATGCAGATGGGGGCCGGTGCTGTTACCGGTCGTGCCCGACTCGCCCAAGACCGCGCCTTTGGCTACGCTCTGGCCCGGGCGCACAGTCGAGCGGTTCAGGTGGGCGTAGTCCGAATGACCCCACCTGTGGGTGACCCGCACCCAATTGCCATAGCCCCCGGGCAGAAAGTCGGCATTGGTCACTGTGCCCGCATCCGCGGCCAGGATGGCCGAACCGATGGGCATATAAATATCGATGCCGTTGTGCCCCTTCAGCGCCACGCGGTCATAGGTAAAGGCGCCATAGACCTGGGGATTCTCGCCCCACAACTGGGTGAGGGGATGATGGCCGCTATAGGGTACACCCAGGCTAATCAGATTGCGGAAGAGCGCCGGGGCCAACAACCGGACACCGATGGGGCTGACCTCGGCCATCCATCCCTCAATGGCCGGATTCTCCACCCCCGTCACCCGCCACCAGGAGAGACCGTCGGCCTGGCGGGGTCCTTCGGCCAGACGCAACAGGGCTTTGCTGGGCACAACCGCGGCCACATCCCCCTCTGGCTTGCCCACATAACCCGGCGACCGGCGCACGTTGACTTCGTAGGGAGAGATGTTTGTCACCGGCGCGCCTACTGCGTAGGTGGCCGGGGCTGGGGTCTCGATGGGTTTGGGCGGTGGCGGCGCGCTCTTGCCCAGCAATTCTCTTTTGTCCGGGCCGCTTTCCGCGGCCCAGCCCACCAGCGCCCGGTTGTCGCTGGTCGTATGGGCCAGTTGCCACCAGGTCAGATCATCCGCGTTTTGTGGCCCTGCCTGCACCCGGCCCGTCTTTCCATAGGCGACTTCACCCGCGATATCCTCCGCCGTCTTGCCAATATAGCCGGGAGAGCGCCGCAGATTGACAAATGTCTGGGCAAAGACGGTTTCGCCTGTCTTGAACTTGCCCTGGGGCAGGACCGGGGGCGGCGCAACCGGGGGCGGCTTTACCGGCTGGGCTGGCCCTTCCCCGCTCTGGGCCTGCTGTGTGGAAGCCAATAGAGGCTGCCCATTCACCGCAACCTGGGCCACCCAGCCTGTCACCGGCTTGCGATCAACCGTGGCCTGAATACGCCACCAGACAATGGCATCTACAATGCGCGGTCCTTCGGCCACTGTGGCCAGCGCGTCCAGGGGCAGGTCGGCCATAATGTCGTCATCGGCTTTGCCCCGGAAGCCGGGGCTGCGGCGCAGCCGGGCTGTGTCCAGGGTAAAAATTCTCTCGCCCACAGCAAAGGGGAGGGTAGGCGGCGCGCCGGCAGCCAGAAGGGGCGCGTCCGCGGCAACCGATTGGGCCGACCAGCCATCGCTGGCTGTGCCATCTGCGCTGCGGCTGGAAATCCGCCACCAGACCAGATTGTCTGCGTTGCGCGGCCCCTGGACAATTGTAGCCGGGGTATGGGGGGGCAATTCGATGACCACATCGTCCGCGGGTTTGCCCGTCACCCCCGGGGATTTGCGCAGGCGCACAATCGTTGTGGTGTGGACAGCCGTGCCCGTGCGGAAGGCCGCCGCGCCCAACTGATCAGCCGGCAGCCCGGCAGCCGGCGTGGCGCGCCAGCGATAATCGTTCAGCAGCGCCTCTTTGAAATCTTCGATGACACCTGCTTTGTTTTCCATCACCCAGCGGTCCAGGTTCGGCCAGCGGTAGAGGATGAGGGAACGAATCTGCTGGTTGCCCGGTGTCTGATTCCAGCGGTTGATCTCGGCGTAAGCCTCTTTGATCCAGCCCCGGTTGGCATCCTCCCAGGGATCGTCCTCATCGGCTTCGGTGATGTAGACGGGCAGATGGCGCATATCACCGGGAATGGCCTCCATAAAATCCCGATAGGTAAAGAAGTGGTAGTGGCGGTTCTGGAAGGGCTGGTTCATTTTCCCGCCAGAGCGAATCAGAGCCGGGTCGCTGCCGTGGGTGTAGGCGTGGAGGGTGATGCCGTCGCAGCCGGCCGGCCCCAGGGCAACCAGAATATCCCGAAAGTATTGCACCCAATCGCCTTCCGGGTTTCCGGGATAGGCGGTGTTGTCGTTCCAGGGGGCCACAGAACCGATGAGCACCTGATCTTCGCCCCGGCCTGGCCTGGCTTTGATCTCCTGGCGGCAGAGGCTGTAGCAGCGGGCATAATCGCCGGGGGTGACGGCCTGGCCGTGATCGACGCCCCGGCTGAGGGGTGCTTCCGGGTGCAGGGCAGAGAAGCGGGCGGGCAGCGAGCGCAGCGCGCCATCCCGGGCTTTGGGGTCCGGCTCCCGGGTAAAGGGCAGGTCCGGGCTGGCAAAAGCGCCGGGCCGCTCCACCCAGAAATTCATCTCATTGCCGATGATCCAGATATGGCAGCCCTGGCTGGCCTCGACAAAATTGCCGGCGCGCCGGGCAAAATCGGGGTAGCGCTCGGGGAAGGGAATCGTTCCCTCCGGTTTGTAGGCATTGTTCAGCCGGACGAGTACCCCATAGCCCGCGTTGGCCCAATTCGTATAGTTGCCACCGCTGCGCTCGTTGGGGTCACTGCCGATGCCTTCGGTAAAGAGCACCCAACCCTTGCGCCCCGCGTCGGCCATGTGGTTCTCGCCGCCAGGCTCGTGGATGCCGAAAATAAAGGGAGATTCGTGTTGTGGGGACATAAGTTTGTTTCTCCATAGGCTTCTGCGTATTAGGCTTACAATACTCCGTACCAGCGAGGAACGAACGTACAAGCGCTAGTCGGTCGGTCAACCATCTGAAACGTGAAACGTGAGGTACCGTCACCTGATCTCACGTTTCACGTCTTCACGTCTCACGTCTTCACGTCTCACGTCTTCACGTCTCACGTCTTCACGTCTCACGTCTTCACGTCTCACGTCTTCACGTCTTCACGTCTCACGTCTTCACGTCTCACGTCTTCACGTCTCACGTCTTC
>JAHDWH010000105.1:0-15728 GCA_023384455.1 Caldilineaceae bacterium | reverse complement strand
ACGTCTTCACGTCTCACGTCTTCACGTCTCACGTCTTCACGTCTCACGTCTTCACACGTAAATCGTGGCTTGCCACCTTACGAAATACGCAATACGCAATAGCTCATCGCGCCGCGCTGCCTGTGCGGGGAATAGCTGGCAAAGGCTGCATCGCCCTCTCGATGGCCTGCGCCTCCAGCCAGGCGAGGGCCAGAACCAGTACCTCCGCCGCAGCCATCCCGCACGTATTCAGAATCAGATCCGCGTGTTGCCGGGCGTGGGCCAACCGCTTCTCTTCAGTGACCAGCCATTCAGGATTCCAGGCCACATCGGGCCGCCGCTCCCTTTGGGAGGCCAGGTCGATCTCCAGATAGATGAGCGCGGCCGGGGGACGAATTTTGCGCCACATCTCCGGCATTTCGCTGTGCTCCTGACTGGCTGACCGGGCATTGTAGCCCCGCACCCGCAGCCCCGTCACCAGTGTGGATTTGCCCGCCGCGCTCACCCCCACCACTTTGACAAGTGGCAGACTCTCCGGGTTGGCCGCGGGACTCTCTGGTTCGGTCATTGGGTCCTGTCTATAGGGGAAAACTGACGGCCAGCCTGCGGACTTCGTCCCCCCGGCTGTTGGCCGCCAGTTTTACCACCAGCACAGTGCAATCGTCCTGTGCCCGCCCCTCGTCCAGGGCCAGGGCTACTGCCAATATGCGGTCGGCCAATCCCTGGGCAGAGGTATCGCCCGTTGCCTCAACTTCGGCCAGCACAGACTCAATATCCATTTTTTTGCCCTTGCGGATTCCCGCGCCAAGAATGCCATCGGTAAAGACCGCTACGGTAAGTTCTGCTTCCAGCCCGATTTCCGTAATCGACGGTTTGGTGTTGGGATGAATACCCACGGCTTCGCTGGCTTCGCTCAACCATTCGTGCTGCCCGGCCCGGTGGAGCAACACTGGACAGCGGCTGTTGCGGCTGATGACGAGGGTACGCGTAAAGAGATCGACACTTACGATCACCAACTCTGCGCTGACTTTCCCCCCGCGCAGGGTGCGCAAATAGTCGTGGGTGGCTCGGGCCGCCGCGCCGTCCCGCACCCCTTCGGCCAAGAGGCTGATGGCCTTGCGCGCCACCAGATTGCTGATCGTCTTGGCGCTGCGCCCACTGCGTTGACCGTCTACCACCACCAGACTGATCCCGCCGTGGGGACGCTCCACCATCTCCACCGTATCACCGCTCTCGCTGGTGGCATATTTGCCGATCTTCGCCACCCCAGCCTGAATTTCCAATTGGGTCATAGGAATATCTAACCACTTGTAAGGCGTTTTGTCAAAGGGGTTTTAGGCAGGGAGTGCGTCCCAGAAACGGGGGCAACCGATTCCGGGAATCGACCAGGTGATCTCCCGCGTGGACAATTGGTGTGGTCGATTCCCGGAATCAGCCACAGCCCTCCTAATCTGGGATGCTCTCTTTGGCAGGGCTATTGAGCCGTTAACGTAACGGCCATCGGCCCTGATGAGACTGTGCGACCCGAGTTGCCGCTGACCGCTTCCACCTGGAAGATGTAGCTCTGGCCCGCGGCATCCCCCGGCACATCTACCCGCAGGGTGACATAGCGACGCTCCCCCGGACCGATTCCCACAGACAGGGCGGTATCTGCGCAGCTCCCGTCGTCCCGGCAGATGACCGAACTCCAGGGGCCGTCTTTGCCCAGATTGATAAACATCTCATCGGCCAGGCTGCCTGTATTTTCCACCAGCAGGGGCACTTCGCAGGACTGGCCCACGGAACAGGGCTTCTGGTTGCCCCCCTCCGCCGTTACCTGTACACCGAAACTGGGGGGGATGGGTGTAACCGATGGCGTGCCCTGGGGTGTCCAGGTGGGGGTGGGTGTCAGGACGGGCGTGTGGGTGGGCGTGATGGTGGGCGTCAGGGTATGGGGCACCAGAATGACTGTCAGTGTCCGGGTCTCCTGGCTGCCGTCCAGCTTCAGAACAGTCAATGTAAAGGTCTGGCTGGTCCAGAGAATACAGAACTCCTCCTCCCCCCGGCCACCTACCCCCTTCCCATTGAGAAAGACCGCCCGCACATTCTCCACATCCCAATAGAGGATCGTACACGCGCCGGGCAGCACCCTTTCGTGGGCCGAGCGGAAGCTGATCCGCGCCTCGGGCAGGATGACTGTCCCCGTGGCCTGAATGCCACCAACCACCGGCGCGCCGGGTGTGCTGGTGGGGACCACAAAGTTGGGGGTTGGGCGACGGGTCGGTGTGGCGGCTGTGTCGCCGGGCTGGGAAATAATCAGCGCACCCGCCACCGCGGTTGCCAGTTCCGGGGCAAGGGGATCGCTTTTTTCCTGATTCGGGGGCGTGGGGGTGGTGATTACCACCGGGCCGCTGGCCCCACTGCTGGTGGGCGTGGCCGTGACTGCCTGGGGGAAGGCAAAGGTAGCCGACGGGGTGGCCGTGGGGGCTGCCGTGACGATTACCAGGGGCCCCGGCGGCAGGGCTGCTTCCGGCGTGGGCGTCACCAGCAGAATCACCTGCCCTTGCTCGCTGGGCTGCGGCTGATTCTCCATCCGTTGGGAGAGAGCCACAATGCCCCGGCCCGCCAACTGCCAGCCCGCATAGGCTGCTACGCTCCCGCCGCACAGGAAGATCATCAACAGCAGCGAAGCCACGCCAACCCACAAGCCCACTCTGGGCGGGGTCATCTCGTCCGGGTTCGTGTACTCGCCGGCCGCATCCCCCAGGAACACGCCAGGCAGAAGGGGATCGAAAAGCGCTGTTCCGCTCTGCACCGGCTCCACCACCCGAAAACGCGGACAGAGCCGGTGGCTTTCCCCCAGACAATAGGTGGCCTGATCCCGTTGGAGCAACTGATCGCCGCTCTCCAGCCCATCCAGACCGGAATCGATGAGATGGGCCACAAAGCAGCGGTTTTCAAAGCTGGGATATTCGGTTGGGTCACAGCGGTTGCCGTCGCCATCGACAGCGCCCACGTGGGGGCAAATGGGTTGGGTCATTGGTCTGATTGCTGGGCCAGCAGGGTTGCGGCCAGGGCCAGGGCTTCGCTTTCGCTGCGGACTTCGCCCGCGGCCTGGGCTTCTGCAATTGATTCTAACAGAAGACCCACAATTCGCCCCGGCGTGAGATCGAACGCGCGCAGGAGCGTATTGCCATCCACCAGCGTTTGGGTGAGGGTGGGGGTGGCCTCCCGCGAAAAGTCGAGAAGGGTCGCCACGCCGGTCAGATACTCCCGCCAGCGGCCGCCCCGGGCCTTGCCCGGCGCCTGGCGGTCGGCCAGGGCTACCAGCAGCACATCCAGCCCGGTGCGATCACCCCGGCCGCCTGTGGCCGTGGCGCGCAAGAAACGGTAGCAGGCCCGGCGGCTGATGCGGCCATTGGGGAAAGAGTCGGCCAGATGGTGGGGGCGCATATGGCTGGCGGCCACAGCCTGGGCCACCTGGCTTTCCCGACGGCTAAAGCGCAGGGCCAGGCTGCGGCTTTCGGCCAGGGTTGCGCTGATCTCTTCGTGACCAAAAAAGCGGATACGCCGGGAGCCGTCGCTGTCGAATTCCTCGGAATAGGTCCCCGGTTTGCCCGTGTCGTGGAAGAGCGCGTGCCAGACCAGCCACTCGGCCCGGTTGCGTCCGGCGTTGAGTTCCTCGGCAAAGTGGCCGCGCAGATAGTCCTGGCGGGGTATCAACAGCCCCGCCAGGTCGCCTTCGGGCAGCGCGCCGTCGTCGCCCAGCAGCCACTCGCGCAGGGCTGCCGCATAGTTCATCACCTGCACCGTATGCCCAAAAACGTCCAGATGGTGGGGCGGGCTTTGCTCGATCCGCTCCAGGGCCCCGGCTTCGGGCAGTACGTGGACGAGAAGACCCAGCCGGTGCAGCTCGGCCATCCCAGCGCCGGGATGGGACAAGGCCAGAATCTTCCACAGTTCGTCCCGTTGCCGCTCCGCGCTGACCTGGGCTGTCATTCCGGCCAGCTCGACAATCTGGGCTTCACTCTCTCTCTCCAATGCAAAGCCCAACTGCCGGGCAAAGCGCACAGCCCGCAGCAGCCGTATGGGGTCCTGCGCCAGACTCTCCCGGCCCACCACCCGGATTTGCCGGCTTCTCAGGTCCTCCACGCCCCCGCACAGATCGATGAGCCGCGGCTCTGCCCCGCTCCGCACTTCCAGAGCCAGGGCATTGACTGTAAAATCCCGCAGGGCCAGGTCCGTCGCCAGATCGCCGCGCAGAGCGGCCAGATCGCAGACCAGCGGGGTCCCGTCGCTGCGGTTCAGGACAATCCGGGCCACGTCCCGTTCTGTATCCAGGGGATAGTAGGCCCAGCCCAGCCGGTCCGCCACCCGTCGGGCCAGGGGCAGCACAGGACCAGCCAGGGCCAGGTCCAGATCGGTGACACCCCGGGCCTGGCCCAGCAGATGATCCCGGACTGCCCCGCCCACCACATAGAGCGGCTGCTCTGCTTGCAGCAGGGCAGAGAGGACTTCGGAAAATTCGGGTGTATCCCAATTATTTACGGCAGACGGCATATAAAATTGCCCCAGACTGGCGGTTACGGTTATGGCTGGCTTCCGGACGGCGGACCCTCGACCCCGGACCCCATTCCTTCCCCCCAGGTCACCTGCATATTGGGGTCGCCGTAGAGGGTGTAGGCCAGCCAGGTAGAGTTGGCCGGGGATTGCTCCCGGATGTGCTGACGGGCGGTATGAAAGGCAGCCCCCAGGCTCTTTCCCTTTTGCAGTTCGGCATAGAAGCCCAGGGCAAATTCGGCGGCCAGGGTGTCGTTCACCTCCCACAGCGCGCCAATGAAGGCGGCGGCCCGCACCTGCATAATCATCTGATTGGCCCAGCCCCCCAGCCCAGCCAGGGAAAAGCCCATACGTGCGCCGTGGCAGGTGTTGAAAAAGACCAGTGGCCGTTTGGCCCGCAGCCCAAAGACAGCCTCCCCGCCCAGATCTTCCAGATGCAATTCGGTGTTGTCCTGTAATAGAATCGACGAACGGTCAATACTCTTGCTGTTCAGCTTGCCGTGGGTGGAAAAGTGCAGAAGCTCCACCCCCTCTTGGGCAATCTGGCGCACCTGTGCCCACTGACGCAGCGGCTCGCCCACCCGCACAGACCGACCGGGCAGCCCGGCAAAAAAGTCGCGCTCCCGCTGCACAAAAGCCAGGTTTGTGTCCGGCGCAACCAGCCGGGCGTCGCTAATGTGCAGTTTGCCCGCCTGGCCCGGTCCGGCCAGCCAGCGGCTCACCTGCCAGCCCTGGGCCAGAAAATCGTCCTTCCGCCCTTCGTCCATATCCACCGGCTTGAGCATCTCCCAGGGGATCCACGGCTCGTCGCTGGTGATATGCAGAGATTTCAGCCGACCTGCCTTGCGCAATTGGACCAGTTTCCAATAGCGCTGTTTGAGTTTGTCGGGGAAGAGCTTCTCGTAAAGCAGGTTGCCTAACCCGGCCAGGCGGCCACTGATCTCGGCCACCGCGTCTTCGCTCAGGGGTCGCTCCGCGGCCCAGCGGTTGAGATCGTTATAGCGCTCCTGCATATATTGCAGCGGATCTTCGGCCAACTCCACACTGCCCATCGGCGCATAGGTGGCATCCACCTCGGGATGGGGCGAGTGCAGCTCAAAGCTCAGCCGTCTGCCATCGGCCCGGATGCGCAGCTCCACATCCGGCGGTGCGGGCGGGTCGGGAGAGAATTCCAGCGCGGGGGCAGACTGGCGAATGGTCAGGACATCCGTCGCCACGGCGCGGGCGGTGGTCGGTTCGTCTGGCTGCACCAGCACCACAAACCGGCAGTTGCCGATGAGCCGTTCCCGGTGGCGGAAGTCGATGCTGATCTGCCGTTCCCCCTCTTCCGGGCTGGCCGTGAGGATGAAGGTGGCCTTGTCCGAATCCTGAAAGCTGAAGACTTCGATACTTTTGCGCCAGCTCTCTGTGCGCTCGGTGAAGTGGGGTGCGTCCAGATGGATAACAAGCGTCTCCGGGGTAAACTCGTCGGCAAAGCCCACCGCAACTTTCTCCGCGCTGACCGAAGCGGACGCAGCCTCTCTGGTCAATTGCACGGTAAGGGGGCGGGTTTCGCCGGGTTTCAGCCAATTGGCAAAGCGGATGTCCGTGTGGAAGGGGACGGTCAACGGACGTGTCCCGCTCCCCGTCGATCCTTCAATTCCCGCTGTACCGCTGCCCGCGCCCTGGTCTTCACCAGAATCGTCCGGGGCGGTTTCAGCGCTTTCAGCGCTACCCTCCTGCTCCAACTGCCGGGACCCTTCACCCACCCCTTTGGTAGGAGCAGTTGCCATCTCTTCGTCGTCTATCAGTGCCGGCAGACCGCTCATAAAACTCTGGTAGACCTGAAAGAGAGTCTTGTCCAATGCGCCCCGATATACCGCGGGCACGTAGACAAGCCCGGCAAAAGTGTGGTTCTCTTCCACAACCAGCGCTTTGCCATCCAGACGGCGCGCCCAGCGGGCTAACTCGTCGTCACCCATACGCCCGTCGATTCCGGTGACCTTTTCGACCGCGGGCAGCCAGGCAAGCTTTGCCACCTGTTTATACAACTCCCCTTCCCCATACTCATTCAGCCGACTGGTGATGCGGTCAAAGCGTTCGGCTTTGTACGCGCCGTCGCCCAGGGGCACAACGAGAAAAGCCTCCCGGTCGGCCAAACCTGTGGAAAAGAAGTTGTTGATTACATCGCTGAGAAATTCGTAGCTCTCGGCGACGATGACATTGGGCTGGCTATACTTGGCGAGGGCAGATCGGCTGATTGGCATTGATTCATCTCTCCTTCTGCAGAATGTCCGTCACAGGTAGCCCATAGCGGATGTGACCGTCTCGACCGACTGTCGTTGTGGCCGCACACAGGGAATTGAGTACCGCTTCCTCTACAGCTTCTACCACCCCGGGGAAAAGCCCGGACATCACCCGCCCCTCGTCGGCCAAAAGGGTAGCGTTTGCAGTCAGGCTCTCCGGCCAGTGGTGGATGCGCCGGGCTGTGCTGAAGGCAATCACAAAATCACCGCTGCCGTGGCCGATGTGGCTGCCTGTGCGCGCCAGACCCGCACCCGCCCGCACACAGAGCCGGTGCAGTTGGCGGCTCTCCAGGGGTGCATCCGTAGCCAGCACAACCATCACGGATCCCCGTTCCGGGGGCGAGGGCTGCTCCTGGCGGGGTGGACGCAGCCAGCGGCCCGCGGCGTTCCCGGCGAAAATCAGCTCTTCGGCCCGGCCAAAATTGGTCTGCACCAGTGCGCCAACCGTCCAGCCCCCGGTGTCGGCTGGGGTCACCCGGCTGGCCGTGCCTATGCCGCCCTTCCAACCGTAGCAGCTGGTGCCTGTGCCCGCGCCCACGCAGCCTTCGATCACCGGGGCGAAATCTCCGCTGGCCTGGGCTGCGGCCAGGGCTGCGTCCACTTCGGCCTGGCCCACGGGACGGCCCTGCAAGTCATTGAGATAGCCGTCGTTTGTCTCGCCAACCACAACGTTCACTGTGCCCGTGCGTCGCGCAATCTCTGGATTGTGGCGAATGGCATCGGTCGCCAGGGCGTCGGCCACCCGCCAGACATTCAGGGTTGCGGTCAGGCCGATGGGGGACTCGATCTGGCCCAGTTCCCGAATCTCTTCAAAGCCACACGCCTTGCCAAAACCGTTGATGGTGTGTACGCTGGCCGGGAGCTTTTCCCGGAAGAGCTTGCCCGGATGGGGCAGGACGACAGTCACACCGGTTCGTACGGCATCCCCCCGCCAAAGGGTCGTGTGGCCGACCCGTATCCCGGCTATATCTGTGATGGCATTGTTTGCTCCGGGCGGCAGGTTGCCGGGATGGATTCCGTAGTCGCGCAGACGTTTGGGCTGGGTGGTCATAGGCGGATGCGAATTCAGGCAGCCAGGGGTAGATGGCGCACAGAAGTAAACGGGATGGGCTGTGGGCTTTGGGGTAGCTTCACTGCCGAGAGTTGCAGAAAATAGCTAACCGGTAGCATCCGGAGGATACGCAGCACGTCATCCCGATGTTTGGGGGGGAGAGCCTCAATACCGGTCATTCGGAAACTCTCCGGTCCATATTCTGTCCCCTGAATCAAATGAGAGAACGAAGTGAAAATCAGACTGCGGGGTAAAGCGCTGGTTGTGTCATAGCGCAAGACAATTTCATCGGTTAGTTCGATACCTGTGGCAGACCCGGCGGCAAAGAATATCTCAAGGGTATCTCCCTCACTGTCGTATTCGATACGTACCTCTTCACCGGTTGGCAGTATCTCAGTTCGTTCTCGAAGCCAGGCTACAGTTTGTGGGGTCATTGCAGTCATTGTCCAGCGACGCATACTTTGATCCTTGTGGCACGAACGAGTGTTGTGCGCGCAATTGTAACACGCTCGTCAGGCAGGGTCAAGCATTTGGCGCTATTCGTGTAGTGAAGCGAGAAATGCCCGGAAGTTTGTCAGCGCGCCGGCCAGAGCCGGGTGGTGATCCCGCACCAGCGCTTCTGCATCCACGCCGGAGCGGTGCAGGGCCAGGAGCGCGGCTGCCTGGGCGTCGTCTTCCATATCCACATAGCTGGACGAAAGGCGCAGAGAGAGTTCCTTTGCCGGCGCGCCAAAGGCTGTGCCGGGCAGACTGGCAATATGCCACACATCCAGCAGGTGGCGGGCCAGATCGTCGGAGGTGTGGATGCTTTTGGCGGCCAGAGCCTGCCGCCAGCCATCGAAGTTGGGGTAGAGATAGAAGCCGCCCTCGGGCCGGGCGCAGGGGATGTCCAGCTCGCACAGACCCCGCCAGAGATGCTGGGTGCGGGCCATATGCAGGCGGCTGCTCTCGGCGATATAGCCCAGAATCTCCGGGTCATCCCCATAGGCAGTCAGGGCCGCATATTGCACCGGCGCGGCCACACAGGACCACAACTCCCCGCCGATTTTGACGACGGCCTGGAGCAACTGCTGGCCTGCTGCACCGGTTGGGGCAATGGCGACACCCAGCCGCCAGCCACCCAGGGAGAGATGTTTGCTCAGCCCGCCCAGCACAACGGTTCCCTCCGGGTAGAATTGGGAGATGGAGACGTGGGGCGTATGGTCGTGGCTGGTCAGGGCGTAGATTTCATCGCTGAGGACAAGCGTATTGGTAGCCCGGCAAACTTCGGCAATCCCGGCCAGCAGGTCGGGGGCCAGCATCTGTCCCGTGGGGTTGCTGGGGCTGTTGAGAATGAGAATGTGCTGTGTCTCGGCAGATTGGGCTATTGTCTGCTGCAATGCCTCAACGGTCAAGCGGTGTTCATCCCCAGGGCTGGCGGGAATCTGCCATACGGGTCGATTGAGCAGTTGCGCCTGGGGCGCATAGCTGACCCAGGACGGGGTGGGCAGAATTGTATCCCCGGCCAGAGCCATCTGAAAGGCATAGAGCAGGGGTTTGCTCCCCGGCGCGACGATAACCCGCTCCGGCGTGGCGTCCACCCCCATATACTTCGTGTAGAAATCGGCAACCGCCCGCCGCAGTTCCGGGATGCCCAGAGTGGGCAAGTAGCTGCGCGCATCCGCGTGGGCGATCAGCGCGGCCCGGATTTTGGGGTGGACGGGGAAACGGGACTCGCCAAAGCCCAAGTGGTAAATAGTTTCCCCGGCAGCCCAGCGTTCTTTCACCCGCTGGTTGATATAGAGGGTGGGGGAGAGGCTGCGCTCCCCGGCCAGGGCGGGCGCGAGGTGGAAGGCAGGAGTAGGGCGCTGGATTGGCATGGCTCGTTTGCTCTGGTTGGAAGTCGTTGGTATGATCCTGGGCAGGATTATAGCATGAAGTCCGTTTTTTTTGATACGGAAGCACCTCTTTCATCCATCAATCGACCCTCCAGGCAGTGCGCCCCTATGCCCCTCCCTGCGGTTTTGCATCCATTGACCCATCCCGCCTACCGCCGCCTGCTATGGAGCAGCGCGCTCTGGTGGCTGACCCTTGCCATGTGGACGGTCGTGGCCGGTCTGCTGGTGCTGGACCTGACCAATTCTGCCCTGGCAGTGGCGCTGCTCACCTTCTGGCGGCGTGGGGCCCAATTGCTCCTGGGCGGCTTTGCCGGTCCGATTGGTGACCGTCTGGGGCGGCGCAAAACCCTGCTGCTCACCCAGAGTTGCATTTTTCTCTCCTGTGCCGGGGTGCTGCTGTTGCTGGCCGGGGGTGGGCTGGCCGGATGGCACGTAACTGTGGCCGCTTTTGCCATCGGCGCGGCCTGGACTGTGGATATGCCGGCGCGCACTGCGCTAACCCCCGATCTGGTGGGGCAGGGCCAGACCGCGGACGCAATGCTGGTGGAGAGCTTTGCCCAGGGCGCTGTGGGCAGTCTGGGCGCGTATGCGGCTGGCTGGCTGCTGGAAAGCTATGGCCCTGGCCCCAGTGTGGGGGCGTTGGTGGGGTTGACAGGGCTAAATCTGGCGATTCTCTGGCTCTTTTCCCGGCAGGAGGTAGCCCGCACGGTGGCTGTGGGTGGGCAGACGCTCTGGCATAGCCTGGGCGAAGGGGTGCGCTATGTGGCTGGCAACCAGACAGTGCTGGCCGTGACCGCTGTCTCGGTGGTGTTGAATCTCCTCATCTTTCCCTCGATGAGCCTGCTGCCTGTCTTTGCCAGGGATGTTCTGAACCGGGGTGCGCTGGGGCTGGGGTTGCTCAGCGCTGGCTATCATTTGGGCACGTTTGTCGGTCTCTATGCGGTACTTCGCCTGCGCCCCTACGCTTCGCATGGGCTGCTCTTTACCCTGGGCGCGCTGATGGAGTGCGCCGCGCTCCTGCTCTTTGCCTTCTCCTCCTCTTTTGCCATTGCCTGGGCTATGTTATTTGTGGCGGGTCTGGGCCAGGCTGCTTTTCACACCCTGCGGGCGACGATATTGCTGACCAGCGCCAGCGACGAGATGCGCGGCCGGGCGCTGAGTACGGTTGTTCTGACCCAGGGTGCGGGGCTACCCGGCGAGTTGCAGACGGGTCTTTTGGCCGAGTGGATAGGCGTTGGACCCACTGTGGGGATGCAGGCCGGGCTTTCCCTGCTCCTCACAGGGGCGGCGGCGCTGGTTTGGCCTCTGCTCTGGCGGGGCGAACGGGAAAAGAGGTGACTGCTTACCCCCACCCAACCTCCCCCACTGTGGGGGAGGAGCCGATTCAGTTCCCTGCCTAGCAGCTTGTCGGAGTAGCACAGAATAGAACGCGGATTGAGCAGGAAGTACGGAAAGAGCCGGATTCTTCTCGATTTTATCCGCGAAAATCAGCCCTTTCAGTGTCATCCGCGTTCTATTTCTTGCCTCTCCCACAGGTTGCTTATGGCTACTTAAGCAGACCGCATCACCTCTGCCACCCGTCGCCGCTCAATCTTTCCAGACGCCGTCTGGGGCAACTCCGCCACAAAGCGTACCTGCTTAGGCACTTTGTAACCCGCCAGCCGCTCCCGACAGAAGGCGAGCAGCGCGGATTCGTCCACCGCCCCACCGGGCCGCAACTGCACTGCCGCGGCCACCTGCTGCCCCCATTCGGTATCGGGGATGCCGACGACGCACGCCTCCGCCACCGCCGGGTGACTACGCAACACCGCCTCCACTTCCGCCGGATAGACGTTCTCGCCACCGCTCACAATCAGATCGCTGCGCCGCTGGACGAGGAAGAGATCGCCGTCTGTATCCACATAGCCCAAATCGCCCGTATGCAACCAGCCGCCCCGCAAAGTGCGGGCTGTGGCTTCGGGATTGCGGTAATAGCCGGCCATCACCTGCGGCCCCCACACCGTCACTTCACCGATTTCCCCTGCGGGCAACGCCTGCCCCACCTCGTCCACAATCCGCACTTCTGTGCCGAAAAGTGGCTTGCCGACTGTCCCCGGCTTGCGTCTGGCATCCGCGGGCAGGGCCGTCGCCACCTGGGACGACGCTTCGGTCAGCCCATACGTCGTGGCGACGGGTACGCCCGCGTCCCAGGCCCCGGCCAACAGTTCGGGCGTGGCTGCCGCGCCGCCCAACAGCACCAGCCGCAACGATTGCGGCCAGGGCGCGCTGCGGCTTTGCAACAACCGGTGCAGCATTGTGGGGACCAGCGACGTGAGGGTCACGCTGTCCCGGTCCAGACTTTTGTGGAAGGCATCCACCTCAAAGCGTTCGTGCAGCACAATCGCCGTGCCGTAGAGACAGGAGCGGAAGACCACCGCCAGCCCGCCCACGTGATAGAGGGGCAGGCAGCTTAGCCAGCGGTCGTTGACATCAATGCCAATCCGATAGGCCGAAGCGTTGGCGCTGCTCAGGTGGTTGTCGAAGGTGAGGAGCGCGCCTTTGGGCTGGCCGGTGGTGCCGGAGGTGAAGATAATCGACTGGGGGGATGACAAGGTGACAAGGTGACAAGGTGACAAGGTGACAGGGTGTTCGGGTGATTGGGCCAGATTGGCGAGGGTGACTGTTGCCAGTCGCCGGTCCCCAGTCGCCCATCCCCAGTCCCCAGTCCCCAGTCCCCAGTCTCCAATCCCTAATACCGGCTCCGTCAGGCTGATCTGATACTCAATTTCCCCATCCGTCAGCCGGGTATTGAGGGGGACGAGCACCGCACCGGCGCGGGCGACCGCGTGGATCAACGCCACGGCTTCGATGCTGCTGGGCAGGCGTGTCGCTACCCGATCCCCTGGCTGCACGCCCCGGCTCACCAGCCCCGCCGCGAAGCCATCCGCCAGCCGGTCCAGTTCCGCATAGCTGACAGCGCGCCCATCACACAGGACGGCCAGTTTATAGGGGGTGGCGCGGGTGCGTGCGCGTAGCCAATCTGCCATGACAGGGTGACAAGATGACAGGGTGAAAGGGTGACATTCGGTGTGACGATCACCCCGCCACCCCTTCACCCTGTCACCGTGTCATCTTATGCCCTCCACGGATACTGCTTGAAATCCGGTTCCCGCCGTTCGTTAAACGCGTTGCGCCCTTCCTTGCCCTCTTCGGTCATATAAAAGAGCATTGTGGCGTCGCCGGCCAGCACTTGCAGACCGGTCTGACCGTCCAAATCCGCGTTGAAACCGGCTTTGAGGAAGCGGATGGCGATGGGCGATTTGCTCAGAATCTCCCGGGCCCACTGCACGCCCTCCTCTTCCAGGGCTTCCACTGTCGGCAGCACCCGGTTGACCAGCCCCATTTCCAGCGCTTCCGCCGCGCTGTACTGGCGGCAGAGATACCAGATTTCCCGGGCCTTCTTCTGGCCCACAATCGACGCCAGATAGCTGGAACCGAAGCCCCCGTCAAAACTGCCCACAATCGGCCCGGTCTGGCCGAAAACCGCATTTTCCGAAGCCAGGCTCAGATCGCAGATGACGTGCAGGACGTGGCCGCCCCCAATCGCATAGCCGTTGACTAAGGCGATGACCGGTTTGGGCATTGTGCGGATAATGCGCTGCAATTCCAGCACATTGAGCCGGGCCACCCCGTCGTCCCCCACATAGCCGGCGTGGCCGCGGATTTTCTGGTCACCCCCCGCACAGAAGGCGTGAACCCCATCTTTGGGCGATGGCCCGTTGCCCGTGAGCAGCACAACGCCGATGGACTGGTCCGCCCAGGCATCTTTGAAGGCCGCGGTCATCTCGTCGATTGTGCGCGGACGAAAGGCGTTGCGCACTTCGGGCCGGTTGAAGGCGATGCGCGCCATCCCCTCGGCTTTGTGATAGGTAATGTCGCTGTAGTCGGCCACCGATTGCCAGGCGACGCCGGATGTGTGAAACTGCATTATGAACTCCTTAAATGAATAATCTTTGAGATGCGTGAAACGAGAAACGTGAGACAGCTTCGAGCGATCTCACGTTTCTCGTTTCACGTTTCCAATGGAAGACACATCTGTTATGCTTGACCGAATTCGTCTCCCCAACCCCCTTCGCAACTCCTCATCCCGGGCCCCGTCGGTGCGAACTTCGATGACCGTCGGTGTGCGGCTATCGATGGATTCGGCCAGCGCGTTTTGCAGCGCCTCCCGGCTGTCTGCCTGCACGTATTCGAGCCTATACATCCGAATCACCGGCGCAAAGTCCAGGCTGTGGGGGGTGAGAAAGAGGCGGGTGAAGGCTGGCTCCTGGCCGGCGATGGGCAAGCGGCGAAAGATACTGCCTCCGTCGTTGTTAAGCAGAACAATCGTTACATTTTCCAGCTTCTGCTGTTGCACTGCCAGCAACCCGTTCAGGTCGTGATAAAACGAAATATCCCCGATGAGCAGAACCGTCGGCGTTGTCCGCTCCGCCGCGGCTACGCCCAGCGCGCTGGATGTCACCCCGTCGATGCCGCTGGCCCCCCGGTTGCCATAAACCTGTAGCCTTTTTATTGAAGGCTGGGCGAACTGGTCTACGTGGCGGATGGGCAGGCTGTTGCCCACAAAGAGATTGGCCCCGTCGGGCAATGCCTCTACCAGCGCGGCCACCGCGGCCACATCGAACCATTCTTCGTGTAGCGAAGCTGATGCGGCCTGCCAAAAGCGCCGCTCACTTGCCAACAGTTGCCGGGTCCAGTCGCTCTCGCTCCGGCTGATGCGCGCCGCCAGCGCCCAACAGGTGAGGCTCTCATCCGCCTGCCAATAGTCGCTCACCCGGTGGCTGTCGTCCGACCAAACCCCGTCGGCGCGGATGTGGAGTTGGGGAGGGGCGAATTGCGAGTTGCAAATTGCGAGTTGCGGATCGCCGTCCGCCGTCTGCCGTTTGCCGTCACCCATCTTTTCCAACCACTCGTTTAGCCACTTGCTCGTCGGTACAGCGCCGAAGCGGATCACCAACTCCGGTTGGCCCCAGCCCGGATCGCCGTTGAGAAGCGTCTCGTAGCAGCCGATTACCGGCGCGTCCGCGATGTGGGGGCCAAAGCGCAGACCGGAGAGGGGGTCGGCGAAGATGGGGTAGCCGCTGCGCCGGGCCAGTTCCGCCACCGCCGCCGGGAAGTCACCGCCGGGGCAGCGGGGGCCGCAGATAATTACGCCCCGTTCGCAACCAGCAATCAATTCGGCCAGTTTGTCGATCTGTGGCGCCGACGGGTGGATTGTCCCGCGTTGAGTTCGTGTAGTCAAACCAGGACCGAAATCGGGGTTATACGGGCCGTCTGGCTCCAACGGTTTGCGGAAGGGCAGGTTGAGATGGACTGGCCCCTTCACAATCCCGTCGGCCACAGCCAGGGCCCGGGCCGCGGTGGCCCGCAGATTGCGCAATGCCACCGCCGGCGGAGCGGCTTCGGGCAGCCCCACGTCCACCGCCCACAGCACGTGATTCCCGTACATCTTCACCTGATCAATCGTCTGGTTGGCCCCGCTGTGGCGTAGCTCCGGCGGGCGGTCTGCGGTCAACACCAGCAGGGGCACATTCGACATCTGGGCCTCCACCACCGCCGGGTGGAACTCCACCGCGGCTGTACCGGAGGTACAGACCAGTGCCACAGGCTGTTCTGTCGCCATTGCCAGCCCCAGCGCATAGAAACCGGCGCACCTCTCGTCCAAATGCAAATGTACGGTCACGTCCGGGTGGGCGTCGAAGGCCAGGGTCAGGGGCGTGGAGCGGGAGCCGGGCGCGATGCAGACATCCCGCAGACCAGCCGCGGCCAGGGCGTGGACGAGGGTTTCGGCGTAGAGAAGGGAGGGGTTGGTGAGATGATTTTGGCGATTCACGCAGCACTCTTTCGTGAGGCGTGAGACGTGATAAAGGACGGCGAAGACCCCTCTCACGTTTAATAAAAATTTTTCACCAGGGAAAACACCCAAAAAAAAATAAAATAAGAAAGCAGAAGACGCAG
>JAHDWH010000424.1 GCA_023384455.1 Caldilineaceae bacterium | reverse complement strand
GTAACTACCCAGGGTGCGACGCACTCGCCAGGAGTGGACTCCACTGCAAAATGAGTGTGGCGAGTGCGTCGCACCCTGAGCCTGAGTAGTTACAAGTGCAGAAGATTTTTTCGTGGCGGAAGGTAGTTCAATAGCCGGCGGTTTTATGTCATTGCGTGAGTATCCTCTATGTGCTATGGTATCAATACGCGTAGATGGATAGTGCGAAAAGGAGATGCAATGGCGACTTATACAATCCGTGTGCAAACAATGCTAACCGAAGATCAACACAACGTACTGATGAATTGTGCGCAACGGGCACAAAAGCCGGTGGGGGTTCTCGTCCGCGAAGCCGTGCAGAAGGTCTATCTTCAAGATGTAGAACGGGAGCGCCGCCAGCAAGCACTGAACCGTCTGGCTGCCCTCAATGGCCCGGTGAGCGATTGGGAAGAAATGGAAGAAGAGATCATTCAGGCGGCGATTGGTGGCTGAACGAAAGGGATAAGCAATGACGACGGTCACGATTGAGGTCTCTGCTCCGTTAGCGCAACGGCTATCTTTGCATAAAGATCGTATCGATGAGATTGTTGGATCGGGATTGGGGGAACTTTCTCCCCTACCCAACCGCGTCTATCGCTATATTTTGGCTTTTTTGGCGGGCAATCCCACAACCGAAGAGATTGCCCGCTTTCGACCGTCGCCAGAAATGCAGGAACGGTTGCGTCTTTTGCTCGAACGGGGAAAGACGCAACCGCTCACCGCTGCGGAGCAAGCAGAACTGGACGAATACGAGCGCATTGAACATCTGATGATCCCCTTGAAAACCCACTCTCTACCGACAATTCTCCAACCGACAATTCTCCAATAGTATCCACCCCGACACGCCCAATAGAACAGAAGGAACCCCCAAAAATGCTCCACCAACGCTACTCCCTCCACGACCTGCCCCAACTGATTACGCCCCGGGCCGACTATCACCCCTACCCGACGATTGAAGATCGGGCCGCCTGGGACAGCCTGCCCGCACCCGTGGCTGCTGCCCATCGGCAACGGGCCGAAGCCTACCTGAACTACGACTACCCCAGCCTGCCCGCCACCCTCTTTCTCCAATACAGCCGCATCGGCAACCGGCGCAACTACGAGCGCCCCCACTTCGAGCGCCGGGGCGCGCTGGAAATGCTCGTCACCGCCGAGTGCATCGAAGGCGAAGGGCGTTTCCTCGACGACATCGCCAACGGCATCTGGGCCATTTGCGAGGAGAGCTACTGGGGCGTGCCTGCCCACATCCGGGTGCAACAGGCGGGCAATACCCTGCCCGACGCCGCCGAACCCACCGTCGATCTCTTCGCCGCCGAGACGGGCAACCTCATCGCCTGGGCCTACTATCTGCTGGGCGACCGGCTGGACGCGGTATCCCCCGTCATCCGGGAGCGGATGGCCCTGGAGCTGGACCGGCGCATCCTGACGCCGCTTTTCGTGCGGGATGATTTTCACTGGATGGGCTTTGCCCTGCGCAAGGGTCAGCAGCGGGTGAACAACTGGAACCCCTGGATCTGCTCCAACTGGCTCTCGGCGGTGCTGCTGATGGAGACGGACAACCACCGGCGGCTGGCGACGGTCCACAAAATTATGCGCGCGGTAGACAACTTCATCGACCCCTACCCCGCGGACGGCGGCTGCGACGAGGGGCCGAGCTATTGGGGGCGGGCCGGTGCCTCCCTCTTCGACAATCTGGAACTCTTGCACAGCGCCAGCCGCGGCCAGATCGATCTCTACGACGAACCGCTGATTCAGGAGATAGGCCGCTTTGTCTACCGGGTACACATCGACGATGACTACTATATCAACTTCGCCGACGCCCCTGCGCTGGTCTACCCGGACGGGGTGCTGGTCTATCGCTACGGCGAGCGCATCCGCGACCCGCTGATGATGACCCAGGGCCTTTGGCTGGCCCAGCGCAAAAAGCTGGCCGAACGGGGCTACGTGGCCGACGGCGACATCCGCCAGAACAATTTCCAACGCCTCCTGCGGGGTCTCTTCAGCCTGGCCGACCTACCCGACGCGCCGGTCCGCCCACCCCAAATTCGGGATATCTGGCTGCCGGTCATCGAAGTGATGGTAGCCCGGGACAAAGCGGGCAGCGCCGACGGCTTCTTCCTGGGCGCAAAGGGCGGTCACAACGCCGAAAGCCACAACCACAACGACATCGGCACCTTCGTCGTCTACCGGGACGGCAAGCCCCTGCTTGTGGACGCCGGCGTGGAGACCTATACCGCCGCCACCTTTGGCCCCAACCGCTACGCCATCTGGACAATGCAGTCCGCCTATCACAGCCTGCTGCCCACAGTGGACGGGGTGATGCAGTCCCCCGGCATCGAATTTGCCGCCAGGGATGTGGCCCACGCCGCCGACGATGCGACCGCCCAGTTTTCTGTGGAAATAGCGGGCAGCTATCCCCCCGCAGCCAAAATCTCCGCCTGGAAAAGGACTCTCCGCCTGGAGCCTAATCATTACCCACAAGTATGCGAGGGTGGAAAATGAGTCGGGAGGAAGAGATA